>CAZWTY010000133.1:0-7246 GCA_964637565.1 uncultured Desulforapulum sp.
GTTGGTTTTTCAAAGAGCAAATTGGTGATGGGTTAACTCATTCCCGAAAGTTGAAACATTAGAATAGCCATAGACATTCGGTAAAAAAAGATTTGATTTATGTACTCTTTTTTCAAAATATTTTTCTAAGGGTTTGATGGTCAGTGAATCACATATTATATTGTGGTCATGATAGATTGACTATAAAATTTATTTTTGTCGGTTTTTCCTGATGAATTGTCTGGGGGCGTTGTCCTGTTTCGGTGCGGGTTGGTATGGCGGCTTCAAACCAATAATCATCTTTTCTTTTACCGTGAAAAAGACTATGGGGATGAACCGGGCAGCAGCTGAACCTGATTGATGGAAACACGGGAACCATATCATGAACGACAACCAAAGCGAAAACAGCAGGATAGTCAAGGCGGCGGGTACGGTGGGGATCTACACCCTGGCCAGCCGGATTCTCGGTTTTGTCCGGGACATGATGCTGGCCTGGACCTTCGGTTCGGGGCTTTACACCGACGCGTTCATCGCCGCGTTCCGGCTTCCCAACCTGATGCGGCGACTGCTGGCCGAAGGCTCCCTGGTCCTTTCCTTTGTGCCGGTGTTCACCGAAACCCTGGAAAAACAGGGGAGAGACGAGGCGTTCCGCCTTGCCGATTCTTCGTTCAGGGTGCTGACGCTGATTTTATCTGTCCTCACGGTGGTCGGGATTCTGTTCGCTTCCGCCATTCTCATGGCCATCGCTCCGGGGTTCATGGACGATCCGGACAAGATGGCCCTGGCGGCGACCCTGACCCGGGTGCTGTTCCCCTATGTGCTTTTCATCTGTCTTGTGGCCCTGTGCATGGGGATCCTGAACGCTCTGGGCCATTTTTCGGCTCCGGCCTTGGCCCCCGTGGTCCTTAACGTCACGATGATCGCGGCTCTTTGGGCGGGCGTCCGTTACTGTGAGGACGACAGGGCCCGGATTCTTCTCCTGGCCTGGAGCGTGATCGGGGGAGGCTTTCTCCAGCTGGCCCTTCAAATGCCTTTTCTTTGGAAAAAAGGATTCAGGTTCCGCCGGGACACGCCGTTTCTCCACCCGAAAGTCCGACAGATCGGACGACTGATGCTGCCCTCCATCGTGGGGGCCGGAGTCTACCAGGTCAACGTGGTTTCCGGAACCATCCTGGCCTCCTTTCTTCTTGAAGGCAGCATTTCCTGGCTGTACTACGCCGACCGGGTGTTCCAGTTTCCCCTGGGGATTTTCGCCATTTCCATGGGAACGGCGGTTCTTCCCAGTTTGTCACGCCAGGCCGCTTCCGGTGACACGGAAGGGGTGAAGGCGACGTTCTCCCAGGGGATGCGTTTCGTGTTCTTCATCACCCTTCCCGCTACGGCGGGCCTGATCGCCCTGGCCCATCCCATCGTGTCGGTGCTGTTTCAACGCGGAGAGTTCGGAGCCCACGATCTTGAAATGACCGCCACGGCCTTGGTCTATTTCAGCGCCGGCCTCTGCCCCGTGTCGGCGGTCCGTGTGGCGGCCCCCGTGTTCTACGCCAGAAAAGACGCCGCGACGCCGGTCCGGATCGCCGTGTTCTCCATCGTGCTGAACATCCTTTTCAGCATCGCCCTCATGGGGCCGTTGAAACACGGCGGGCTGGCTCTTGCCACCTCCCTTGCCTCCGCCGTGAATCTGGTTCTTTTGGTGGTCATGATCCGGAAGGCCCTGGGCAGGTTGGGCGGCTCGTCCCTCTTGCTGTCCATGGTCAGGAGCCTCTTCTGCTCCCTGATCATGGGGTTCTGTGTTCACGGTCTTGCGATTTATGTTTTTAGATCCTATAATGGCTCGTCTTTCAGGGCCATTCTGGGACTTTCGGCGTGCATTGTGGCGGGAATCGCTGTTTACGGCGTCCTGGCCCGGCTCATGAAAAGCCCGGAGCTGGAAAACCTCTTAACCCTTTTGAAAAAGAGCTGATCGAAAAAGACAAGGAACAAAAAACGTGGATATCCGAAAATATCAAAAGATGGCCCTGCCGGCCGCCTGTGTTTTTCTTTTTGTGTTTCTCCTGATGATTGTTTTCTTTAAAAACGGTATCCTCGACCTGAACCGGAAAAAAGGGGAGCTCAAGGAAGCCACGACCCGGAACGAAGAGCTCCGGAATGAAAACAGGGGGCTCTACCGTGAAGTCACCCGGCTGAAAAGCGATCAGGAATACCTGGAACAGGTGGCCCGCAAGGAGCTTGGGATGATCAGGAAAGACGAGATCATCGTGAAGTTTCATTCCGACGGGAATCCGGAAGGAGAGCCTGAAAAAGAACCCGATAAAGAAGGGGCGTCCCAAAAAGCCGTGATCGAGACTGAAAGCGTGTCCAAAGCCGGAGAGACGGAGAAAGCGGCGGGAACCGTTTCGGAGCCCTCTGCTGAAAAAGCTGTGGAGGAAGGGCCTTGACCATGACATCCCGTCACGCGTTTTTTTCGAAAACCATGGGGGATCTCTACCTGAAACAGGGCTATGTCCATGAGGCGGAAGCGGTGTTCAAAGGCCTGCTGGAACAAAATCCGGAAAGGCCCGACTGTGTGCAGGCCCTTGCCCGGTGCCAAGCCGCAATCGCTGAAAAACAAAAGGCGGGCAAAGACCTTGCCGGACTTCTGGCCTGCTGGGTCGGCCTGATCCGTGAAGAGGCGGGTTTGACATGACGAAGATCGTGAGGGACATGGTTCTGATCGTGGGATTTTCCGCTCTGGTAGGTCTCGGGGTGAACGCCCTGTCGCCCGCAGGCATTTCTCTCGTGGGAGAATGGGATGTGTCGAAAGGCGTGGTATCGCCCAACTCCAAATCACAGCCCGTGTCCCGTGACATTGAAATCGGGACCGTCGCTGAAGCCTACGCTCTGTTCAAGGAAAAATCCGTGGTCTTCGTGGACGCCCGGGATGAGGCGGCCTTCAGGCAGGGGCATATAGAGGGCGCGGTTCATCTTTTTGTGTACGATTACAACACGACCTTTCCGTCGTTCATGGCCCGTTTTCCCCTGGATCAGCCCATCGTGGCCTATTGCTCGGGCCGGACCTGCGAAGACAGCCATACCCTGGCAAGGTATTTGAAAGAAGACGGATACACCGATGTCCGGGTGTTCGTGGACGGGTATCCGGCCTGGGAAAGGGAGGGGCTTCCTGTTGAAAAAACTGACTGACACAC
The DNA here is from genome assembly GCA_964637565.1 of uncultured Desulforapulum sp. GTDB lineage: Bacteria > Desulfobacterota > Desulfobacteria > Desulfobacterales > Desulfolunaceae > DYJE01. The sequence goes on from CAZWTY010000133.1 coordinate 3,162, forward strand.
TTTTCACCAATCCCTGGCTTGAACTGGCCGCCCGGCTCTGTCTGGGGCTGGTCTTCGTTTACGCCAGCATCCACAAAATCCTCGATCCAGGATCGTTTGCACGGATCATTTACGGTTATGGACTTTTTCCGGCATGGTCCATCAACCTCACGGCCATTGTCCTGCCCTATGTGGAGCTGATGGCCGGGCTCTGCCTGATGGCCGGAATCGTCCCCCGGTCGGCCGCCGTTCTGGTGGAAATCCTTCTTCTGGCCTTTATCGTGGCCATTTCAATCAATCTGATCCGGGGCCATGAATTCGACTGCGGCTGTTTTTCCTTTCAGCAGGACAGCAACGCCGCCGCCGGCAAGGAGCTGCTCCTGAGAGACATGCTCTGGTTCGCCGTGGGGATTGTGGCGGTCTTCTCACGGTCCAGGCGGAAATTCTCGCTGATGAAATGACGGCCGCGTCTTTTGAAAAGGGGTGGGGATCGGACGGAGGGACGTGGGACAAAAAAGCTGTTTACACCCACCCGTCTTTGGGGTATCTGTAAATTCATCGTTGCCGCAAAAACAGGTGGACGTAAAATGCCTCCCTGTTGGAAAACACAACAATCCCAGAAGGATAGACATGGTATCAGGGCGATTAACATCGGCTGTCCAAGGCTTTGGGAAGAAATCCGGGGCAACGGTGGGGTTGAAGGAACGAAGACCGTTTTTTACTCCCTCGGATCATGGTTGAAAACGAGGTGAACACCAACGTTTGAATATTTTTTGAATAATCTACGGACTGTTTCCGGAGGAACGTTATGACCGAAATACTGAATATTGTCGCACGGGAAATACTGGATTCACGGGGAAACCCCACAGTGGAAGCCGATGTCACCCTGGCCTGCGGAGTCGTGGGAAGGGCCGCCGTTCCTTCAGGCGCCTCCACCGGAACACGTGAAGCCCTTGAAATGAGAGACCAGGACAAAAGCCGCTACCTTGGAAAAGGCGTTTTGAACGCGGTCAAGAACATCCACGACATCATCGCTCCCGAGCTTATCGGCATGGACGCCGCCGATCAGATGGAGATCGACCAGGAAATGATCGCCCTGGACGGTACGGAAAACAAAGCCAAGCTCGGGGCCAACGCCATTCTGGCCGTGTCCATGGCCACGTCCCGGGCCGCCGCCGAAGCCCTGGGTCTTCCCCTCTACCGCTATCTGGGCGGCATGAACGCCCGGACCCTGCCCGTTCCCATGATGAACATCGTGAACGGGGGAGCCCACGCCTCGAACAAGCTGGACATCCAGGAGTTCATGATCATGCCCCTCAGTGCGCCTTCCATGGCCGATGCGGTGCGCATGGGGGCTGAGGTCTTCCACAACCTGAAAAAGATCCTGTCCGGAAAGGGCATGAGCACCGCCGTGGGAGACGAGGGCGGATTCGCCCCGGATTTCTCCTCCAACGAGGAAGCCCTCCAGTACGTGATGAAGGCCATCGAGGCGGCGGGTTACAAAGCCGGAAGCGACATCGTCATCGCCCTGGATTGCGCGGCCAGCGAGTTCTACAAAGACGGGAAATACGTGCTGGAGTCCGACGGACGCAGCCTGTCTTCCGCGGAGATGATCGACTACTACGCGTCCCTGATCGACAAATACCCCATCCTGTCCATCGAGGACGGTCTGGCCGAAGGCGACTGGGACAACTGGGCGGTGATGACCGAAAAACTGGGAACCAGCGTTCAGCTCGTGGGCGACGACGTGTTCGTCACCAATCCGAAGATCCTCGAAAAGGGTATCAGCGACGGTATCGCCAACTCCATCCTGATCAAGCTCAACCAGATCGGAACGGTGTCTGAAACCCTGGACGCCATCACCATGGCGAAAAACGCCGGTTACACCACCGTGATTTCCCACAGGTCCGGTGAAACGGCCGACACCTTTATCGCCGACCTGGCCGTGGGCGTGAACAGCGGCCAGATCAAGACCGGGTCCCTGTCACGAAGCGACCGTATCGCCAAGTACAACCAGCTGATCCGCATCGAGGAAGAACTGGGACGGGCCGCCGTGTATTCAGGAGACCTGTTTGCCGGCTAATATTCACAACACAAGGGGGAAGCACATGAGCAACAGCACAAAGTTTATTTTCGTGACGGGCGGCGTTCTGTCCTCTCTGGGAAAAGGGCTTGCCTCGGCTGTGATCGGGGCTCTTCTCGAAGCCCGCGGGCTTACGGTTTCCCTTCAGAAACTCGATCCCTACATCAACGTCGACCCCGGGACGATGAACCCGTTCCAGCACGGCGAGGTGTTCGTCACCGATGACGGCGCGGAAACCGACCTGGACCTGGGGCATTACGAACGGTTCACCACAGCCAGCCTGGGCAAGGACAACAACTTCACCACGGGCCGGATCTACAACTCGGTGATCACCAAGGAACGGCGGGGAGAGTATCTGGGCGGCACCGTCCAGGTGATCCCCCATATCACCGACGAGATCAAACGCTGCATCCTGCTCCTTTCAGGTCGTGTGGACGTGGCCATCATCGAAATCGGGGGCACCATCGGCGACATCGAAAGTCTGCCGTTCCTCGAAGCCATCCGCCAGCTCCGGGCTGACCTGGGCAAGGAAAACGTGCTCTACATTCACCTGACCCTTCTGCCTTACATCGCCACGGCGGGTGAGCTGAAAACCAAGCCCACCCAGCACAGCGTCAAGGAACTCCGAAGCATCGGTATCCAGCCGGACATCCTGCTCTGCCGCACGGACCGGGAGATCCCGGCGGACATGAAGGCGAAAATCGCCCTGTTCTGCAACGTGGACAAGGACGCGGTGATCATGGCCAAAGACGTGGACTGCATCTACGAGCTTCCCCTGATCTACCACGAGGACGGGCTCGATGAAAAAATCGTGAAAAGCCTCCACATCTGGACCCGGGCTCCCCGTCTCGGGGACTGGCAGGATTTTGTGGACCGGTTCAAACGGCCCCAGTTCACCGTGACCATCGGGATCGTGGGGAAATACGTGGATCTCACCGAATCCTACAAAAGCCTCAACGAGGCCCTGTACCACGGGGGCATTCCCAACGACAGCCGGGTGAAACTCCAGTTCATCGATTCGGAAAAAATCGACGAATCGAACTGCCGGGAGGTGCTGGGGCACCTGAACGGCATTCTCGTTCCCGGCGGTTTCGGTCCCCGGGGGGTGGAAGGCAAGATCCTGGCCGCGAAATTCGCCCGTGAAAACAAGGTGCCCTATTTCGGAATCTGTCTCGGCATGCAGATCGCCGTCATCGAGTTCGCCCGACATGTGGCCGGCATGGCCCACGCCAACAGCACCGAGTTCGACCGGAAAACCAAGTTCCCGGTGATCTACCTGATGAAAGAATGGCTGAACGAGACAACCGGAGAAATGGAGTATCGCGACGTGGATTCGGACAAAGGCGGAACCCTGAGGCTGGGGGCCTATCCGTGCAGGCTCCAGAAAGACACCTTCGCCTTTGACGCCTACGGCGCCGAAGACATCTCCGAGCGTCATCGCCACCGTTACGAGTTCAACAACGAGTACATGGACGCCCTCAAGGAAAAGGGGCTGGTGATCAGCGGCACCTCACCCAACGGTACCCTGGTGGAAATCGTGGAGATCAAGGACCATCCCTGGTACCTGGGCTGTCAGTTCCACCCCGAATTCAAATCCAAACCCATGAAGCCCCATCCCCTGTTTGTGGATTTTATCCGGGCATCCCTGAAAAATCCCAAAAGCTGAAACATCCATACCCAGGCCGGGCTTTTGCCCGGCCATGTGGGGTGGCGAAAGTCCTGTCTCATATGGCCTGTGGAAGGTCATGCCAATCTCTTCTGTTCTGTCGATGAATGGTAATAATCCCGCCCAAATTGTTATCGAATATTTTGCATTATAGTGGTTGTCAGAATAAAATTCCGATTGCCGCATTTTATGAACATCGAATGGTGAATGGGTTCACGGCTCACTCTTTTCGCATGGGAAGAAAACAGTGTTCAAATTCACTATTTAAAAAAGGAGTTATCCTTCATTCGATGTTGGATGTTGATGGCGTCGTAAAAAAGCCCGATTTCTGCGTTGCGCTTCATCCCTCGTCACTGC
>CAZWTY010000134.1:0-7244 GCA_964637565.1 uncultured Desulforapulum sp.
TGTCGTTTCTGTCAATTGCAAAAGGCAAGCGTATCCCGATGTTTATTGCCACTGGTGAAATTGATCGCCAAGGGATACTGCACCCTGTTCATGGAGTATTTGATAAGTTCAGTAAGGTTTTTACAAAAAATTACAAAAAGTTCATATATCCTGATGATGGTTCTTTCCTTGAAAAACGTAGAGAGCATAGACCTGCTGGTGTTGCCAGTCTTTTCGAGGCAGAGATCCAATGGGGTGTCCGAAAGAAGGCGACGGTCATAGATGACAAGGATAAAGCCAGCCTTGTGAGGCTTGTTCAGACGATTTGCTCTACTGTTCTTGGGAGCGACAACTTGCCGAATGTCTTAATATCAGCCTTTGATTCAAAACATGAGGAGCTACCCCCAAATATCACTCTAACCCATGAATACATGATAGTCGTTGATATTACGAAAGCAAGACATCTTAAACCACAGGTGCGCGAAAACCTTGTATCATTTCTTGGTAAGGAGGTTTTTCAATGCAAAACAGCAACCTCAAGTTGGCTTTACTGGGGCGAAGGTGATCGATTGTCTAAATAACGAAAAAACACTTATACATAAAGGGGACATGCTGATATGGCAAAACAGAACTTTTTTTTGAATGAAGATGAACTTGACGATTTTCAGCTTCAATTACTTAGAAAAAGAATCGATCGTTCTATGATTGTATCTGGTTGTGCTGGAAGCGGAAAATCTATTTTAGCTCTTTGGAAAGCAAAACAAATACAGGATATCGCGAGTGGTAAATCATACCAGTTTATCGTTTTTACAAAGGCATTACATCGGTATATGTCTGACGGAATTAAAGCTATTGGTCTTAACGACGACAACTTTATATACCATTACAAGTGGATAGAAAAAGGTTGCCCATCTGCCGATTTCATTATTGTAGATGAAGTTCAGGATTTTACATTTGAAGAAATCAACCAATTCAAAAAAGCAGCAAAAATTGCCTTTTTCTTTTGGGGAGACAGTGCACAAGCAATATACAAAAATTTAAAGTCTACTCAAAATATTGCTTCAATAGTAGCTGAAGCAGCACCTATCGAATTAGATAAGCTTTATCAAAATTATAGATTACCATTACCAATTGCACGATTTGCTGCACACTTTGGAAATGATGAAGAATTAATCATCAAATGCAAAAAGGAAATCCCTGATCTCCCCAAAATTCTCCGTTACACCACCTTGGAAGAGCAGCTCGATGTTGCAATGCAGCAGATCAAAAATAGAGGGATTACTGATTCTGCTTTACTATTTTATGACAACGCTATGGTTAAGAGGGCTTATAATTATTTAAAGAATGAAGGGTATTCCATAGAAGCAAACTACAGAGACAAGCAAGATTTCAGAAACGATATGGCTGATCTCAACTTTAGCAGCGACAATCCTAAACTCATGACATATCACAGTGCCAAAGGACTTCAATTTGAGGCGGTGTTTATGCCCGAATGTAATCCCCCCGAAAAAATGGGCATAGATCCACTGTATGTAGCAATGACCCGCAGCTACCGGCACCTTTTTGTAATGTATTCAGCCCAGTTGTCTTGCTACTTTGATGCTGTTCCTAAAGATCTCTATCTGACAACATTGGATTCAGAAAAAGTCGCACTATAACGATAGGATACGCCATGAAATATCTATACATCCCTACCACAACACTTAACTTCAACAATATATTGTCAACCGGTTCGATTTCACCGGCTGCTGTCTATGTGGCTCGCAAGTTCGGTTATAACAAGTTTGAAACCATACCTGCGAATCCGTTTCAGAATGTACTGCTGCTTTATTGTCGCTATCCGGTTTTTTCTATTATGGATGCCGACCGCGATAGTTTTCCACTTGTCATTCGTATTCGGGCAGATCGACTCCTTGATATGAACCATGATATCCAAGATATTAGTGCTTATGAGAAAACCATTTATCTTGACCCAGCAACAACAGAATTTCTCTTTGCCACTCCCGAAGCGAAACAAATTACCATGATAAAGGCAGAGCCGAGTCTCACCACAAAGTTGGTCGGTATCTATCAGTCTCGTATGCAGGTTGTTAATTTTAAACAAATTAATTCATTCATCTGGTCGCGGGAGATGCTTGATAATATTGCTGATGGATCAAGAGAGACTGCTTGCAGGAATTGTGAAGCGGATATTCGTATAAACCGGCTTAAAGGTTTTGTCTGCGGATATATGCTTGGTGCTTACAAATCGCTAGATGAAAAAGTAGCAAAATTCAGGTCCGTAATGAAAGAGCAACGGAACGAAATTTCTGCCATGCTTAATAAACCATCAAGAGGGAATCAGGAAAAACTCCGCCGTGCCCTTGAATCCTGCGCCACCCTAGACGAGTTGTGGTCAATAGAAGGAGTTGGTCGACGTAGGTTTGAACCAGAGCAGGGCGATAGAATTATCAACGACCGAGGACAAATATCAGCGTTGGAGTACCGTCATGAAAGCGATGCACAATTTTCCCTGCTATTGATGAAGTTATTCAATACGTACTGCCTGACAAATGATTTTGCCGGTCAACTTGATGAAAGCCGGTTCAATGTGGCGATGGATGGTGCTAAAGCAATCAAGAATCTCATAGGAAGTGAATGGGAGGGTAGCCCAACTCAAGGATATATCAATGATCTGCTGAACAACATAAAAAGCGGTAGTTCATTTGACTTTAACTCATCAAACAACCGTGTGCTGAAATCCTTTGCTGCATTCGTTCAGAAAGGTGATGACATTGACAAGCTGGAAACATTTTTAGTGGATCAAGGTATTGGCGACTTCAAGTATGCATTTGCTTTATGGGGCGCAATGTTTGGATTCTCAAAAATTCCGAAAACAGTTTATAACCTGCCAGAATTTCCTTACAGAAAAATGATGCACAACTATGCTCACAGTGTTGTGCATGGGATCCCTTTACGCGAACTTGAAGATGAGGTTGCCCCAGTGATTCCTGAATCTCCGGTTACAGAAATACCGCCGGAACTGATTGATAAAATAATTAAGCAAGTGCCAGCCGCTGAGCGCTGGATACCTGCAATAATCGGAAAATTGAAGGAAAACAGGAATGGCTTTTTCGCATGGTTTAAGAAGGCAACGAACAATGAGCTCGGCGGGAAACCCAAGGGCAAACAGGCTGATGTTAAAGGAGACGTTTTGAATGTTGTTAGCAATTTTATCACTGAAGAGCTTGAATCGCAAAGTACGCATCCGCAACAGCCATCTTTGTTACTTGACTCTAGTCAGCAAATTATGTTCTGGGACGACCCGCAGGCTTGGGAAATTATTTGTAATGCAGTGCCTCCAAATTTCCAGGCCAAGATTAGGGAAGACCTCGTTTGGATACAAGGACGCTTAAAAGACCCAACCAACACACACTACAGGCCTTTCAATGAAAGAACGAATGACATGGGCATTCAGAGTTTTAGTAAGTACCTAAAAAAGCATCATATGTATCTTGGTGATATCGTCATCAAGACTATTGCTAGCTTGCTGACAAATAGATATACCGCTAACCATTTGATAAATCGATAGGGTGAGGCTTTCAAGATGTTAACTTGGTCGCCGATCTTGCCATCTTTAAAGCCTGAACCCTCTTTTAACTTAAATATTAATCTGGTGTGGTCAATAGCTGAATAGCTGGTTATGTGAGAAATAAATGAAATTTACAGAAGAAATTGTTTCACTGGCGACCCGTTTAGGTCGACTCGATGATTTGAAGGAGCTTGAGGCTGACGTTGTTAAGCACGATGAATACTTCATCGCCAAAACTACATTATCCGAAGAACTAGATGGAGTGACGGACCCCAAAATCCTTTTCGGCTACAACGTATTACACTTTTCTCAACTATTGTTATTTCGGTCAAGGTCGCTGATTGAAGGTAGCATCATTAGCATTAATTCCCACAATATTCTTTCCTCGCTTGCTTGTTCAAGGGCGCACTACGAGACTACTGGCAAGGCATCTTTCTTTCTAAAAAGGCTTAAAAGTTATTACGACGGGAACATTGATTTCACGACGATTGATAAAGACTTACATCGCCTTTTCTTCGGCTCGAAAACGTTCGATCTTGAAGAGGTTCCAGAACCAGTACAAGTAATGAATCTTATCGATTCTGTTGATGATTACATAGATAGATTCTTGCTCCCCAACGACGAAGAAAAAAAGAAATTCCGGTCACTATATGATGATCTTTCCGATTATTGTCACCCGAACTTTCACGGGATTTGCTGCGGATCGGAAATAGATGGGGCTGAACGAGCTGTTATCTTTCATCAAGTTGGAAGCATGTCCGACATTGAATTTCCAATGTTTTTCCTCCTTAACATGTCGAGTAGATTGTTCTTGCACTTCTATGAAGAAATCACAACTCTTCTGAAGCAGAAGGAGACGATGCCTATCATACATCTAAGCTGCTAGGACAACAAATAACCAGCGGCACGACCGGCCGGAAGCCGGTCAGCCTTGTGACGTTGCACAGAAAAGAAAATTTCTGCATAGAGACGTACTTGTAGCGGAGCTGAATATGGCGAAAGTTATTTTCAACACATTTAAAGAAGCTTGTGAATTCTCAAAACAGATTGCGATAACAACAAAGAGTACTAGCACTGTCCACCGAGAGGGTGACAGATGGTGGGTAGATGATCTAAATAATGTCAGCTCCGCTTATGACAATCAAGGCTTTGATCGTCACGGATTTGATAGGGATGGTTACGATAAGGAAGGATATAATTCAAGCGGCTTTAATCGACAAAAAACACATAAAGATACTGAAACCCAATTTGATCCTACAGGCTATGATATTAGAGGATACGATGTGAATGGATATAACAACGCCGGATATGATCAAAATGGCTACAACACGTACGGATACGGAAAAGACGGCTTCAATAAATTTGGATTCGATTCAGAAGGATATAACAGAGATGGCTATAATGAAAAAGGTTTCGACAAATATGGAATAGATCAAAATGGTTTTAATAGTGATGGTTACAAGGATAAAAATAATTATCAGCAAACACCTGATTATATAAGAAACGCCGGTATATTTAACACAAACGCTTTCGCATCAAGCAGAAGTAGAAATGGCTACTGATGATTTTGGTGGTCGCGGATTTATAAAATATATGTTTCGAAATCGGCGGGGTCAGACTTTCAAGATGTTAACTTGGTCGCCGATCTTGTCATCTTTTAAGCCTTAACCCTTTCTTTTGCCTTAGATACCATTCAAAAACATAAGGCATCTAATATTGGATGCCTTATGCCTAATTCCAGATGTTTACATATAATAGTAGATACCAATCTGGAGTGGTCAATTTAGCTAGTTGGAACATATCAGAATAAAAAGGAATGACATGAAAGCCTCATTTTCATCATATGATTTCGCAAAGAGTCGAGAACGTATAGACGAGATTCTTGATAGTAAAGATACAAATTACGAGGATAAAGATAGTATTCCGAGTCGTGATCTGTTGACATTCGAAAATGGATTTTATGTCAGTGCTGCAGCAATGTTTATAGATATGCGCGGATCTAATGCTCTTGCAGATAAACACAAGAGGCCGACACTAGCTAAAATGTACAGAAGTTTTATCTCAGAGCTGATCGCAGTGCTGAAAGGCAATGCTAATGTTGATGAAATTTGCATTGAAGGAGACTGTGTCTGGGGTGTTTTCAATACACCTTTTAAGAAAGACATTGATGGTGTCTTTAGCACCGCAGCTAGGGCCGCATCTCTTGTGGATGTTTTGAGTTATAAATACAAGAAGAAGGGGTATTCCGAGATTGAAGTTGGCATTGGTATATCATATGGGACAACATTATTGATAAAAGCAGGATATAAAGGAAGTGGAATAAATGAGGTGGTCTGGCTTGGGAAATTAGTTAATGATGCTGCCAAACTGAGTTCATATGGCAACAGATTGTCGTCTGACAGAGAAATGATGATATCAAATGTTTTTTATGAAAATTTGAACGACGGCAACAAAGAAATGTTTGTAAAAAATACAAGTAGGGATTGTTATCATGCAAATGTCGTTAATTCAGAAATGAATGATTGGCTAAAGGAACAAAAATAATGGGCAATGAAATTGATGACAAGATATTGGCATTTTTGTACGCTTCAATCACAGACATTCAGTCTGCTATAAGGGTTAATGACACCAAAGCAGCTGTAGCCATAGGTATATTGGTCCTTGCACTAAGCAATACAGGGAAAATATATCTGAATTTTTCAAAGCTACATCAGACTGTATCTTGTGGAACGGGCCAATGGCAATTTTGGGCGCTGATTATGCTGTTTATTGTTACTTGGCTCGCTGCCTTCATTGCTGCAATTCGAGCAGTAATGGCAATTCACAACCCCGCCTCCCACGTAACTGCCACTGACCGGCCCTCCGGAACTTTCTACAACGGTGGGTTATATGAGCTAGGGTTCAGTGATGCGTTTGTCGCCAGAAAAAAGACCTCAAAGGTTAGTTTAGGGGACTATGTCAATAAACTTCCGGACAGCATTGAAGCCATCAAACAAGAATTGGTGTTTGAGCAAATGAAGTTGGCATATATTCGCGACATGAAGGCAGTTAGATTGAAATGGGCTTTCATTCTTGTAATGGTATGGCTTGGCTGCGGTTTTTGGGGTCGGATGTTATACTTATATCACTGTAGCAGATGACCACTACCGTAGGAATCAAACAATGGCTAAGACAATTGATGAAATAATTAAGAAACATTATGGCGAAGCTGGAACCGAACAAGCAAAAGACTTGCTGAATGGAAGCAAAAAACACAACCTGTAACATTTTTTTTGAAAACTGCCTCCCCACTGCCGTGTCCCCTATCAGAAGCCGAAAGAATCGGCACCCTGATCATGGAGGCACGACATGCTATTCCCCACTCACAACCCCGCACAGCAGGCATTTAACTGGTACTGCCGCAGTAATAACATTAGCGAAGCAGACGCCACCAGCGCCGCTTATGATCTGCGCCCCCAAGTGAGCCGCATCCGTAAACTCTACAGAAGCCCGATTGGGCATACCATCCCCTATGATGATCAGGATTTTCGGGATGCTTATCTGCTGGCCTACTTTCCTTATTACATTGAACCGGTCTGTCATGTTCTGGAAGCCGCAAACCTGCCGGATGCACTCTTTGCCGGTGATACGCTGAAGGCCGCCTTCTTTGGTGGCGGCCCCTGCCCGGAAGTATTGGGGCTGGCTGCTTACCTGA
>CAZWTY010000135.1:0-7174 GCA_964637565.1 uncultured Desulforapulum sp.
TATTTACTGACCAGATCCTCGATATCCAGCGCGGATTCGGTCTCCGTGATCGTCCCCCCCGGTTCCAGAGCATCCAGGGAACCTCCGGGGATGATGTTCACGAACTTGTCCCCGATCAGCCCGGACGTCTTGACCGAGGCGATGGAGTCGTCCTGAAGTTCGATCCCTTTTTCGATCTTCATCCTGACCAGAGCGATTTTCATCACCGGATCCAGGGTAATGGCATCCACCTGTCCGATTCTCACCCCGGCGATTTCAACGTTCGAACCGGATTTAAGACCTGTGGCCGAGGTGAATTTCGCGTTCAGGGTGTAGTAATGGTCGCCGAGCAGCTCCATCTTCCCCAGTTTGACAGTCAGATAACCCACACAGGCAAGACCGATGATCACGAAGAGACCCACGGTCAACTCAAGGGACGATTTTTTCATGTTTCCTCCACTACCCTATCTTCGATTCCCACCATCGGGAAATGTGCAATCCCGGTTCCATTCCGTCCTGATCATCAAAAATCATCCGGCTCCACACCCTGGGGAGAGATAAACCCGTGAACCACGGGATTTGTATCGGCCATCAGGTCCTGGACAGCCCCCTGAAAAACAATTTTTCCCTCGTTCAGCATGGCCACACGCTGACTGATGGAAAACACATCGGGGATTTCATGGCTGACCATGATCCCTGTAAATTCAAACCTCTTCTGGTAATCGGAAATCATGGTATGGACCGACTGTTTCCGGATAGGATCGAGCCCCGTCGTGGGTTCGTCGAACAGAACGATTTCAGGGTCCGTGACCAGAGCCCTGGCCAGGGCCACCCTCTTTTTCATGCCTCCGGACAACTGTCCGGGATATTTTTCCTCGATACCCTGAAGGTCCAGTTGCTCGAGTTTTCTGGCCACACGGGCCTGAATGTCCCGGGCCTTCAACCGGGCTCCCTCCCGAAGGGGAAGGGCGATGTTGTCGTACACTGTCATGGAATCGAACAGGGCCGAATCCTGAAACATGTAGCTGAACTTTTGTCTCAGGGTTTCCCGTTCCCGCTTCTTTCGTTCGGCAAGGGTCCGCCCGTCAAAAAAAATCCGCCCCGAATCCGGCCTGACCAGGCCGATGATGTGCTTCAAAAGAACGCTCTTTCCTTCCCCGCTCTTGCCGATGATCGTGGTGATCTCTCCTTTGTATATGGAAAGGTCCACGCCCCGGAGAACCCTGTTGTCTCCGTAGCTCTTGTAAACATTTTCGAACCGTATCAGGGGCTGATCCATGGTGTATGATCCTACAACAGAAAAGAGGTTATCACGTAATCCACGATAAGAACGATCACACAAGCCTGGACCACGGCCGTGGTCGTGGAAAGACTGACACCTTTGGCGCCGAAACCCTCTCTGCTCAAATGGGTGTAGTAGCCATGAAAGCAGGACACCGTGATCACCACCAGGGCGAAAATCACCGATTTGATGAAACCTTCCCGGACATCGCTCATCAGGACACTGCTCTGAACCCGGTAAAAATAGATCCCCGGATTGATTCCCAGCAGCTTGGAACCGGTCAGATACCCGCCCAAGATGCCAACTGTGTCGAAAAGCGCCGTGAGAAGAGGAAAACTCAGGACACCGGCCAGAAGCCGTGGACTCACGAGAAACCGGATGGGATGGATGTTCATGGTGTTCAGGGCGTCGATCTGTTCGGAAATCCGCATGATGCCGATTTCGGCGGACATGGCCGAACCGGCCCTGGCGATCACCATGATGGCCGTCAGCACAGGCCCAAGCTCCTTGATGAGCGTCAGGGCCACCGCCGATCCGAGAAGGCCTTCCGAACCGAATTTGGAGAGGGTGTAGTATCCCTGAAGTCCTAAAACCATGCCTGTGAACCCGCCGGTCAGGACAATGACGATCATGGATTTGGCCCCGATAAAATAGGCCTGTTCCAGAATCCTGCGCCACTGAAAGGGAAAGTAGAACACGAAATAGACACTGCGCGCGAAAAACACCCCGGCCCGGCCCAGTGTGGAAATCAGGGACAAAGATTTTTTCCCGGTGCTTCTCAAAAGACCTTCAACTAGGGTCAACATGATTTTGTCTTTATCCGCCAAGGGTTTATACCATTAAATAACACACTGCCCCTCCAATCAACGTCATGAGAACACTAATGTTTTTTATCCCACGTGTCAAGCCCGATACACCTGTTCTGCCCAGCGGTCAACTATCCGGTTTTTTTGAAAAGGTTTATTGAAGAACGCTTTCGATCCGCAGGCCGTGACCATCCGTTGCCATGGAAACAGCCCCGTTCAGATCGGTTCTGTATACCCTGGCCCCCTGTCCTTCAATTCGCTCAAGGACCGAGGGGTGGGGAAACCGGAACCTGTTCTTGAACCCTGCGGATATGACGGCATATTCCGGCGAAACACTCTGGAGAAACGTTTCACTGGACGATGTTTTGCTCCCATGGTGCGGAACGAGCAGGACCCTGCTTTTCAGCAGCCCCGGTTCAGCCATGGATTCGATCATGGCTGTTTCCGCAGGCTCGAGAATGTCTCCCGGAAAAAGAAAAGACTGTTCGCCCAGGCTGAGTTTCAATACGAGGGACAAATTGTTGGAATTCTTTGAATAGAATATCGTATCCGTATTTCCGCTTTTCAACGGCCAGAACACATGAACCGACACGCCGTTCAGCACCTGGTGGTCCTTCAGCGAGTCACGTGTCACCACCCGGATCTTTTTCTGAGACGCCAGTTCCATCATCCTCCTAAACCCCCGGGTATCCCTTTCCACTCCACATGTCCACAGCTCATCCACCGTGAAATTCTCGAGAATGTAAAGCAGGCCGTTCAGATGGTCGCTTTCCGGATGGGACAGAACCACGGTTTCCACATGGGCGATTTTCTTCGACCATAAAAAAGGAGCCACCAGTTTTTCCCCCACATCGAACATATCATTGTCACTGAATCCACCGCCGTCGACCAGCATGGATCGTCCTCCGGGGAATTCCACCAGCGCCGAGGTGCCCTGGCCCACGTCAAGCCAGGTCACTCTCAAGTCCCGATGATAGTACCTCTGCCCTATCCAGTAAACACCGTCAGCACAAAGAACAAGAAAAGCTCCTACAGCAGACGCCACCATGATTCTCATCAAAAATCCAACGCTTTTCTTTTCTTTAACAAGCCAGATCAGTGTGATCAGGAGAATGTAATAGCATACCACTTCGAGAATCGAAGGCGTGACTGTTTTGAACGCCGCCCAGGAAAACGATGAAAAAAAACGGATAGCACCGATGGACATGTCCGCAACCAAACCAGCAACATTCATCATCGGGTATGCAAGGTACCCTGAAAAACCACTGACCAGCGCCGCGCCAAGCCCCAGGGGAACCACTCCCATTCCCACCATGGGGATCAAAATGGCATTGGCCAGAAAGCCGACTAACGACAACTGGTTGAAATAATAAGCCACAAGCGGCCAGGTTCCGGCAAAAGCAAAAACCGAAACAGCCATGTATCTCCAAAATTTTCCTGGAATATCCCCTCGCTTTTTTTCTTCCGGATCGTCTTTTCCACGTGATTTTTCAGGCAGCGCACTCATCCCCCAGACAATGGAAAACACAGATGCGAAGGAAAGCTGAAAGGAAACCTGAAACAATGAATCCGGTACGATGGCCAAAATAACCAGTGCTGCAATGGCCAGGGTGTTCATGATGTCTTGTTCGGCCATGAAACCGTAGGCCAGAAGAACAACCGAAGCCATGATGGCGGCTCTCTGGGTCGACGGCGACATCCCGGCCATCACGGCGTACAGCCAAACGGGAAAAAGGGTCATGACACCCGCCCATAGCTTGATCCGCCCCTTCCAGAGAAGCCAGGGGATAAACGAGAGAAGATAGCGGAACACCATAAATGAAAATCCTGCCACCATTCCCACATGGAGGCCTGAAATCGCCAGAAGGTGAGCCGTTCCGGTCCGTGCGAA
The DNA here is from genome assembly GCA_964637565.1 of uncultured Desulforapulum sp. Classification (GTDB taxonomy): domain Bacteria; phylum Desulfobacterota; class Desulfobacteria; order Desulfobacterales; family Desulfolunaceae; genus DYJE01. The sequence continues at coordinate 3,959 of CAZWTY010000135.1, forward strand.
ATCGTCACGGAGCTCTTGGGGAATACCTTTTTTATTACCCGTGATAAGGGCTTTCAGAATCTCCTTGCCATCCTTGGATGCCGCAGATTTTCCGATAAAAGCTTCCACAAATCGCCTCATGCGATCAATCGTGGAAAGTGTTCCTTCGGATACAAGATGACTGTTCCCTTTTTTCACATAGAGGTTGCCCCAGACATCGTCACTTTCCATAAACCTCTTGTAGTCAAACCCTCCGGGATTGTGAAAATTCCGAAAAGGCTTGATCCGCCCAGAGATGGAAATTCTGTCTCTTTTTTTTAATATCTGGTTGGAAACAGCGGCCCTGATCCTGAGCTTCCCCTTGACGTGCGTTAGACTGGCCTGTTCATCTTCTAACACGATGTTACCGAGGATAAACGTCTGGTCTCTCCTGGATAATTCAGGGTCGTCATGAACCGTTCCCAGGAGGTAAACCTCTCCCTGGTCTGCATAGGATCGGATGTGGTCCTTTGACGCCAGCCGTTTATCCTGCTCCAAGGGCTGCTGGATCAGAAGAAAGCCTAAGCTGGCAAAAAGAAGAAGCGGAATGAACAGACTATCTTGTTTCAACCGGATAGATCGGATGAGCATGATAAGACAGCAAGAGGCGGTAAAAAGTGGAACGGTCGTGAAACCTGGAAACACATAACCAAGAACGATGCCTGTCATAAGGCTGACCAGAAGTGGAATGACTGGCCTTGCAATGTAAGGGGAGAGGTACATGTCCATCCCTTGGATGACTGGAAAAATCCCCCCTTATTTTTCCCTTTTTGTCTGTATCATGAGGTTGGTGGTAAGCCGCCTGAGGCTGCAAAATCATTTATCGCGACTGGAGACAAATCGACGGGACTCCGCCCTTTCCAGCAGAAGCCCGTCGTTATGGTGATAACAGCCTATCGTTATTCTTTTTCTCTAAAAACTCTGGCCCCAAGACCTGAAAGTTTTTTCTCGATCGATTCGTAACCCCTGTCCAGATGGTAAACCCGGCTCACAACGGTACGTCCTTCGGCGATCAAGCCAGCGAGAATGAGAGACGCGCTGGCCCTGAGATCGGTTGCCATGACCGGAGCGCCGCTGAGGTGATGTACCCCTTTGACTGTGGCCACGTTGCCACCGGCCAGTGAAATGTCGGCCCCCATGCGTTTGAGCTCGGAAACATGGATAAAACGATTCTCGAAAATCGTTTCCGTAATCACACTCGTTCCGTTGGCAACGGCAAGCATGGCCATGAACTGGGCCTGCATGTCCGTCGGGAAACCTGGATATGGAATGGTTCTGATATCCACGCTTTGAATGACATCGGGACCTTTGACCCGGACAGTGTTCCCAGCCACGTCCACTTCAGCACCGGTCAATTTGAGCTTGTGGATAATGGCCCCCATGTGCTCAGGCTCACAGTTTGTCACGAGGACATTCCCTTTTGTCATGGCCGCAGCCACCATGAACGTTCCTGCCTCGATACGGTCAGGAATAATGCTCACCGTGGCCGGTTTCAAAGTACGGACACCTTGTATTTTGATTTCCGGGGTACCCGCACCCTCGATCCTGGCTCCCATGCTGTTCAGGACGTCGGCAAGGGCGATGATTTCGGGTTCACGGGCCGCATTCCGCAGCACCGTCTCACCTTCTGCGAGGGCCGCCGTCATCATCAGACTTTCTGTCGCTCCCACGGAAACAACGTCAAAATAGATATCCGCACCGATCAGCTTATCAACCGTGGCCTCGACGTACCCATGTTCGAGTGTAATCGCCGCTCCCAGCCCCCCGATCCCTTTGAGATGGAGATTGATGGGTCGGGCACCAATGGCACAACCACCGGGAAGGGATACGCGGGCCCTGCTAAAACGCGCCAGCAGAGGGCCGAGAACAAGAATCGAAGCTCTCATTTTCCGGACAAGATCATAAGATGCTTCATGCTTGTGAACACCTGAAGCGTCGATCCTTACCGTGTCACCCTCGGTATGAACCCGGGCTCCAAGGTCTTCGAGTAGAAGCTTGATACTCTGGATGTCTTTGAGATCCGGAACATTTTTGAAAACACATTCGCCATCCACCAGAAGAGACGAAACCAGAATAGGAAGAGCCGCATTCTTCGAACCGCTGATTTTCACTTCACCTTCAAGCCTCTTTCCCCCATCAACCACAATCCTGTCCATATGTTACCCTGTTTTTGAAACCTTACGATATAATTTAAGGCAAAGGACAACAGCCCTTCGTCTCACAAGTGTCTTTTCGTCGGAGTTTATTATGACAATTGCATCAAAAAAGGAAGATTTTTTATCTATATTCCGTCGTTGAACCGTTCGGCCAGACTTTGGAGCGCTTCATGAACCGCTTCTTCAAGTTCTGAGCCAATGACATCGCCGTCTAACATCTTGAGCATCCTCACAAACCGTTCATCGCCTATCACACCCGCCAAGTATATGATATCGCCTTTAACCGTTCCATCTGATGTTTCATAGGCTTGCCAAAGTCGATCCATCAGTTTGGCAGCCAGCTCCGGGCATAGACCGCCGATTTCTTCAGCAACGACCATGGCTCCAAGCCTGACAGACCATTTTTCATCCATTAAAAGCGTGAACAACGAATTGAAAACGACGTTTCTTTCAACCATCAATTTGGCAACGGTTGAGGCGCGACCCGCTTCGATCATGGCCAAAAGAGCTTTGGGACTTATGAATTCCGGATTCTCATTATCAAGAGCCTCCATGACTGAGCCCATATCGACCTGCCCGGTCCATCTGAAATTATCACCATAAACGAGTGTCGGTGCTGATTTGATTCTGTACTGTTTTGAAAGGTTTTCGTAGAGAAGCCCATCAATTATATCAAGATGAATATTGGAATTATCCAGAGCCATCCTGGTCATATCTCTGACGACATTCGGACAATGTGGACAAAAGGGTGTTATGAAAAGATTTATGAAAAAAGGCGTTTCATTTTGTTTGAGAACCAATTTTTTTGAATCAGATGCTTTGGAAAAAGACTTTTCAATCAGATCCTTGACCATATCAATGACCTTGCCACCGAACTCAGCCTTGAACCTGATGTTTGGTGTTACAGAAAAAAAAGATTCGGTTTGACCCTGGTCCTTTTTTTTAGTCACTTTCCAGTTACCCAAAACGTCTAATCCATTCAATGACTTTTCAATTTTGTCTCCTTGGTCATCACCGCAGTGTGTCATCTGGATGATGACCA
>CAZWTY010000136.1:0-7085 GCA_964637565.1 uncultured Desulforapulum sp.
CGGGTGCAACCCGGCGTTCCCAAATGTTTTCCCACAAAACTTGTAATGAAAATAAACAAGGGGGCACAACCATGGATCTCACCTACCTCACACTCGACATCGACAGCCACGTGGCCCTGGTCACCCTCAACCGGCATGACAAGGGGAACTCCCTGTCACCGGACGTGCTCGCGGAAATCGAACGTCTTTTCAAACACCTGAGCGACCGGGACGACGTCCGGGTGGTGGTTTTGACCGGCGGGGAACGGTTGTTTTCCGCCGGGTTCGACCTGGATTTCATCCGGACCCTTGAAAAGGTGGACAACGAGGAATTCACCGCCCTGTTCCACCGGGCTTACCGGGCCATCATGTTTTGCAGCCAGCCGGTGATCGCCGCCGTGGGCGGCCCTGCCATCGCGGGCGGTTTCGATCTTAGCCTGATGTGCGACATCCGCTACGCCTCCGAGCGGGCCAAGTTCGGACAGCGTGAAATCGTCCTGTCTCTCACCCCCATCATGGACCCACTGTGGCGGATCATCGGCATGGGCCGGGCCAAGGAAGTGGCCCTGACCGGCCGGATCTACGACGCCATGGAAGCCGAACGCATGGGCTACGTGAGCCGGGTTTTCCCCGACGGCGAACTTTTATCCAACGTCATGGACATCGCCAAAACCATGGCCACCTACGATAGGACCTGCCTTGCCGAAACCAAGATGCTGGCCAACATCATCGTGGACGAAGATCTGGACGGAGCCATGAAACAGCAGGAATGGCTGTTCCGCACCTATATCGGTTCGGCCGACAATCACCGCCGCATCGACGCCCTCAGGGAAAAGCTGAAGAAGAAATGAGAGATTGATGGACTTTACGGGGGATCGTAGGCGAAAACGGTTTTCTGGCCGCTCTGCCGTTCCAGAAGACCTGATTTGCGCTGGCCTGCCCAAACGGCAAGGGCTGGTGAATGGCCGGATTTGGCCCAACCAATTCTTATCTGTTGACATCCGTTCTTGAATCCATTTGAATGAACGAAACATGCCGACGCTTCCCGGCCGTTGATGGATGGGCGGGGCGCGGCGTCCATCGCCCGTTATAATCGTATCGTGACTCCGCCTGGGGGGTTGGGCCATGCCGTTTTCGTTCATCACATTCCATTCCATGCGTTTCAAGCTCATCGCCAGCATGATCGCGGTGTCGGTTTTGATCGGCCTGATATCCCTGGTCATCGGCGTCAACCTGCTCTACCGGGCGGTGCTCGATGAGGCCAACAACAGGGTCCGGCAGGATCTCAACGTGGCCCGGGTGATTTATGACAACCGCATCGACGCCATACGCCAGGCCCTGGCCATTTCAGCGTCCATGCCCGAAACGGTAAGGGCCGTTTCCAAAGAAGATAGGGTGGCGATGGACCGTGTGATCTCGGGTCTTTCCGGGGCCATCCAGCCGGATTTCCTGGCGTTCACCGATGCCAAAGGGCGGGTCACCTCCCGTCTGGGCGGGATGTTGTCAAGCCCGTCCTCCTCGGCCCCCGTCAATCCCCTTGTGTTGAAAGTTATGGCAGATCAACGGGCCCTTGCGGGGACCTATGTCCTTGATCCGTCCGATCTTGTGTCTGAAAATCCGGACCTGGCCGGCAAGGCCCGGATTCCCGTGTCAGGAGGCGGGGACGGAGACAATGCCAGGGCTCTCCTGGTGGGAGCCGCCGTTCCTGTCCGGATCGGCAACGATCTTGCCGGGGTGATTTACGGAGGGTATCTGTTGAACCGGGACACGGCCATCGTGGACAAGATCGGGGAGACGGTGTTCCGGAACGAAATCTACAAAGGCCGGAACGTGGGCACGGCCACGATTTTCCAGTCCAACGTGAGGATCGCCACCAGCGTGAAAGACGCTTCGGGCAGACGGGCCACAGGGACCGAGGCGTCCCGGGAGGTGACCCGCCATGTTCTTGAAAACGGGGAAACCTGGACCCACAGGGCCCGGGTGCTCGACGACTGGTACATCACCGCCTACGAGCCCCTGTCCGATATCGCAGGCGACCGGGTGGGCATGCTCTACGTGGGCGTGCTGGAGGCCAAGTATGCGGACATCCGGCGGCAGGCCGTCACGGTGTTTACCGTGATCACCTTATCCGGCGTGGGTCTCGCCATTTTCCTGGGATGGCTGATCACCAGCCGGATCATGCGGCCGGTGGGCCACCTGATCCGGGCCAGCGGCGAAATCTCCAGGGGGAATCTCTCTCCGGACATCGGCCCCATGTCCCAGGACGATTTCGGCCAGCTCCAGAGAAAATTCCTGATCATGACAGAGGCCCTGAAAGAGAGAGAAAAAAACCAGAAAGAGGAAAGCGAAATCCGTCTGATCCAGTCGGAAAAACAGGCCAGCGTGGGAAAACTGGCCGCCGGGGTGGCCCACGAGATCAACAACCCCCTGACGGCGGTTTTGACCTTCACCCACATGGTGCTCCGGCGGAACGATCTTCCCGCCGAGGTGCGCTCTGACCTTGAAACCGTGGCGGCCCAGACCGAGCGGGTCCGGGAGATCGTGAAAAGCCTTCTGGATTTCTCGCGCCAGTCGGCCCTGGCCCCCGAGCCTCTGGACGTGAACCGCCTGGTGGGGGAAAGTGTCGGCCTTCTGGAAAACCAGGCCCTGATCAAAGGCGTGTCCCTGACGTTTACAGGGGAAAAGGATCTGCCCCTGTTTGTCCTGGACCACAACCAGTGTCTCAGCGTCCTGATCAACATGCTCTTGAACGCCCTGGACGCCACGTCCGCCGGGGGAACTGTCCATGTGGAAACCATGAAGGCGTCGATCCATGGAGAAGAAGGCGTAAAAATCGTGGTTTCGGACACCGGAACCGGCATCAAGCCCGAGTATATGGACAGGCTCTTCGACCCCTTTTTCACCACCAAGGAGGTGGGCAAGGGAACGGGGCTTGGGCTTTCCGTATCCGAGGGCATTGTCCAGCGGCACGGGGGAACCATCACCGTCCGGTCGACTCCGGGAAAAGGCGCCGTTTTCACGGTCTGGCTTCCCCTCCATCCCACGGTGAAACAAGGAAAGGACCGGTCATGAACATACTGATTGTGGACGATGACGCCATCGTCATCCGGAGTTGCCGAAGGATTCTTGAGGCCGAAGGTCACGACGTCCGCACCGCGAACTCGGTGGAGCAGGCTGTGATAATGATTGAAGAACAGGCCTTCGACCTGATGGTGACCGATATCAAGATGCCCGGCCAAGACGGCTTCGCCATGATCCGTGAGGCCGGAAAAATCCGACCCGGAATGCCGGTGCTTGTCATGACCGGTTACCTGATGCCCGACACCGAAAACGACATCCGGCGGCTCGGGGTGGTCCATTATATCGCCAAGCCGTTTACACCCGCGGAGTTGCTCGCGGTGATCCATACGTTCACACGCTGACCAGACAAAGGAGCGCTTATGACCCAGACCATGCTGATCATTGACGACGACACCGCCGTGCTGGCCTCCTGCCAGAGGATTTTTACGGAAGAAGGGTTCGAAGTCACCACCACCACGAACCCGAAGGAAGGGCTTGAGCTCGCGGCCCTCAAGAACTACACGGTGATTCTCTGCGACTGGCAGATGCCCCAGCTGAGCGGAATGGATGTGGTGGCCCGGCTTGAAACCCAGGCTCCGGAATCGGCGGTGCTGATGATCAGCGGTTACCCGTCGGTGGCGCGGGCCACGGAAGCCATGAAACGGGGGGCCATGGATTACCTGGCCAAACCCTTCACCCCGGATGAAATTTCATCCGCCGTGCGTAAGGCGATCACCGGCAAGCTGAGTCAGGAAAAAAAGGCCATGAGCCGTTTCGAAAAAATTCTGGCCTCGTTTCCCACCCAGAGCCTGGACGACAAGGGGCCTAAAACCATCGCCGAAACCGTGGCCCAGACCATCGGAGTGGCCAAGGCCACCTCGCCCTGGCTGTCCCTGTTCGTCCTGGGCATGATGGCCGGGGCCTACATCGGTTTCGGCGCCCTGCTTTCCGCCACGGTGACCTTCGACATGGACCCGGCCCTGGGTCTGGGGCTCAAGAAGCTCATGGCCGGCTCGGCCTTCAGTCTGGGCCTGATGCTGGTGGTGATCGCCGGAGCTGAGCTGTTCACCGGGAACAGCCTCATGGTGTCCAGCGTCATGGTGGGCAAAGTGACCTGGCGCACGGTCCTGGCCAAATGGTGGCTTGTCTACCTGGCGAACTTCATCGGAAGCATTGTTCTGGCCCTTCTGTTTTACTTTTCGGGCCTCTGGAAAACCGGTGCCTCGGCATTGGGGATTTTTGCCGTGAAAACGGCCTGCGCCAAGGTCAACCTCACCTTCGCCGAAGCGGTGATCCGGGGCATCGGCTGCAACTGGCTGGTCTGCCTGGCCGTGTGGATGGCCCTGGCCGCCCGCCAGACCGTGAGCAAGATCGTGGCCATCTATTTCCCCATCATGGGCTTTGTGGCCATCGGCTTCGAACACTGCATCGCCAACATGTATTTCATCCCCGTGGGGATTTTCCTGAACCGCTGGGCCGGAATCATTCCCGACGGCACGGATGTGACGCTCCTCACCTGGAATACGTTCCTGGTGAAGAACCTGATCCCCGTCACCATCGGCAACATCATCGGCGGGGCCGTTTTCGTGGGGCTCGGTTACTGGGGAGCTTATCTCCGGCCTTCGAAGTAGGATGGCGGGCCGCATCCGGCTTGTCGATCCGCGTCAACGCCGGTCGTCCTGCTTTTTTTGATCGTCGTTGACGCAGCGGTCGGCTCCTCCGCACCGGCAGTCGTTGCAGGCTTCCGGCGGGGCCGGTCTGTTTTTGAAACCCTTTTTCCGGTACAGAGCGTCCACGCCGAGCCACAGGGCAAGAAAGACCGCCACAATCCCGGCGGCGACAAGATAGGCCATATCCACCTCCAACTGTTTATATGAAAGTATCGGCTGAAACACGGAATAAATAATGCCCGAACCAGCTCTCCGGCCCCCAACTTGTCATTCCGGGCGGTCTCAGTCAGGGCCAAGTTCTGGAAACATCTACGGTTATGACTGAGCCGCATTGTTTGAATTCCGGAGCCGACCCGGAATCCATTCCCGCACCTTAGAAGGTTCATGAATGTCCGGAATCCGCTGCATGTGCCGGTGTGGATTCCGGGTCGGCTTTGCGTATCGGGTCCTGTTAAAGATCGAACGGTGTTGAGCAGATCATCTCTGAGCCGGTTCCAGCTGCCGCCCGGAATGACAAGGGCGGAGGAAATTCGACCTCAGGCAAAGCGTTCATCATCCCGCCCGACCCGCACGGTTTTCAGGGTCCTGATGCCGTGTTTCCTCATTTTTCCCCGCAGGGTGGAAGGGTTGATGCCCAGAAGACGTGCCGCCCCGTCCCTGCCGTCCACCCTTCCTCCGCAAACGGTCAGGGCTTTTTCGATATGGCGGACGATGGTCTGGTCCAGGGTGGGGAAAACGGCTGTTTCATTTTCCGGCGCCGGGGCCGCGGGACCAGGGCCGGGGGCCAGGTCGGGAAAAGACAGGGCCCCGTCTTTGCTGACGATCAGGGCCCGTTCGATGACGTTCTGGAGTTCCCGGATGTTGCCCGGCCAGTCGTATTCCCGGAGCGCCGCCATGCTCAGCCCGTCAATGTCCGGGCGGATAGGGAGGTTCATGTCCTGGGCTTTTTCACGGACGAAATAGCGGGCCATGGCCGGGATGTCCCCAGGCCGTTCCCGAAGGGGCGGAACCTTGATGGGAAACACGTTCAGGCGGAACCAGAGGTCTTCCCGGAACTGCTGGGCCCGGACCATGGAAAGGAGATTCCTGTTCGTGGCCGCGATGACACGCACATCCACGGTGATCGAACGCTGGCCTCCCACCCGCTGGAACTCCATGGCCTGGAGAACCCGGAGAAACCGGACCTGGGAGGAAAGGGGCAGTTCCCCGATTTCATCGAGGAAGATCGTGCCGCCGTTGGCTTGCTCGAAGTATCCCCGCTTCTGGCTGACGGCTCCGGTGAAAGCCCCTTTTTCGTGACCGAACAGCTCGCTGTCGATCAGGCTTTCGGGAATGGCCCCGCAGTTCACGCAGATGAAAGGGCCGGCGCTCCGGGTGGATTCCTGGTGGATCGCATGGGCGACCAGCTCTTTGCCCACCCCGGTTTCCCCGGTGATGAGAACGGGGGTTGCGGTGGGGGCCACGTATCGGACCAGGGCCATCACCTCCTTGAGACCCGATTCCGCGCCGATGATCTGATGGGTGCCCACGTGTCCCAGCCGTTTTCTCAGCACGTCCTTTTCCCGGATCAGCATCTCGTTCTGGCAGACGATGTTCCGGTGGTGGAGAAGGTTCAGCACCGCGCCGGTGAGCACGCCTTCGAGGAGGCGCAGTTTCGGTTTGTGGCCCTCATCGTAGCGGTCCGGCCCCCGGACCACCATGGAAAACCCTCCGGCCATGGACAAACCGATGTCCAGGACAATGCCCAGGGAGGAAAACTCCTCGTCGGCCCCGATCAGGGGGTTCCGGGTGTTTTTCAGGAAATGGTCAAAGATCTCCTGAATCATGATGCTGCCGGATTTGTTGTAGATATGGACGCTGCCCGCCGTGTAGCCCCGCAGCTCGTCTTTGGCCCGGCTTGAGATCTGGATCAGTTCGTCGATGAGAAAGCCCCGTTTTCCCGTGGCCAGGGCCAGGTAGCGGAAGGTGTCCCGGCTCATGTCGTAGATGAACATGTGGGTCAGGTCCAGGGGGAAAAATTTCTTCAGGGAGTTGAAGGCGGAAAACAGGGCCTGCTCGATGTCCAGGCTGCTGTTAAGGCCGTGGGTGACTTCCTGTATGAACCGTTCGTCGGTGATGTTCATCTCTGACGCCTCCAGGTCGTATAAAGCGAAACTGTCACATATGACGAAAATAAATAGCAAATATGACGAGCTGGCTCAAGGATGATTTTCAACGGGTCGAAGGACAGGCCAGAACGATTTAGAACCACGGACGGCCACAGGGCCGTAGGTCGGGCTCACCCCCCGCAGGAGTGTGGGGGGGGGGGCCCACCAACAGGGGGTTTTTTTTTGGCGGAACGAAACGGCCCCGTGGCAGGAAAAATAAGGGGGGTTT
>CAZWTY010000137.1:0-6995 GCA_964637565.1 uncultured Desulforapulum sp.
AATGAAAAAGAGGCCGCCATGCGAATCATCGGAAAAAGAAAAGAACCTGTTCCAACCGGCAGACCCACTGCGGAGAACCTTATCCGCGGTGCGAAAATGAACGAAGAGATGCAGAAACTTCCAACCGGGAATACCACATTCATTCCCCGGGGAAAGGTATACCGGTTCAAGACCATGGATGAAGCCAACCGGTTTCAGGAGCAGTGCGTGATCGAAGGGATTGCCAGGCGGATGGGCAGAAAAGGGGAGTAAATATTTGGATCAGTCCTACAGCAGACCGGCGACGATCTCTGATCTCATCAACCTGATCAAATCGTTGAACGCAAACAATGCACAATACATCCTTATCGGCGGATACGCCCTTTATGCACACGGAATTCACAGGGCAACCGAAGACATTGATATCCTGGTTCCTGCAAATAATAAAGCCGCTATTCCTGTTATAGATGCCCTGATGATTCTCCCGGACAAATCCGCGAAAGGCCTTGACCCTAAATGGTTTGATGAAGGGGACAATATCAGGCTTGCCGATGAGTTTGTCGTGGATCTTGTCTTGAATACCTGCCAGCAGACGTATGACACTCTGGAAAAGTACAAGGAAATCATTGAAGTGGATGGCGTCCCCATTATCACGCTTTCCATAGAAGGCCTGCTTCTGACCAAACAAAGCATGCGGGAAAAAGATGTCATGGACCGGAAATTTCTCGAAATGATTCTGAAACGGATGAACGAAGATTGATGTGAGATTGTTTTTCCCTCGTTCCCAGGCTGGAGCCTGGGAACGAGAAGTCCAATGCACCACAAAATGATTTGAATCGCATCGACGCCCCGCAAACGAAACAAAAAGAAAAAGTCATTCAGCCGAAAACCACATATCCTGAGCGCCATTTTTTATACATCCAATAAAAAATCAAAAAAATTCTTGACACAATTTTGCTGTCATGACAAATTGTCGACAAACGACAATCTACAGCAAAACACCCAGCACCAGCCATGTGATCCGGCGCTTTTTACGGCCGTATCGACGACCTGTGGATGGTATCTACCAAACATGGAGGAGTATTCCTTATGAAAACAGCAAGCTATGGGGCGGAGCCCCAGGGGGGCGGCAATGGGTCCCATGACCTGTCCGCCATGATTGCAGGGATTCTGAAGGCCAGGGAAACACGGGGGCTGGTGGCGGAGGTGGTGCCGGACATCGTGGACGCCTGGGCCGGGGAAAGCCGGCTGAAAAAGAAAATCGCGGGACAGATCGAAGGGTTCGTGAAAAAGAAGCTGAACGGCAAGGACAGGGAAATCACCCTGGCGGACCTGATGCAGGATGGGCGGTTTACGGCTTCGGCGGCCCGTTTTCTTCCTTCGGCGCTTACGGTTCTGGCGGATTCCGTCAACGCCCTGACCGATCATGTGGAAAAGGCCTCGGATGAGGACCGGCAAAGGTTCGTGGCAGAATTGCTGGACGGTCTCGCCCGGACCCGGGTGGGCGACAGTGTGAGCGTGATTCTGAAAACCCTGAACCGCTGCTACGAGGAAAACCCCGCCTATTTGTCGGAAAAACTGGCCCCGGCCCTGGTCCGAAGAATGGAGGAACTGGACTTCGGCGAAATCCGGGCTTTCCTGGACCTCTCCGCAGGCGACATGAAAACCCTGGTCACCGCCGCCGTGGAAACCCTGTACAAATACCCGTCCAAGCTGGTTCTGGGTTTGAGCTTTATCGCGGATATCGTGAATTCCGCCACGTTCACGTCCGCGGAATTTCTTGCCATGACCAACAGGATTTCGCCGGATCTTCTGACCGACGTGGTGTTCTCCATTTTCAGGAAGGTTGACGGCAAATCGGCGGCCCGGCTTTTGAACCAGGTATCCGAGATCGTGCGGAAACTCCATACGGGCAGCGCCCTTCTGGGGGACCCGGGAACCACCCAGCTTCCCATTGACCTCACCAAGTTTCTCGAGGATTTCCTGAGCGTGTTCGACGGGGAACTGATGTGGAAGGCCAAGGTGGCCTTTGAAGAAGAAAAGGAAATCGTGGCCCGGGTGTTCTACCAGGTGATGAAGGAGAATCCCGAGCGGTTGGAACGCCGGTTGATCCGCTACTCGTCTTTGAAAAACGCCCAGATCCGGGCCCTTCTCCACCACCTGTCCGCCATGACCCAGCTGCCGGAACAGGAGGTGGCCGACTCGGCGGAAAAAGGCCTGGCCGCCGTGGAAACCCAGGATCTGGCCGAGGTGGTGAATCTGTTTTTTCTTTTCATCAACACGATCAGCGACCTCAAGCCCGCCCTGGTCCCCGGCCTGGTGACCCAGTTTGTGGACGCCCTGGACCTGTACGAGGTGAACGACGGACTCGAGCTTTTCATTGAAAACGTGGGCGAGGCCCTGATTCCCATGGAACGGGTGATCGTGCCCAAGGTGGTGAAACACCTGTGCACGGTGCTGGCACCCAGAGACGACGATTACGAACAGGAGGCCGCCGAAGCCAGAAACATGCTCCGCGCGCTGCTCCTGGGTGAGGAGGTGACGGTATGATGGAGGTGTTTTACGACGCGGCCACCCGTATCCAAAGCGACAGACTGAAACAGTGGAAAGAGGAGGGCGGCAAGGTGGTGGGTTACACCTGCTCCTACGTGCCGTCGGAAATCTTCCACGCCGCCGGAATCCTGCCCTACAGGATAAGGGGCATCGAGACGGAAAGCATGGAAATCGCCGACGCCTATTTCGGCCCCTACATCTGCACCTTTCCCAAATGTGTGCTCCAGCTGGCCGGAAAAGGAAAGTACGATTTTCTGAACGGCGCGATCATCACGCCGGGCTGTGACAGCATGCGGCGGCTGGACGAGTGCTGGCGCAAAGCAGGCGACGCCATTCCCGGCATCGTTCCCCCGTTTTTCTATTATTTCGATGTACCCCACAAAAGCGAAGGCCACGGCCTCCGGTGGTTCCGTCAGGAAATCGATAACCTGGTCAGCGCCATGGAGCGGCAGTTCGGGGTCACCATCACCGAGGACAGGCTCCGGGACTCCATCCGGCTGTACAACCGGGCCCGGCGCAGTCTGAAAGAGCTGGAAGACCTGAGGGCCAGGGACAGCGTGGTGATTTCAGGCACCGACGCCTTTGCCGTGACCATGGCGGGCACGGCCATGCCCCGGGAGGAGTACACCGAACACCTGGAAAACCTGGTGGCGGCTCTAAAAAAGAAAAAAGCGAAAAAAGACGGCCGGAAACGGATCATGCTCATCGGCAGCATCAGCGACGACATCAGTCTGGTGGATCTGGTGGAACAGACCGGAAACGCCGTGGTGGTGGCGGAAAATCTTTGCTTCGGCGTGCGGGATGAAGGAAACGAGGTCGAGGAACAGGGCGATCCCGTGGATGCCCTGGCCAAAGCCTATCTGGGCGACAGCACCTGCCCCCGGATGTACGGGAAATACAAACAGCGGCTGGCCACCCTGAAATCGATCATTGACGCTTCACGGGTGGACGCCGTGGTGATGCAGAACATCCGTTTCTGCGATCTCCATGGATCGGAAAACGGCCTGTTTGAACGGGATCTGGAAAAAGAGGGCGTGCCCTGCATCCGCCTCGAGCGGGAATACGGCCCCCTGGTTGAGACCGGACGCCTCCGGATGCGCATCGACGCCTTTTTCGAAAGGCTGGAATCCCAGCGTTCAAGAAAAGAAACCGTCTACGACATGGAGGCTGTATGAGACCGGAAATCATGGAGTACAACATGGACTGGATGCTATGCAGCATCATGATGGCCGCGTCCAAGACAGCCGACGGCTCCCGGAAGGAATACGACCGCCTTCAGCCCTACATCCCCTATTTCAGCGGCATTCTCCAACCCATGGTGAACGCCGGAAAACCCGGCATCACCTTTTTGAAGATGTTCACCGATTATCTGGACAACATCGTCACGGCCCACGACAAGGGGAAAAAAGTGGCCCTCACCACGTTCTGTTTCTCTCCGTCGATTCTCTACTCCATCGACGTGGTGCCGGTGACGCTGGAAATCCTCACCACCTTCGGGCGGCTGATGTGGAAACGGGGCATCGTGGACTACCTGGACTACTGCGTGGAACTGGGCCTCACGGAAACCGCCTGTTCGGCCCAGCGGGGCAGCATGGGGGCCTATCTGGCGGGCCTCGGTGCTCATGTGGACATGGTGATCTGCGACACGCCCGGCGTCTGCGACACCAACGCCAACTCGTTCACCTTTGCCGCTGCCTATCTGGACAAGCCCTATTTCCAGCTGAACTACCCCCAGACCATCGGCGATGAACGGACCGACAAATACCACCTGGAAGACTACATGGCCATGATCGACTTTCTCGAAAAAAACACCGGGAAAAAACTCGATCTGGACCGATTGAAACAGACCCTGGATGAAATCAAGATCCAGGACCAGCTGGTGTCGGACCTTGAAGACTACCACCGTCTTGTTCCCACGCCCCTTCCCGTGATCTTCAACCTGTTCATCTATGCGGGAAGGTTCATGTTCGCCGGGGAACCGGTGTACACGAAACTCCTTAAAGAAATGCTGGAGGTGGCGGCGGAAAAGGCGGCCAAAGGCGAATCGGGCCTCACTTCCGGCAAAGAAAACCTTAGGGCCTTCATGTGCTACATCGACCACTACGCCATCAACCTCCAGTTCTACGACTGGCTGAACGACAACGGCATCGCCCACCTGGGGGGGATTCTTTCCCGTACTTTCAATATCGCTTCTCCCTACATCAAAGGGCTGGAAGGTTCAGGGTACTCCATCGACACCTCGTCCATCGAGACCATGATCGACAGCATCGCCCAGATGAACGCCCGCATGCCCATGGTCCGGAGCATAAGGGGCCAGTACGACAAACCCGGCATGTGGCTTGAGGAAACCCTGGCGCTGGCCAAGATGTTCAAGGTGGACTGCATCATCTACAACGGCACGCCGGGCTGCCGGAACACCTGGGGCATGGTGAAGCCCTTTGCCATGGATCTTGAAAAGCACGGGTACCCCACCCATGTGATGTACGGCGACGCCTTTGACGAACGGGTGGAATCCTGGGAGGCGTCCCTTGAACGGCTTAACGAATTCTTTAACGTAAGGGGGTTGTTATGACACTGGTCGCAGGGTGCGATGTGGGTTCCCTCACATCCAAGGCCGTCATTTTGAAAGACAATGCGCTCCTGGGTATCGGCGTGGTGAAATCCCTGGCCGACCCCCGGGATTCGGCGGACGCCGCCATGAAGCTGGCACTTGACAACGCGGGATGCAGCTTTTCAGACATCCGGCACTGCGTGGGCACGGGCTACGGCAGGGAACGGATCAGCTTTGTCAACGAGGCCCGGTCAGAAATCGCCTGTCATGGCAAAGGAGCATTGTGGCTGGTGCCCTCGGTTCGGACCGTCATCGACATTGGCGGCCAGGACTGCAAGGTGATCCGCATCGACAGGGAAGGGGTGGTGGAAAAATTTATCACCAACGACAAATGCGCCTCGGGCACGGGACGGTTCCTGGAGGTCATGGCCAAGGTTCTGGACATCAGTCTCACCGAACTGGGGGAACTATCGGAAAAAACCGAAACCCCCATCACCTTTGCCAGCATGTGCACGGTGTGGGCCCAGGCGGACATCATCAAGTACCTGAACTCCGGCCACAGTGTGGAAGACATCGGCGCGGGCATCAACGCCGCCATGGCGAAACGGGTGGCCATGCTGGCCGGGGCCGTGAAACCGGAAAAGGATGTGGTGATGACCGGCGGTGTGGCCAAGAACAAGGGGGTTGTGGCGACCCTTGAAAAAGTCATGGGCGTAAGGATCAGGAAAGTAAGGAAAGCGGACCCCCAGATCGCCGGGGCCATCGGTGCGGCCCTTTTTTCAAAATCACGGCTAAACGGCGGAGGTGGCAGATGATCGTAGCAGGATGTGATGTGGGATCACTCACGGCCAAGGCCGTGATCATGAACGACGGCGAGATACTCGCCAGCGCCGTGACACGGGCGGGAACCAAGCCCAAGGAATCGGCGGAACGGGTGCTGGATATCGCCCTCACCATGGCGGGGCTCCGCCGGGATGACATTCAGTACGCCGTGGGCACAGGCTACGGCAAAGACCAGATTCCCTTTGTGAACCAGTCGGAATCGGAAATCTCCTGCCACGCCAAGGGCGCCTGGTGGCGGATGCCGTCTGCCCGGATGGTCATCGACATCGGCGGCCAGGATGCCAAGGCCATCAAGATGGATGAAAACGGGGCCATTGTCCGCTATGTTTACAACGACAAATGCGCCTCGGGCACGGGACGGTTTCTCGAAGTCATGGCCGAGGCCCTGGGCGTGCCACTGGAAGACATGGGCAGCCTTTCCGAAGCGAGCACGGAAAAACTCACCATCTCCAACCAGTGCGTGATCTTCGCCGAAACCGAGGTGGTGTCCCTGATCAACGAGCGGAAAAAACCCCAGGATATCGCAAGGGCCCTTCACAAAGCCCTGGCCAGCCGGGTGGCGTCTTTGGCCAAAAGCATCGGCGTGACCGAAGACATCGTGATGACCGGCGGCGTGGCAAAAAACAGCGGCGTGTTCAAGGCCCTGTCCGAAGGGCTGGGGCTGCCGGTGAAAAGTTTGCCGGATATGGACCCGCAGATCAACGGGGCGCTGGGAGCGGCGTTGATGGCGGGGGAGAAGACGAAGAAGTGAAGACGGATGAAAAGACGAACATCGAACATCGAACACAGAACATTGAATGGTGAATGGTGAATGGGGAATGGGGAATGGGGATGTTTCGGGGTGGAGAGCTGGTCATGGAAAGGGCGGTGATGCGGTTTGAATGGTCTAACGTCCAACGCCCAACGTCCAACGTCGATGGCTTCGTAAAAAGTCCGATTTCTGCGTTGCGCTTCATCCCTCGTCACTGCGGCGTACCCTAAGTACGCCTCATTCCTCGGGATTCGCGACGCCTTGAACTCGAACTTTTGTACTTTGCCATCCGTTGATGACTTTTTACGAGTTCATCAA
>CAZWTY010000138.1:0-6947 GCA_964637565.1 uncultured Desulforapulum sp.
CCCGGGTTGTCACACTTGGATTTGTGTATTAAATTCTGAAGAATATATGGTAATATACAGAACTCGGCATTGAAAGACAAGTCCTGAGATATCCATAGCCCCACCTTTCATACAGACGCAACCATGTGATACAGGCGCTGATTGAAGGGCCTTTTCGCAAAAGCTTCAAGGAGATTTTTATATGAACGATAAACCCATCATCGACTTTCTGAAAAACAAGACATATCTGTTCAGGGAATTTTCGGAGGAGCGGATCGTCGAACTGGTCCAGGGATCTTCCCTCAGAACCTACGAGGAAAACGAGGGAATTGTGGAATATGGCGATGAGGCCCAGTTTCTGGGAGTGATCCTCGAAGGCCGGGCCGAAGCCTCGGTCACCGACAACCGGGGAGAGAAAAGCGTCCTGATGACCCTGGGTCCGGGAGACATCATCAACCTCATCCCCCTGATGACCGGCGAGCTGAACCCTTCGGACATCATCGGCCTCGAGCACACCCGGGTGCTGGTGATACCCCAGAACCTGTTCTCCACCCTGATTCTCACCCATCTGCCCACGGTCCGGGCCATCAGCAAGATGATGAGCCAGCTTTTCAGCAAGTTCACCATGGATCCGGAAGGCCGGGAAACGGCGCTCAAGGCCTTCGGCAAGAAGAAGGACGTCTACGGATTCAACCTCCAGTCCGCCGAGCCCATCAAGATCTTCGTGATCAACTGCGGGGCCACGTCCCTCAAGTACAACGTGTACAACACCGCCGACGAAAGCCTCAACGTGGTGGGCCGGATCATCCATCTCAACTCGGAAAAGACCCGTCATGTCTACAGATATTCGGAAGGTGAAATCATCACCGAATACGAAAACTGCGATCACGACATGGCCTTCCGCCTGATGTTCGAGGCGGTGACCGCGAAAAAAACCGGTGTCATCGCCTCATCCCACGATGTGGTGCTGGTGGGTCACCGGGTGGTTCACGGGGGCAAGGAATTTGAAACGCCGGTGGTGATCAAAGGCGATGTGATCGAACGGATCGAACGTGTGACCGATCTGGCCCCCCAGCACAACCCTTACAACCTTCTGGGCATCAAAAAAGGCATGGAGTTTTTCACCGACGCCATGCACGTGGCCGTGTTCGACACGGCGTTCCACCACACCCTGCCCCCTTACGCCTACCTCTACGGGATTCCTTACGAGTACTTCGAGAAACACGGGATCAGGCGTTACGGCTTCCACGGCCTTTCCCACGCCTTCTCGGCCCTGAAGGCCGCCGAGCTCCTGAAACGGCCCTACAACAAGCTGGACATCGTGACCTGCCACCTGGAGCACACCTCGTCCCTCTGCGCCGTGAACCACGGCAGGTCCGTGGACACCACCATGGGTTTGAGCCCCACGGAAGGCCTGATGATGGGAACGCGGTGCGGAGACATCGACCCGTCCGTGATTTTGAAGATCCTCCGGGACGAAAACCCCGGTGTGGACGAGCTGGACCGGATTCTGAACCGGGAAAGCGGGCTCAAGGGCCTTTCCGGTTTTTCCAGCGACATGACCCAGATCATCGAGGCGGCGGACCGGGGGGATCACCGGGCCCTCCTGGCCTTCAAGACCTTCTGCTACAGGACAAGAAAGTACATCGGCTCCTACGTGGCGGCCATGGGAGGTCTGGACGCCCTGGTGTTCACCGGCTGGATCGGCGAGACGGACTACGGCGTGAGAAGCCAGGTCTGCCAGGGCCTGGAATGCATGGGCATCGTCATCGACGGCAAAAAGAACCGCATGGCCTCGGAGATCAAGGAGCCCTGCATCATCTCGGCCGACGAATCGCGGATCGCCGTGCTCGTCGTTCCCACCGACGAGGAAAGGATGATCGCCCGTGACAGCCTGAAAACCATGAAGTACCACGCCCTGTCCCACGTCCTTGAACGGAAGAACGTGCCCATTCTCGTGGAGGTGTCCGCCCACCACATCCACCTGTCCCAGGAACACGTGGAACTCCTGTTCGGTCCCGGCCACCAGCTCACCCCCAAGGCCGAGCTGTCCCAGCCCGGGCAGTACGCCTGTGAGGAAATGGTGAACCTCATCGGACCCAAGGGCCGGGTGGAACGTGTCCGGGTCCTGGGCCCCACCCGTAAGGAAACCCAGGTGGAGATCTCCATGACCGAGCAGTTCCAGTTGGGGGTCCAGCCTCCGATCCGGGCTTCGGGCAACCTGGAAAACACCCCGGGCATCACCCTGGAAGGCCCCCACGGGTCGGTCACCATCGACCGGGGCGTGATCTGCGCCCTGCGCCATATCCACATGACGCCCGAAGACGCCATCAGTTTCGGCATCCATGACCGGGACGTGGTCCGTGTCCAGGTCCACGGCGACAGGGAACTGATCTTCGGTGACGTGCTGGTCAGGGTCCACAAGGACTACCGCCTGGCCATGCACATCGACACCGACGAGGCCAACGCCGCCCACATCCGAAACGGGGCCATCGGGCATATCACGGATATTCAGATGAGGATTTGATTCAGAAAAAACCCGGCCCGCCCGCCATTGTCATTCCGGGCGGCCGGGGTCATGGGAGACAGGTCTTGAGCTTACGGGCATCTTGGAAATATGAGGTGTCCGTCATGCGAGCCGACCCGGAATGACAGGTTGGGAGCCGGGAACGTGTTCGGACAATGGTTTTCAGCGTCACCCCAGGGCATCACGGTTCTTCCGAAGATGGCGTGCCGTGCATGACAACGCCAGCGATCACCCCCACTCCCATGAACACCAGCATGCTCCACTGGGCCAGGGTCAACCCTTGGCCCACGATGGTTTCGGTCCGGATCTCTTCCAGAAGGAAACGGAAGACCCCATACCCGACCAGGTAAATCGAGGGGATCATCCCCTGGGCCAGAACGCCCTGCTTTTTGACGTACACCCGTTGGTACACGCACTTCAGCCCCCAGAACAAAAAAAGATTCACCCCGATGGCGTACAGGGGCACCGGATTGTGAAACGACACGACGCGTCCATGCCATGAAGACTGGATCAGATGCCCCCAGCAGCATCCCACCAACAGACAGCCGCACCTGCCAATGGCATGCCCCAGGGGAATTGCGACAAACAGGGCGTCGGCCAGATGGCGTTTTTCAAACCCGCACCCATGCCCCAAAGCCAGAAGAAAAACAACCGGCAGAATCAGGGCCGCGTGGAACGTCTGATGGGGCCCTGATACAAATTGTTCGACAAAAAACCGGACGCTCCACTGATCCGCCGGGAAATAGAACATATTGGCGGACCGGGACCCGATAAGGCCCAGGGGAAACCCCATCAGGATCATTCCGGCGGCAAAGGCCCGCAGCCGGCTTACCGGATACCCGGCCCGGGCCAGTTGCCCCATGAAAAAGGTTCCGGCTGCCGCGAGCCCGGCAAGGATCAGGCCGTAGTACAGTCCGTTCAGGATAACCCCCAAAAGCGGAAACCCGATATACTGTGATAGCAGAGGATAAAGCATGGCGAAACATCACTCCACGGTAAACACGCGTGATGACCCTTCATAGGGCGAAATCGCCCCGGTCCAGCCGGATTTCCAGTTTCCGAAATGACGAATCCGGTACTTCCCGGGCTTGGCATCGTCGGGAATGGTCCAGGCGATGGTGACTTTTGAATTGGCCACACCGCTGCGCTGCCAGCGATACACCGTCTCCGGGTCCCCGTCACTGGCAACGGGCCGGGCATCGTCTAGCTTGTCTTCACAGACCTCGACGCTGTCACAACCGATCATTTTATTGTGGCACACCGTCGTTGCCGAGACCTGTTCCACCAGCAAAAAGGTGTCCTGGAGCCTCAGATCGTTCCGGGGATGGCCGCCCCAGAACACGACACGGACCGTGTCGCCCCGCCTGTAGCCGGGCTTTGCGTCTGTTTCCACATCGCCGAAATCCGTGCCCAGGGGGGTGTCGTCGAACACCACCCCGAAAGTGTTGAGGATCTGCTTGTCCCGGATATTCCTCGGGGTCGGCCCGGGGGCCGAGGGCACGCCTGCGGCCATGTCCGAGGCGATGCCCGCAAACCGCTGCTGATAGGCGGCCAGCGAATAGGGGCCGAAATGGGTGGAGGCCCCTTCGTAATGTTGAAGCGCGTATTCTTCCCGGGTGGCGGTGTACCCGGCATAGGCATTGGACACCGCCGCGATGACCACATGATCAACGGTGTTGCCCAGGGCGTTTTTCACGGTGTCCCTGAGCCGACGTCCGGCCATGGTGGTGATTTCCGTGGGAAACCCCACGATGGCCAGATTTCCGATCTTCAGAATCTGGACCGGCAGCACCTCGGGGGAAAGGGGAATGCCCTGGGGCCGGATGCGTCCCATGGGCAGGACAATCGGTTTTTCGCACTGGCAGTCCTGGTCTTCGGGCATCAGGGTAAAGGCCCAGGGAAAGACCGTGCCCAGAATGGACACGGGATAAGGATAGGTGATGCCTTCGACGATATCGATCCCCTTCCCGTCTTCGGTGCTGCCCGCAAGCATGGACAGGCCGATGGCCGCGCTGCACGTGGTGGCCTTATCCGTCCCTTCGGTGACATAGTCAACGGCAATGATCTCATCTGACATATCCACGTACTGGTGGCGGAAATCAACGCCTGTAAGCAGTTTTTCCGAGGCTGCGCGAAAGAGTTGCGACGCTTTCTGGTACTGCCGTTCACCGATGATTTTCATATGATCAAAATCATCCACCCCGTTGGGATAGCCCCAGAAAATATTGGGGGAGACATCCCCGGCATTGGTCTGGGCAAAGGCGGCCACAAACGGGTGAGCCTCCGCGTAGTTGGTCCCCATGGCTTTTTCAAAACGATACGAGGCGTACCCTTTGTTGTCGCCGCTGATCAGCCGGTTGGTGTTTCCAAGGCTGGTGGGATGGACGGCAAACCAGTTGAGGGTTCCCATGGCCCGGCCGTCTTGTGTGACGAACTTCAGGAGCGTCATGGTTTTGTCGGTATTGGCTTCATATTGGCTGATCTCGTCTGCGGGGTTGTTGGCATAGGCCTCGGGCGACCGGTTCCAGCCGCAGTCATCCAGATCTCCGGTACTGATCAGGATGGTTCCGGGGGTCAGGGCCTGGTGGGCGCGGACGATGGACTGGCAGATCCCCTCGGACACGCAGTTGAAATTCAGCTCATCGTATCCCAGCATGGACAGATTATACATGGCGTAGTGGGAATAGCCCCCGGGAACGCTGTGGCTGTGGTTGGCGCTGATCAGAACGTTCTGATCGGTATAAAGCCCGCCAAAGGCCTCTTCCAGCCGTTCAACCACCCGCTGTTTGACCCCCTGGGGAATGATACAGGTATCGGCGCTGACAAAAACCACCCGTTTTCCGGACAAAGGGTCCGCGACCACAAAGGCCCGGGCCCTGATCCGCATGCTGATGCCCTCGGTTTTCTGATCGGGCATGGAATAGCCCATCATGCCCAGTTCCGCCGCAGGCCCGGTGATATCGTACATCCCCGCACCGATAAGAAAATCCGAAGCCTGGGCCGTGATGGCCATCAAACAGAAAAACACCACCGCCGGAATAAGCCGGGTCATCCGTAAAAAACCGTGTGCCGCGATTGTCATGGGTTACCCTCCCTTGATAAATGGCTTGTGAACTTCTGGTATGGTCCTGGAAACATCACGGCTCTGCCGAAGACCCAGGATGTGAGCGTGGCCGTGATGTGTGTTGAACGATAATCAATAAAACCGTGGGTTGCATTTGAGCTGGAGGATATTCGCGTGGTGCATAAACACCGTTTACACACAGAACGCTTCAACTGAGTGGTTGCTCACTCATCCATCTCACACAGGTGTGATGGCTGTCAATCTATTTTTGTACATCCGGATGATAAACATCGCTGAAAAAAACGGTCATGGGCCGGCAAATGGCACAGCCCGCAACGACGCATGAAAGATGTTTACGAAGTCTCCGCCATTGTCATTCCGGGCGGCCGGGGTCCTTGATGACGGGTCTTGAGCCTCAGGGCATCTTGGGAATGAGAGACGTCCGCCATGCAAGCCGACCCGGAATCCATGCCCGGGATGAATTTGACGTATGGATTTTCGAGAACGTTCGCCCATGCCGACGTGGATTCCGGGTCGGCTTCGGAATTCGGGCCAATGGTTTTTGCCGGGTCTGAAGAGGGTTCAAACGCTCCATCACGTTGGAGGCCGCCCGGAATGACAGGGTTTGGAGCTGTTGGGCAAGGGCATGATCCCCAATTATAACTATTGCTTAACCCGCAACCCCCAGAGCCCCGCGAACGAACCGCATGATGCCTTTGACCATTTTTTCGTCATTTTCAAGGGCGTCGTCGCCGGCAAAGATTTTCATGCGTTCGGCGAAGTATTCGGAGGTGTAGGAATACTGGAGGGCGATGATCAGGTTATCGAGGCAAAAGGCGGTGACCGGATCGTCCAGGTCCGGGGCGATGACGCCCTGCTGTTTGGCCTTCTTGATCAAACCCCTCAGGTAGACCGCCGTGATGGTTTCCATTTTCCGGGAAAGTTGGCGGGAAAGATGGGCCAGGCCTTCGGAGGCCATGTCCTGATAGATCTGGTTGAGTTCCGGGTTCAGCCGGGAATATTTCTGGACGGCCCGGATGATGCGTTCGAATTTGTCGAAAATATCCCCGTCCTGGGTGTTGATCGTCTTGAGAATGGATTCGATGATCTTGTAGCCGTTTTCACCGACGGTGAGGAAAAGAGCTTCCTTGGATTCGAAATAATTGTACATGGACCCGATGCTGATGCCCGCTTTTTTGGCGATGACATTGATGTTGGCCGTGGCAAAGCCCTTGCTCGCGAATTCGGCTGCGGCTGTCGCAAGAATCCGGGCCCGTTTTTCCTCGGGAATATGGTCAAAGGCCTCTTTGTGGTAGATATGATCGGACGGCTCTTTGGGGCCATCGGGTTCGGTCTTCGTGCTCATCGCGTCGTCCA
>CAZWTY010000139.1:0-6855 GCA_964637565.1 uncultured Desulforapulum sp.
CTCCAGAAATTCGCCGTGACCTCCTGCACCTCGGACGAATGCCTGGAGAACATCGCCATCGCCTTTAACGGCAACCTGGTGGGCCGGGGCTCCGTAACCAAAGAAGGAGCCGACGCCTTTCTCAGCCTGGAGATCAAGGACGTGATCACGGACAAGGACGTGTTCACCAAGACCGACGGCTGTGTCGGTTGTTCCAAAACCGAGATCATGAAAAAGCTGAAAGCCATGGCCGGGGGCCGGTTGGTCTCTTCTTCAGGTGGATCTGTGGAATTCGCCAGCCCCACGGTCCCGGACAGAGGCCCGGCTGAAGGCTCGGTCACCCGGATCACCCCCAAGGTCAGCGGAGACAGCGGGTCAAAGGTGACGGCCCAGGTGAAGATCAAAGAGGGCGGAGATAAATTTACCAACAGCATCGGGATGAGTTTTGTGTACATCAATCCGGGGACGTTCAGGATGGGTAGCCCGTCCGGTGAATCAGGCCGGGGCAGTGACGAAACCTTGCATCAGGTGACCTTGACCCGTGGTTACTACATGCAGACCACCGAGGTGACCCAGGGCCAGTGGCGGCGGGTCATGGGAAACAACCCCTCAGAATTTAACAACTGTGGTGACGATTGCCCGGTGGAGCAGGTCAGTTGGGAAGACGCTCAGAAGTTCATTCGTAAACTGAATCAGGTGGAAGGCCATAACCGCTACCGTCTGCCCACGGAAGCCGAATGGGAGTACGCCTGCCGTGCGGGAACAACCACGCCGTTTTCAACCGGCGATTGTTTGTCAACGGATCAAGCGAATTATGACGGGAATTACCCGCTGAGCGGCTGTTTTAAGGGTCAGTATCGAAAAACAACAACACGGGCCGGCAGCTTTGAACCCAATGCCTGGGGTTTGTACGACATGAACGGAAACGTATGTGAATGGTGCCAGGATTGGAAGGGTGATTATCCTTCCGGGGCAGTATCTGATCCTGAGGGCCCGTCATCGGGGCAGTACCGCGTTCTTCGTGGCGGCAAGTGGGTCAGCAACGGCGAGTACTGCCGGTCGGCGAGTCGCAGTGGGAGCCATCCGGGAGGCAGGTTCAGCAGCATCGGATTTCGCCTCGCGCTCTCCCCAGGTCAGTGAGCGGGGCTGCCGGGCCGTTGGGCGTCCGAATTGGAGCGGAGCGGCGTGACCCGGAGAGAGGGTTGTAGGGCGGGCTTTCGCCCGCCAATCGTTGCGGACGCAAGCCCGACCGCCCTGCGATGCATCGCGTTCTTCACCGAGAATTGCTGATTTACACCGGATGACCGGCCATGCTATAACCCCACAGTTTTTTAAAGAAAATCCAAAAACAACCAGCAGTTGCAAGGGGAGACCATGAAACGGACATTCGTATGGGCAGGGTTTGCAGTCTTCTGTTTACTTTTCATGCTGTCATGGGGGCGGATGCCCGGCAACCTTTTTGCCGGGGAAACCAAAGAAAGGATGGTGCTGCTGCCCATCGAGGGCGAGCATCTTTCCGATGGGGACAAGGCCCTGTTTCAGAATGCCATCAAGGAAGGCTTTTCGTCCCGGTACGAGATTTTCAGCGGCGAGCAGGTGGAGGCCAAGCTCCAGAAATTCGCCGTGACCTCCTGCACCTCGGACGAATGCCTGGAGAACATCGCCATCGCCTTTAACGGCAACCTGGTGGGCCGGGGCTCCGTAACCAAAGAAGGAGCCGACGCCTTTCTCAGCCTGGAGATCAAGGACGTGATCACGGACAAGGACGTGTTCACCAAGACCGACGGCTGTGTCGGCTGTTCCAAAACCGAGATCATGAAAAAGCTGAAAGCCATGGCCGGGGGCCGGTCGGTCTCTTCTTTGGGTGGATCTGTGGAATTCGCCAGCCCCGCGGCCCCGGACCGAGGCCCGGCTGAAGGTGCGGTCACCCGGATCACGCCCAAGGTCAGCGGAGACAGCGGGTCCACGGTGGCGGCTCTTTTTCTGGACAGCGAACCCAGCGGAGCCGCCGTGTATCTGGGAGACATCGTGGCCGGAGAAACGCCGTACCAGAACATGGGTTTGAAAGCCGGCCAGGCCGTCCGGATCGTGCTGAAAAAAGACGATTACCATCCCCAGACCCTGGAGCTGAAACTCTCCGGAGGCACCAACGAGATTGACACGGTGAAACTGAAACCCCGGTTCGGAAGTTTGTCGGTGACCAGCGACCCATCGGGCGCTGACGTGCTGTTGGCCGGAAAAACGGTGGGGACCACGCCGTATACCAATGACAGAGTGCTCTCCGGGACCTACCTGTTGTCTGTCCGAAAAGACCTGTACGCGCCGGTGGAAAACCAGACGATCCGGATCGTGGATGAAAAGGCCACGGTGAAACACCTGGTGCTCGATGTGGATTTCGGAACCTTGAGCGTCGCCTCCACCCCGGCCGGTGCCCGGGCTGAAATCAGCCGGAAAAGCGGCAAGACCGTCCATGAGGAGAGCACGCCGTTTTCTGTTCGCCTGAGCCCCGGAACCTACGAGGT
The DNA here is from genome assembly GCA_964637565.1 of uncultured Desulforapulum sp. Classification (GTDB taxonomy): domain Bacteria; phylum Desulfobacterota; class Desulfobacteria; order Desulfobacterales; family Desulfolunaceae; genus DYJE01. The sequence continues at coordinate 2,502 of CAZWTY010000139.1, forward strand.
GCATCTTGAAAAAGGCGGCTACGACAGCGTGGCCTACACCGTGACCGTGAACCGGAACGGGACGCAGAGTATCGATGCGGCCAGCGCGGTGTTGCGGAGATTGGAAGGAACGGTGATCGTGAGCAGCGAGCCCTATGAAAAAGGGGCCGAGGTCCTGGTGGATGGGGAGTTGAAGGGGCATGTTCCGGCCACGCTGACGGTGGCGGCCGGGGAGCATGAGATTGCCGTAAAAGGGAAGAAACTTCAGGGTAAACAGAAAGTTAGGGTGAAAGACCGTGAGACGGTGACGGCCCAGGTGAAGCTGAAATCCGGGGGGGACACATTCTCCAATAAAATTGGAATGAAGTTTGTGTACATCAATCCCGGCACGTTCATGATGGGCAGCCCGTCCAGCGAATCAGGCCGGGACAATGACGAAACCCTTCACCAGGTGACTTTGACCCGTGGGTATTACATGCAGACCACCGAGGTGACCCAGGGCCAGTGGCGGCGGGTGATGGGGAACACCCCATCACGTTTCAGTTACTGCGGTGACAAATGTCCGGTGGAACAGGTTAGCTGGGACGACGTGCAGGAGTTCATCCGGAAACTGAACAACATGGAAGGCCATAACCGGTACCGCCTGCCCACGGAAGCAGAATGGGAATACGCCTGTCGGGCCGGGAGTGACACCCCCTATGCTAATGATAACAGCCTGGATGATATGGGGTGGTACTATGGCAACTCGGGCAGCAAAACCCATACGGTAGCCCAGAAGCAGCCCAACGCCTGGGGGTTGTACGATATGCACGGGAACGTGTGGGAGTGGTGCCAGGATTGGAAGGATGATTATCCTTCGGGTTCGGTCTCTGATCCCGAGGGGCCGTCTTCGGGGTCGGACCGCGTTCTTCGTGGCGGCAGCTGGAACTACTATGTGCAGTTCTGCCGGTCGGCGCTTCGACACGGTTTCAATCCGAGACGCAGGCACAACTACCTCGGATTTCGCCTCGCGCTCTCCCCAGGTCAGTGAGCGGGGCTGCCGGGCCGCTGGGCGTCCGAATTGGAGCGGAGCGGCCTGACCCGGAGAGAGGGTTGTAGGTCGGGCTCACGCCCGACAATGACGGTGGGCGAAAGCCCACCCTACATTTTAAACCCGTTTGAAAATCTTTAAGGGCAACCCCCATGTCGAACTACAGACGATCCAAAACGGGCCACCTGTTCTTCTTCACCGTGGTGACCTGGAAACGGCGTCCCCTGTTCGGCGATCCTCACAACCGGGCCATGTTGGGAAACATCCTCCGGGAGGTCCGGGCGCGATACCCTTTCGAAACCGAGGCCTTTGTGCTGATGCCGGACCACCTCCACGCGATCTGGCGTCTGCCGGACACGGATTACTCCAGGAGCTGGGCTCTGATCAAAAAAACGCTGACCCGAAGAATCCGTGACGCTTCGGGCGACCCGCGACAGGAGGTCTGGCAGAAACGGTTCTGGGAACACACCCTCCGGGATGACAGGGATTATGAAAACCACTGCCACTACATTCATTACAACCCGGTGAAACACGGCTACGTGAAGAGGCCCGTGGATTGGGAATTTTCCTCCTTCCACCGCTTCGTCACCAAGGGCCGCTACACCCCAACCTGGTGCGCCTCGGAATCCTCCTTGGACGGAATAGGCGGGGAGTAGGTCGGGCTTTCGCCCGACACCTGAGTCGGGCGTAAGCCCGACCTACGGGCCGAGGGGAAATGGGGGGAGGCTGTCTGATTTGATCGGCTTTTTTGCTTTGACAGCCCATGGATAAATGGATTACTTTTATACAAAGTAATGCAATTTGAAAATGAGGTCATAAATCATGATTACGGAAACGGTCAAAATAACCAGCAAAGGACAGATCACCATCCCCAAGGAGATCAGGAAACGACTGCAATCCACAGCCGTTTTTTTTGAAGTGGTCAACGAGGATATCGTGGTGAGACCGGTCAAGGATGCGGCGGGCTCTTTAAGCGCCTATGCGAAAAACGCGGAGCCTTCGTTATCCGGTCCATCCATGAAAGAACAGGCGTGGGAAGAGGGGGTCCATGAAAAGTTCGGTAAAACACCTTCCTGACACGAACGTCATCACCCGGTATTTCATCCGGGATGACGAGGCTCTTTACGAACGGGCCAAGGCGTTCTTTGACGACGTGCGGGACGGGGTGAAGAAAACGGTTGTCCTTGAAAGCGTCGTGGCCGAATGTGTGTACGTCCTGACGAAAATATACAAGGTTCCACGGGAGGCCGCGGCTGAGAGTCTGGTCATCCTGCTGCGTTACAAGGGCATCGTGAATGACGACAAGGGCCATCTGATCAACGCTCTGACACTGTTTGCCAAGGGCCGGATGGATATCGTGGACTGCATCCTCTGTGTGAAATCAACGGGAGACGGTTCGGCTCTTATGTCATTTGACGGGCAGTTGAACAAAGCCAGCCTGGCCATGGCCCGGACATGAGGCATTGAAACCCTGATCTTGGGTACAGATCTTGCCTCACCCGCTTGAATCGGATATGAAAAAACTTAAAAATCAGGTTTGGATTTTATCAGCAATTCCTGGTGAACGCTGAGATGCTTTGTAGGTCGGGCTTTCGCCCGACAATGACGTCGGGCGAAAGCCCGACCTACAGTTCTGTCACCGGGAATGGCTGGGGTTTTATGACATCTATCTGGAGTCCTTATGAAATTATGGAATAATAAAGTTTTCACCCAGGCATTACCGGCCTGCCTTGTTTTGCTGCTCTGCTTTGCCAGCGCGGCCTTTGCCCTGAAAACCGGGGAAAAGGCCCCGGATATTTTGGGAAGGAAACTCGGGGGCGGGCTTTTCAGGCTGAGCGCAGAAAAGGGAAAACCCCTGGTGCTGAACTTTTTTTCCACGAACTGCAAGCCCTGCCGTGAGGAAATTCCTGAACTGGCGGCCCTTGAGAAGAAATACCCTTTGGTTAAGGTGGTGAGCATCCATGCGGAAGACCGGGATGTGGACTCTGTGGCCCTGTTTGTTTCCAAACTTGCGGCGGCTCCCGTGACGGTGGTCTGCGGCAGCGCCATGGTGAAAAAAGATTTCGGGATTTACGGGTTTCCCCATACGGTGGTGATCGACGCCAAGGGCATGGTTCTGGCCCAGTACAGGGGCTACACCCCGGACAACATGACACAGCTTGAAAAGGTGATGGCCGGATTATGAAACGAATGACCATGTTGGGGTTTGCAATCGTGATCGTTGCCGTCTGTGGTCTGAGCGGATGCGTGTCAACGCCGGTTGAGGGTGAAAACTGCCTTTACCGGCAGCAGGGTGAAAAACCAGCCTGGGTCGAGTCCGATCCGGGCGTGGCGGGGCATTACACCGGCGTGGGCTGCGCGGGGAAAGGCGAGGGAGACCAGCTGGAACAGGCCCGGAAAAAGGCCCTGGCCGCGTTGTGTGAGGCGGTTGCGGTCAGCGTGAAAAGCGAGGTGACCATCCGGGTGACCGATACCAGCGGCAAAGGGGCTTCCAAATTCGGCTCACGCACTCTGGAACATTCGGTGGCGACCCTGTCGGACCTGGATCTCGGCGACATCTCCGAAGCAGGTCGCTGGCTGGACCAGGACAACTGCCTGTTGTGGGTCCGGCTCAAGGTGGACCGGAACCTGGTGAACCAGTACATCACTTTGAAAAAGGCCGACGCGCTTTACCACAAAGCCGTGGACAAGAACGTTTCCGCCACACCGGCAGACCGTTTGAAATGGATCGCCGAGGCGAGCCTGATTTTGAAATCCGTGGATTTTACCAGGCTCCCGGCCCATTACGGAACCCGGGACCTTTTCACAGGCCGTTTCAGCGCGGCCAAGGATGCCGTTACGAAACAGAGCGCCCAAGGGAAGATCCTCTTTACTGTCACGGGCAGCGCGGATCTGGGGCCTGAGGCCAGGAAAGCCGTGGCCGAACGGTTTATGCGGGGCATGAACGGCAAGGCCGTGTACCGGGACACCGACCGCTGCATTGATGAGGCGGCCTGCCTGGAATTCGGGCGGGGAGACAACGCGGCCTTTCTCGTGTCCATCGGGGCTGACACCGATCTGGCCCGGGGCAGCATGGGCATGTGGAAAGCCACCTTGTCCCTGTCCGTCACCGTGTCCGATCTGGCGAAAAACAAACGCTTGACCGAACGGATCGCCGAAAGCGGCAGCATCCTGACCTTTGACAAGAACCGGGTGGACTGGCAGAACATCGTGGACAAGTTGTTCGAGGAACAAAAATTCCACCGGGTGGAAGAGGTGCTCCAGGGTCTGGCGGGGTGAGTTGGGCCGCGTATAAATAAGGATGGGTGCATGTGTCGGCTTTCGTGCCTCAAGCCGACCTACGAT
>CAZWTY010000140.1:0-6720 GCA_964637565.1 uncultured Desulforapulum sp.
GGCCAGATTTACCGGTTTCTCGGGCTTTCCGTGGGCATTATCGTCCATGGCCTGAACGACGAGGAAAGGAAGGCCGCCTACAATTCGGATATCGCCTACGGAACGAACAACGAGTTCGGTTTCGACTACCTCAGGGACAACATGAAGTACAGCCGTGAGCATATCTCCCAGAGAGAGCTTCATTACGCCATCGTGGACGAGGTGGACAGTATCCTCATCGACGAGGCCAGAACACCCCTGATCATTTCGGGTCCGGCTGAAAAATCCACCCAGCTCTACGTTCAGGTCAACTCGGTGATCCCTTCCCTCAGAAAAGGCGAGGACTACACCGTGGATGAAAAATCCAGGTCGGTCAGCCTGACCGACGAAGGGGTGGCCAGGGCTGAAAAACTCCTCCAGGTGGACAACCTGTTCGAGCACAGAAACATCGAAGTGCTGCACCATCTGAACCAGGCGCTCAAGGCCCACGCCCTGTTCAACCGGGACACGGATTACATTGTCCAGAACGGCAAGGTGGTCATCGTGGACGAGTTCACCGGTCGCCTCATGCCGGGACGACGTTACAGCGAAGGGCTGCACCAGGCCCTGGAGGCCAAGGAGAACGTGGCCATCGAGAACGAAAACCAGACCCTGGCCTCGGTCACGTTCCAGAACTATTTCAGGATGTACGACAAGCTCTGCGGCATGACCGGGACAGCCGAGACGGAAGCGGCGGAGTTCAAGAAGATCTACGGACTCGACGTGGTGGTGATTCCCACGAACAAGCCCATGGTCCGAAATGACAGGCCCGACGTGATCTACAAGACACGGAAGGAGAAGTTCGAGGCGGCGATCAATGAGATCGTGGAGCTGAACAAAAAAGGCCAGCCTGTGCTGGTGGGCACCATTTCCATCGACGTGTCGGAAAAGTTCAGCGAGATGCTCAAGAAAAAAGGGGTGAAGCACACGGTCCTGAACGCCAAGTACCACAGGCAGGAAGCCGAGATCGTCGCCCTGGCCGGCCAGAAAGGCTCGGTCACCATTTCCACCAACATGGCCGGTCGTGGAACGGATATCGTGCTCGGCGAAGGGGTCAAGGAACTGGGCGGGCTGCACATCCTGGGAACGGAGCGCCATGAGAGCCGGCGGATCGACAACCAGTTGCGAGGCCGTTCCGGCCGCCAGGGAGACCCGGGTTCCTCGCGGTACTACCTGTCCCTTGAAGACGACCTGCTTCGGATTTTCGGTGGAGAGCGGATCTCCTACATCATGGACAAGCTGGGCATGGAAGAGGGGGAGCCCATCGAACACCGGCTGATCAGCCGGGCCATTGAAAACGCCCAGCGCAAGGTTGAAGGACACAACTTCGAAATCCGTAAACACCTCCTGGAATACGACGACGTGATGAACCAGCAGCGTGAGGTGATTTACCAGATCCGCCGGGATATTCTTAAAGGCGAGAATCTCGAGGCGTTTGTCGAGGAAGTGGTCAGAAACATGGCCGACGACGTGGCGTCCCGGGTTGTGGAAAAAAAGAAGGCGGCCAAGGACTGGGATCACGAGGCGTTCAGCCAGGCCATGAAAAAAGATTTCGACATGAACCTGATCATTCCGGCGGGCCTGATGGACGGGCTGGACGAGTCGAAACTGGCGGATTTTGTCGCTGAAAAGGCCATGGAAAAATATAAGGGAAAACAGGATGAAATCGGCCGTGAGGAGTTTCTTAATTTCCAGCATGTGATCATGCTTCAGATCGTCGACACCCTGTGGCGTGAGCACCTGCTCAGCATGGACCACCTCAAGGAGGGCATCGGACTCAGGGGCTACGCCCAGCAGAATCCCCTGATCGTATACAAAAAGGAAGCCTTTGAGATGTTTCAGGCTCTCATCGACCGCATCGACGAGGAGATCGTCCATATCCTTTTCAGGGTTCAGTTCAGGACCCCGCAGAATGTGGAACAGATCCAGAAAAAGGAGGAAGAGAACCTGACCTATTCCCATGGCAGCGACGATGAGGCGAAGAAGAAACCGGTGAAGCGCGATGATGACAAGATCGGGCGCAACGACCTGTGCCCCTGCGGCAGCGGCCAGAAATTCAAAAGGTGCTGTGGTCGGTAAAGGCCAATGTTGACCGCCATCTTGAATTTCATCTTCGGCTTCTTAGTTTATTTTAGTGGAAGTCGGTTTTTACAGTTAAATATAATGCTGGTTCATGCCGACAAATAAAGTAATGGAGGGTGTCAGCCATGGGTTTGAATGATCCGGGCAGGGAAGAGCAAACAGTCACCGATCATGAGACCGTGCTTGTCGAACCGCCGATGTACCGGGTTCTTTTGATGAACGACGACTACACCCCCATGGACTTTGTGGTCGAGGTCCTGATGAAGGTGTTCAATAAGCCCATTGAATCTGCGACTCAAATCATGATGAATGTCCACAAAAAGGGAAGTGGGGTCTGCGGTGTCTATACCTATGAGATCGCCGAAACCAAAACCGCCACGGTTCACAGAATGGCGGAGGACAACGGGTATCCTCTGAGAAGTACCATGGAAAAGGAATGAGCTATGATCAGTAAGGAATTGAGCGCGACGCTGGGACTCGCGGTTCGTGAGGCGAAGAAACGAAGGCATGAGTACGTGTGTGTCGAGCATGTCCTGTTCGCCATCCTTCACGATTCCGAGGGGATCGATATCATCGAGCATTGCGGGGGCGATCCGGAAACGATCAAACGCAAACTGGAAAAATTTTTCAACGAGCGTCTGGAACGGATCTCCGAGGACGGAGACTACGTGCTTCAACAGACCGTCGGCTTCCAGCGTGTGATCCAGCGGGCCGTGAACCATGTGAGATCCGCCGAAAAGAGCGAGGTCCACGTGGGCGACATTCTGGCTTCGATTTTCCAGGAAAAGGATTCCCATGCCACCTATTACCTTGAATCCGAAGGGGTATCCCGGCTTTCCGTTCTCAAGTACATCTCCCACGGACGCCAGCAGAACGTGGAAAAGGAAGACGCCGACGAAAGCACCGGTGAAGACGGCAAAAAGAAGAAAAAAGAAAACTATCTGGATCTTTACACGGTGGATCTGGTGAAAAAAGCGGGGCAGGGAAAGATCGATCCCCTGATCGGCCGGGCAGGAGAGCTTCAGCGTGTCATTCAGGTGCTCTGCCGGAGACGGAAGAACAACCCGGTTTTCGTCGGTGATCCCGGCGTGGGCAAAACAGCCATCGCCGAAGGGCTGGCCCAGCGGATCCATGACGGAGACGTTCCGGACATTCTTCTGGACGCACGGCTTTACTCCCTGGATCTGGCAGCTGTCCTGGCCGGTACCAAATTCCGCGGCGATTTCGAGCAGAGGCTCAAGGGCGTTCTCAACGAGGTCAAGGCCATGGAGAACGTGATCCTTTACATCGATGAAATCCATACCGTGGTCGGAGCCGGCGCCACCAGCAGCGGTTCCATCGACGCCTCCAACATCCTCAAACCTGTTCTGGCCGTGGGCGGCCTGCGCTGCATGGGCTCAACCACCCATGAGGAGTACAAGAACCATTTCGAAAAAGACCGGGCCCTGTCACGGCGTTTTGAAAAAATCGACGTGGCCGAACCGTCCATCGAGGAAACGGTGAAAATCCTGAGCGGTCTGAAGCACTGCTACGAGGCTCATCACCAAGTGGAATACACGGAGCAGGCGATCCTTGCCGCCGCCGAACTTTCAGGAAAATACATCAACGACCGGTATCTGCCGGACAAGGCCATCGACGTGATCGACGAGGCCGGGGTTCTCTGCCGTCTCGAGGTGAGCGAGGGGAAACGGAAGATCCGGGTGCCTGACATCGAGAAAATCGTGGCAGCCATGGCCAAGATCCCGCCCAAGACCGTCTCCACCTCCGACCGGTCCAAACTCAAGGCCCTGGGGAAAAAACTCCAGAGCGTGATCTTCGGGCAGGACGACGCCATCGAGTCCCTTGCCACCGCCATCAAGCGGTCACGGGCGGGTCTGGCATCTCCGGACAAGCCCGTCGGGTCTTTCCTGTTTACCGGCCCCACCGGCGTGGGCAAGACCGAAGTGGCCAAACAGCTTTCGAAAACCCTGGGCGTGGAGTTCCTCCGTTTCGACATGAGCGAATACATGGAAAAACACGCCGTGGCCCGGCTGATCGGAGCCCCTCCCGGTTATATCGGTTTCGACCAGGGCGGCCTTTTGACCGAACAGATCCGGAAGAGCCCCCACAGTGTTCTCTTGCTCGATGAAATCGAAAAGGCCCATCCGGACCTGATCAACATCCTGCTCCAGGTGTTCGATCATGGAACCCTGACGGACAACAACGGCAAGAAAGCGGATTTCAGGAACGTGATCATCATCATGTCCTCCAATGCCGGAGCCCGTGAAATGAGTTCCAAGACCATCGGTTTCGGGGACCCCGCAAACGATGTGAAGGACAAGGGCAAAACCGCCATCGAGCGGCTGTTCAGCCCAGAGTTCCGGAACAGGCTGGACGCCATCATCACCTTTAACGCCCTCGACCGGAAGGTCATGGAGCAGGTGGTGGACAAGTTCATCCGTGAGATGGAAGCCCAGATCGCCGACAGGAAAGTGGCCGTCCATGTCACGCCGGGCGCACGTACCTGGCTGGCCAAGCACGGTTACGATCAACGCTACGGCGCACGGCCCCTGGCCCGTCTCATCCAGACCGAGGTCAAGGACAAACTGTCCGACGAAATTCTCTTCGGCAAACTGGTCAAGGGCGGCCGCGTGACCATCGGGGTCAAAGAGGACAAGCTGACGTTTAGTTACAAATGACAGGTTTCTGATATCATTTCAAACCCGGGTTGGGCCATGCCTGTTTTCCGCCTGTCAAACCGCATCGAGTTTCCGCCTGTGTATCTGGCCAGGGAAGACGGTCTCCTCGCCGTAGGAGGAGACCTGTCTGTTCCCCGGCTTCTTCTGGCCTACCAGATGGGCATTTTCCCCTGGTACAACTGGGATGAACCCGTTCTCTGGTGGTCTCCCGATCCCCGTCTTGTCTTGTTTCCTTCCGAGGTGACTGTTTCCCGGAGTCTAAAAAAAATCCTGCGCCGGAAGATGTTCCGCATCACCATGGACCGCGCCTTCGACCAGGTGATCCAGGCCTGCGCCACGGTCCGGACCGACAACGACGAAGGCACCTGGATCGGCCGGAACATGATCGACGCCTACCTGCGCCTTCACCGCGAAGGCTACGCCCATTCGGTGGAAGCCTGGAACGGGGACCGGCTGGTGGGCGGACTGTACGGGGTTTCCCTGGGCCGATGCTTTTTCGGCGAAAGCATGTTCTCCCGGGAATCCAACGCTTCGAAAGCCGCCTTTGCCACCCTCTGCGCCCACCTGACCCGCCGGGGCTTCGACCTGATCGACTGCCAGGTGAAAACACGCCATCTGATGAGTTTCGGCGCCCGGGAAATTCCCAGGGACCGGTTCATCTCCCTCCTTGACGAATCTTTGGACCATCCCACCGACCGTGGCGTCTGGAGTCTGGCTGATGATGGCGGCGTTCTTGTCAAATGACAGCAATTCCCGGTGAACTGTGTCTCTGAGATACAACCATGATCACGTCGGAGCGGGCCATGCCCACGAAAACGCCGTCTGTGATCGCGGGCAAGCATCGCGAAGTTAGCCGGGAATTTCTGGCCAAATGAGCCGCTGTTGAATCGCTGTTGGCGCTCCCACCGATAAAATAATAGTTGCTTTTAAGGTACTTCTGGTTGTACAACTAAAAATACAAACAAGAGGATGAAAAATGGGAAAATTATCAAATATTATACCCGTAAGTGACTTAAGGCAGGATGCGGCTAAACTTTTGAAACAATTGCAAACCAATGATGAACCTTTGATTATTACACAAAGAGGAAGGGCCAGCGCTGTAATGCTTGGGGTTGAGGCCTATGAAAAACTTGAACACGAAAAAGAAATATTACGTTTATTGGCAAAGGGCGAAAAGGAAATTGAAGCCGGTATCAGATATGATTTAGATACGGTGCTTGCTGAAGCGGATGATTTTTTAAACAAGGACTCGCTTTGAAAATTCAATTCACACCAACGGCTAAAAAACAATTCCTTTCAGCTTTATCATATATTCGTAAAGACAAACCTTCTGCCGCTGTCAATTTTCGTAATCGTGCTGAAAAAATTTTAAGAAGGCTTGAAGATTTTCCGGAGTCTGGAAGAATCATTCCAGAATTCCCGGATCTCTCGTACAGAGAGGTGATAATTCCTCCCTACCGTTTTTTTTATAAAATTAAAGCAGATATTATCTGGGTGGTTGCAGTCTGGAATAGTGCTCAAATTCCCAATGAGCCAGTTCATTAGCGCCAATCGGGTAACCGGGGGTATTGCTCCCCCAGTCCCCACACCACCCGACATGCGGGTCCGCACCGGGAGGTTCACGAAGATCACCGGGAGTTGCTGGTCAAATGAGCCCCTGTTGAATCGTTATGGTCTGCGTTGAGATGGCTTCCATGGTTTACAATGTGGCCCAAAAAGGTATCTTGCTCTGCTTGTTTTTTGCCTATGATTCCATACAAAGCATCTATCAACATAACTATCACGCTCATTTTTAAGGATATCTTTGCTTGGCACGTTATGGCGCATACAGGCATCGTGCCTGTTTTCAAATCCAATAAGAGACGCTGGAAAAACGAAAAAACATTTGTAAGCGCTCAATAACCCCCATCTTCGCAAAGGAAATCACCTGTGCGAAAAAGAA
>CAZWTY010000141.1:0-6716 GCA_964637565.1 uncultured Desulforapulum sp.
CCACAATATCCAAGATACGTATATCTGGGGATTAACTTTACAAAGTCAAATTAAGCGTTTTCATTTTTTGGCCGGTTCCTGTAATTCGCCGCCCGGCCGGTGCATGCCGGCGTTCACCACGAAAAACGACTAATTGACAGCATATTTATAGGTGTGTATAATGCACATTATGAAAAGCGGGGAAATAATACAAAGACTTAGAAACGAGGGGTGGATTCTCCATCACACCAAAGGAGACCACCATCAATTCAAACACCCTGACAAAATTGGTAAAGTCACTGTCCCCCATCCTAAAAAAGATTTGCCCGTCGGAACTCTTCGTAGCATTTACCGGCAGGCTGGTTGGCAATGGAGGTAATGCCATGAAATATCCGGTTGTAATCCATAAAGACGATAAATCAGATTACGGTGTCACATTCCCAGACTTGGTGGGATGTTTTTCCGCTGGTGAAACTATTGAAGAGGCTCTTGTGAACGCTCAGGAAGCCGCTGAATGTCATATTGAAGGAATTTTGCTGGATTCCGAACCTTTTCCTGTTGCAACAACAATCGAAAAACACAAGGACAATCCCGACTTTAAGGATGGTCTTTGGGCTCTTGTTGAGGTGGACTTTAGCAAGTTGTCGCTTAAATCAAAGAGAGTCAATATTACCATGCCGGAAAGATTGCTGAATTCATTGGATTATTTCGCAAAAAAACGTGGTGAGACACGGTCAGGCCTTCTGGCGCAGGCCATTACCGAATATATGGCATCTCACCAATAAGGGCGAACACATCCGGCTGCACGAATCTATGATTGAAGATTTGAAATGATTAGCCAATAAAAGGGATGATCCGTAGCAGTCTCTCTTAAAGATTTTTTTGTCAGAGCGAATTGATTCTGAAATACTCTCCGGCGACAATTCATTAGACATATCAGAACATATCACATCACACGCGGAGGTGGGTATGACCACAGTCTGGAAAGAGTCTCTCAACGATTTTCTGGCCGTCGCAGGCCTTGCCGAAATGCCCATGGGGATGTTCTTCGCCGACCAGGAGCCGGATTCCCCGTTTACCCCCACACCCCAGATCCTGCCCACACGAGACATGGAAAAAGCCGGTCAGGTGGACTGGCCGTCGGTGTTCGGGAATTTTTCCTGCGCCATCGGGCATCTCTGGCGGGCCCGGAAGAAAAAGGCCGTGGCGTATTTTTCCGCCGAAAGGTACGGCTGTCTGGGCTGCGCGTTCTGGATGGGGTTCAACAAACCCCAGGTGGAAACCATCATCCACTACGTGTCCACGGGAATCCCCGGCCACATGGAAGGGGAGTGCTACTGCGATTCCCCGGACCGCCTCCGGAAAATTTTCGAAGACCTGGACCCTGAACCGGCCCCTGGAAAATTCTGCGTGTTCAAGCCCCTGTCCCAGTTCGGCGAAGGGGAAACGCCCCTTTTTGTCACGGTGTTCGACCGACCCGAAGCCATTGCGGGCATCCATCAGATGGCCACCTTTGTCACCGGCGATCCGCTTTCGGTGGTGTCCCCCTGGAGCGCGGGCTGCGGCAGCCTGGTGGCCTGGCCCATGGTTTTCAAGGCCCGGGGTGAGAACCGGGCCGTTCTGGGAGGCTGGGATATCTCGGCCAGGAAATTCTACAAAGGCGATGAAATCACCCTGACCCTTCCCATGGCCATGTTCGAACAGATGGTGGAACGGTACGGCGAATCTTTTTTCATGAAAAAACCCTGGGGCACGGTGAAAAAGAAGATCGAACGGAGCCGTAAAGTCTGGGGCGGGGCTCAGGACGCCTGAACGCTGACGGCCCGCATCAGGAGGCCGATGGCCTCGTTGATCTCGTAAAACCGGTCGATGCGTGGATCGTCCGCCCTGAAATACCAGCGCAGGATCATGTGGCTCATGAGACCCATGAACAGGTTTCTGAACACCCGGTTGTTGACTTCGGGGCGGATGCTGCCGTCTTTTTTCCCCTGTTCCAGGATGGGATTCATGGCGCTGACGTAGGCGTCGTAGCTTTTCTTTGCCGATGAGCGGTAGAACCGTTTGTTGAAGATTCCGTCGAAGATGAAGACTTTCATGAAGTCCGGCTGCCGGAGGTAGATGAAGAAGTGGTGCTGGATCATCTGTTTGAGGCGGAACAGGGGGCTCTGCTTGGTCGCGATTTCCCGGAAAATCTCCGTGTGGTCGGAAATCCTCCGGCCCAGGGCGGTGAACAGAAGGTCTTCCTTGTTCTTGAAGTACTCGTACAAGGTCCCTTCGGCCACGGCGGCCCTTTTGGAAATGTCCAGGGTGGTGGCGCTGTCGTAACCCTTTTCGGCGAAAACCCCTTCGGCGGCCGCGAGAATCCGGGCGGCCTTGTCCGAATCATCGGGCCGTGGTTTTTTCTCGGGGGTGAGCATGGGAAGGAGCAGGGCCATGATGTCGTCCATGTCGCGATGGGCCTCGTCGATTTCCCGGGCCGCCAGGCTGTGAATGGACTCCATGTCCAGAAGGCCGAATATCGCGTCTCTCACCACGGGGACATGGAGTTCCTGGCGGAAAATCCCATTTTCCATACACTCCACGAGGATGTCTCGCATGAAAACGGTCCAGTTCCTGAAATACCCGAAGGCGTCGTGGCGGAAAAACCGCTCCTTGGACCGGCATTCGAAGATGGTCAGGTTGGTGTAGTTGGGATTCGTGTCGTGGTAGTGAAGCTGGAGGTGCATGAATTCCCTGAAACGGTCCAGGGGGTCCGGGTGGTTTTCCAGATGCTTTTTAAGGATCTCGGTCAGGGCCTTCAGCTGTTCGCCCGCAGCGTGGAACAGGAGGTCTTCTTTGTTTTCGAAGTAGTGGTAGATGATGGAATCGGTGACGCCGGCCTTTTTGCCGATTTCGGAAATGGTGGTGTTTTTTCCCTTTTCCCTGAAGATGTCTACAGCTGTCTGAAGGATCCTGTCTTTTTTCGGCATCTCGGTCAAAGGCTCTGTCTCCCGATGGCTGTGTGAGGTGGCGGCTGTGCCCGGTGAAGACCGGCGTGCTGTGTGGTTCAGTCTTACACCATGGCACCCTGTTGTTCAAATGGATTGTGCTTGCAGTATACGCCTGAACCCGAGCGAAATTCAATAGAAAACGTTTGCAGATCTCCAGAATGGTTCGCGCTTTGGCAGAGATTCCCTGTAGGGCTTTTTGTGGTTTTTGTTTATGTATATTGGGCTTCTTAATAAATATTGGGCCGGTTTCTTCTGGGTCTGAAATAGGGATTGACACCGGAAGGCGTCTTTTCATATAATAGAATTTCGCTCAGTTTTGAACCGGGCTTTGGCATGAACGATCGATCAACCTAAAACAGCCGAGGGACCATGCAGGAAAAATTCGTCAGTGAAAAACATGTGAAGTTTCTGCTTCACGAGGTGTTCGACGCCGGATCGTTATGCGGTTACGAACGTTACAGCCAGCACAACCGGAAGATGTTCGACATGGTTCTGGCCGAAGCCATGAAACTGGCCAAAAACCTGTTCTATCCCATCTTTTCCGAGATGGACCGCAAAGGCCCTGAAATTGAAAACGGAACGGTGAAAGTCCACCCCCAGGTCCGGAAAATCATGAGCGAATCCGGCGAAGGCGGCTGGATCGGGGCCACCTTTTCAAGGGAGAACGGCGGCGAGCAGCTTCCCTGGATCGTGGCCGGGGCCTGTTCGTACATCTTCTTCGCCGCCAATTATTCCGCCGGGGTCTACCCCGAACTGACACGGGGAGCCGCCAACCTTATCGCTGAATTCGGAGACGAGACCCTGAAAAAAACCTGGATTCCCGACATGCTCGCCGGACGGTTCCAGGGTACCATGGCCCTCACCGAGCCCGAGGCGGGAAGTTCTCTGGCCGATATCAGCACCACGGCCAGACCCCACGATGACGGGTATTACACCCTCACGGGCCAGAAGGTGTTCATCTCCGGCGGCGATCACGACGGGGTGGACAACGTGGTGCACCTGATGCTGGCCAAAATCGAGGGGGCTCCGGCCGGTGTCAAGGGCATCTCCCTGTTTGTCGTGCCCAAACTCAGGAAAGAGGCGGACGGATCGCTCACGCCCAACGACGTGGCCGTGTCCCAGATCTACCATAAAATGGGTTACAGGGGCTGCCCCATCACCCAGTTGGTCATGGGGGACAAAGGCGACTGCCGGGGCTGGCTCGTCGGTGAAAAACACAAAGGGCTGGCCTACATGTTCCAGATGATGAACGAGAGCCGTCTGGGCGTGGGTCTCGGAGCCACCAGCATCGCCAGTGCCGCCTACTACGCGGCCCTGGACTACGCCAGGGGCCGTAAACAGGGGCGGAAGCCGGGTCAGAAAGATCCGTCAAGTCCCATGGTTCCCATCATCGAACACGCCGACGTGAAACGCATGCTGCTGTTCCAGAGGGCCGTCACCGAAGGAGCCCTGAGCCTGATCATGCAGTGCTACCTTTACGCCGACCTGGAACGGGTCACGGAAGGGGACGAGAAAGAGCGTTACCACCTGTTGCTCGAACTCCTGACCCCCATCGCCAAGACCTTCCCCTCCGAATACGGCATCCATTCCACCAGCCAGAGCATCCAGTGCTTCGGCGGCTACGGGTACTGCGACGATTTTCCTGTGGAACAGCTGTACCGGGACGCCCGGATCCACCCCATCCACGAGGGCACCACGGCCATCCAGGGCATGGACCTCCTGGGCCGCAAAGTCACCATGAACAACGGAAAAGCCTACACCCTGTTCGTCACGGAAGTGAAAAAGTCCATGGAACAGGCCGGAGCCTGGCCCGATCTTGCGCGTTACGCCTGGAGTCTGGGATCGAGCCTGGAGACCCTTGAAACCGTGACCCGCCACCTCCTGGGAGTCGCCGCGGACAGCGGGTCGGAGATCTTCCTGGCCGACGCGGTGCTGTACCTGGACATGTTCGGTCTTGTGGCCGTGTCCTGGCAATGGCTGGTCCAGGCCCTGGCCGCGAAAAAGGCCCTGGCCGGAACGGGTTCCAAAAAGGACCAGGATTTCTACGAAGGCAAGATCTTCGCCTTCCGCTATTTCCTGGGATACGAACTCCCCAGGGTTCACGCCCTGGCCGAACGGCTGATGGCCCGGGACCCGGTCACCTGCGAGTGTCTGCCGGCCCATTTCAATGATTGATGGTTAAACACCAATGCCTCCGGTGGCATAAATTAATAAACACGGGAGAAGAAGACCTATGATGACCCCCAAAGAATACGAAGACAGTCTGAGAAAACTGAACCTCAAGGTTTACATGTTCGGCAAGCGCATCGAAAACGTGGTGGACGACCCCATCATCCGGCCGTCCATGAACGCCGTGGCCTATACGTACAAGCTGGCCGCCGATCCTCAGTACGCGGACATCATGACCGCCACCAGTCACCTCACCGGGAAAACCATCAACCGTTTCACCCACATCCACCAGAACACCGACGATCTGGTGAAGAAAACCAAGATGGGCCGGCTTCTGGGGTCCCACACCGGCTGCTGTTTCCAGCGCTGCGTGGGCATGGACAGCCTGAACGCCCTGTCCATCGTGACCTTCGATATCGACCGGAAATTTGGCACCGGCTACAACCGGCGGTTCCTCGACTATCTGGAAATGGTCCAGGACAAGGACCTGGTGATGGACGGGGCCATGACCGATCCCAAGGGCGACCGGAGTCTTCCTCCCCATCAGCAGCCCGATCCCGACATGTTCCTCCGGGTGGTGGAAGAGCGGGCGGACGGCATCGTGGTGCGCGGGGCCAAAGTCCACCAGACCGGTGCCGTGAATTCCCACGAGATCATCGTGATGCCCACCATTTCCCTCCGGGAAGAGGACAAGGATTACGCCATCAGCTTCGCCCTGCCCAGCGACGCCGAAGGCATCACCTACATCATGGGCCGCCAGTCCTGCGACACCCGGAAGCTGGAAGGGGGGACCCTGGACATGGGAAACCGCTTCTTCGGCGGCCACGAGGCCCTGGTGGTGTTCGACGACGTGTTCGTGCCCTGGCACCGGGTTTTCATGTACAAGGAATACGAGTTCGCCGGAAAACTGGTGGAAATCTTCGCCTCCTACCACCGCCAGAGTTACGCCTGCAAGGTGGGCGTGGGGGACGTGCTTATCGGGGCCGCCCAGACTGTCGCCGAGTTCAACGGCATCGAAAAAGCCTCACACGTGAAAGACAAGATCATCGAGATGAACCACCTGAACGAGACGCTGTTCTGCGGCTCCATCGCCTGCGCTTCGGAAGGGTACAAGGAGCCCAGCGGAACGTACTGCGTGAACACCCTTCTGGCCAACGTCTGCAAGCAGAACGTCACCCGGTTTCCTTACGAAATCGCACGGCTCGCCCAGGACATAGCCGGAGGCCTGGTGGTGACCCTTCCCTCGGAACAGGATTTACGGGCCCCTGAAACCGGCCGATGGATCGAGAAATACCTGAAAGGCAACGCCTCGGTTCCCACGGAACACCGGATGCGGGTGCTGCGTCTTATCGAAAACATCACCCTGGGAACCGCCGCCGTGGGCTACCTCACCGAGTCCATGCACGGCGCAGGGTCACCCCAGGCCCAGCGCATCATGATCGCCCGTCAGGTGAACATGAAGGAAAAACAGAAGCACGCAAAGAAACTGTCCGGGATTATGGAAGAGTAATTTTCCGGCCCTGTTCCCGGCTTTCATGACGGAACAGGGCCATCCCGGGAACGCCGGGTTGCACCCGG
>CAZWTY010000142.1:0-6460 GCA_964637565.1 uncultured Desulforapulum sp.
CAAAAAAAAGTGCGGAAACCTTTTTTAAGTTAATTAAATCTGCAAAAATTGCCAAATTAATTGATGTTCGTCTAAATGCCGTTTCTCAATTGGCAGGTTTTGCCAAAAAAAATGATTTAAAATTTTTTCTGCATGAAATATGCAAGGCGGACTACATTCATTTTCCTGAGCTTGCACCAAATAAGAATATATTAGATGATTATAAAGAGAATAAAATAAGCTGGCAAAAATATGAAACGCAATATCTGGCTCTTATTGAAAAACGTGAACCTTTAAAAAATATTTCATCTGAATTTTTCGATAATAGTTGTTTATTATGCAGTGAGCATGAACCTAACAATTGTCACCGGAGATTGGCTGTTGAGTATATTAACAGATTTTACGGAAACATCTTCAATATAAAACATTTATATTAAAATGAATAACATCTTAATATTATATCCAAAGGCATTCAACTGTTATTCAAAATTTTCAAGGAAAATTTTGAATATCATACAACGGCTTGATGGTATAAATTTTTATTTCCCTAACGATCCAAATGATTTCATTCAGAGATTTTCAAAAGAAAATAAGCCAGTACCAAAAATAATTGAAACAAGCGATTGGAAGAATTGTAAAATTACACATGCGATAATTTTTGATGATGGTGAAGAGTTTGTAGATGAGACTAATTTCATAAAGTCAAATAACATCCCTTTTAGATTGATAATAATAAAAATAACTAGAGTTATAAACATAAACAAAGAACTACAGTATAAAAATCTTAAAAGCACGCCTTCATACGAATACATTGGTCGAGGTTCTTATTGGGGTAATCCATATTCTATGTATGATGAAGGTGAAAACCGAGAAGAGGTTATTCGAAAATTTAAATATGACTTTGATTTTGATAAATTCCCCAAAAAAATTAAATCTGAGGTTTACAAACTCTCTGGCAAGCGACTTGGTTGTTTCTGTAAACCTGAATTATGCCATGGTGATATATTGGCTGATTTTTTAAATACTTGGGATGATGGAGCATAACATGGCTTTATCAGCAGAGCGCAAAAAGCCGCACCCACTGAAAAGCGGCGATTCTTTGAAAAGCCTGAAAGCACATATCGAGTCTTAATTTGAGGCCCTTGGCGCTGATATTTCAGAGGGGAGCGGCTCCAGTGTGAGAGTTGCTTTGAATGATGTTCGTGCGGTTTTTCATCGTCCCCATCCTGAACGAGTAACCAACAAGGGAGCCGTTAAATCTGTCAGAAGATTTCTTCAAGAGGCGGGGGTGAGACCATGATGGAATATAAAGGATATTTTGCACGGGTAGAATTTGATGATGAAGCCAATATTTTTCATGGCGAGGTCATCAATTTACGGGATGTCATTACCTTTGAAGGACAATCCGTCGATAAACTTCGAAAGGCTTTTATCGATTCTGTCGAGGACTACCTGGAATTTTGCGCTGAGCGCGGTGAGGACCCTGAAAAACCATACTCTGGAAAATTTCTGGTCCGTGTCGGTCCGGAACTTCATAAAACCCTTGTCATACAGGCGCGAAAGAACGGAAAGAGCCTTAACACATGGGTGAGTGATGCGCTCAATCAGGTTTTAAGATCCTGTAACCATGCATAAAATGTAACCACTCCCTTGATCGCAGCCAAACAGGAGTCTTCCATGGAAACAACATCACCACCCTCAAATTAAAATTGACATGGGGAAGCTATAGCGTCATGCTCTCGATAGTTTACCTCTTCCCCTCATCATTTGGAGGATTTCATTGAAAAGAGGTAGCTATACATCAAACTGGCTTTACAAGGGATGCACACCCAAACAAGCCAACACCCCTCACCCATGTGTTTCCCCCTTCCCCAAATTTAAAACCCAATTCATCACCATCCCCATTTAACACTTGACTTTAACATTTAACATATGTTTAGTGAACACATGTTAAGCTTATAAAGCCTCCGATATTCTTATGCAATATCGGGTAAACTCTAAGCTTAAAAAACCACATCCCAAGACGATCAAACCCGTGATGACAGAAAAAATAAAAAAACAAACCGCCCGCAACAGACCCAAAGGCGGAAAACAGGAGGATGCGCATGGCCATTTCGGACCAGGAGATCAGAGAGCTTGAGGACATCGCCCGGCAGACCCGGAAAGATATTGTGGACGTCACCGAATGGGCGGGGGGAGCCCATATCGGCGGGGCGTTGAGTATGGTGGAGATTCTCGTGATCCTTTACCACCGGTATCTGAACGTGGACCCCACCGATCCCGAAAAACCGGACAGGGACCGGTTCATCCTGAGCAAGGGCCACGGCGGTGTGGGGCACGCGCCGGTTCTGGCCCGTAAGGGGTTTTTCGATTTCGGCCTGCTTAAAACCTTCAACCAGTTCAAATCCCCTTTCGGCATGCATCTGGACGCCCGGAAAGTCAAAGGGGTGGATGTGTCCACCGGTTCCCTGGGCCACGGCCTTCCCATGGCCGTGGGGCTTGCCCTGGGGGCGAGGCTGAGAAACGAGTCCTGGAAAACCTACTGCCTTTTGGGAGACGGGGAATGCAACGAAGGAACGGTCTGGGAGGCGGCCATGAGTGCGGCACATTTCAAAGTCACCAACCTGATCACCCTGGTTGACCGGAACCGCCTGATGATCGACGGAACCACCGAGGAGGTCATGGGCCTTGAACCGTTTGCGGACAAATGGAAGGCCTTTGGGTTCATCGTGAAAGAGGTGGACGGCCACAGCTTCGCCGAGCTGGCCCAGGCCCTGGATTATGCTCTGGAACAGAACGAAGCGCCTGTGGTGATCATCGCCCACACGAAAAAAGGCCAGGGTGTGGACTACATGGAAGACAACGTGAAATGGCATTACGGTTCCATGAATTCCACCCTTGCGGAAAGCGCCCGGCAGTCCATCGACCGGATAAACGCCTGATCCCGACCCCAACCCTTTCCCTGACAGGAAGGTTTTTTTTCACAGGAGGAAATCCATGAGTGAAGTCACCGGCACCACCTGGACAGTGTACGACGCCAATTCCATGACCCAGGCGGAGATTTACGGCCATGTCCTGGCCGAACTGGCGGAAACCCGGCCCGACATCGTGGGCCTTACCGCGGATCTGGCCAAATCCACGAAAATCGGCATTTTCGGGGATCGATTCCCGGAACGGTTCTTTAACGTGGGCATTGCCGAACAGAACCTTTTCGGCATCGCCGCGGGACTGGCCAAGGCGGGGTTCACCCCCTTTGTCTCCACCATGGCGGCCTTTGTTTCCATGCGGGCCTGCGAACAGGTCCGAACCGACATCTGCTACCAGAACCTGAATTGCAAAATCATCGCCACCCACGGCGGCATCTCCTTCGGCACGGCCGGGAGCACCCACAACGCCCAGGAAGACCTGGCCATCATGCGGTCGTTTCCCAACATGACCGTCATTGTCCCGGCTGACGGCATCGAAACGGCCAACGCGGTGAGGGCCTGCATCGACCATCCGGGCCCGGTCTATATCCGGGTCGGCCGGGGGTTTGAACCCACATGGTACACCCAGGAAGACTACGGTTTTGAAATCGGCAAGGCCGTCACCATCAGCGAGGGCACGGACATCACACTGATCTGCACCGGTGTGACGGTTCTCCAGGCTGCCGAGGCCGCCCGGGTTCTGGCCGATGAAGGCCTGAGTGTCCGGGTCCTGAACATCCACACCCTCAAACCCATTGACGAGGCCGCCATCCTGAAAGCGGTGGTGGACACCCGACGGATCATCACCATCGAGGAGCACAACGTCATCGGGGGGCTTGGATCTGCCGTGGCGGACGTGATCGCGAAAAGCGGCAAGGGATGCGCCTTTGAAAAACTGGGGCTTAACGACGAGTTCTCCCTGGTGGGATACCCCGAAGACCTCTACGCCCATTACGGGCTGGATACCAACGGCATCGTCGACAAGGTCCGGGAGGTGATGGGCCGGGATTTCGAGGAAGACGAAGACTGGGAAGATGAGGTTTGATATGGCGGACGAACGAACACGTCTCACAACCCGGATCATTTTGAACGCCATCCTGCCGGTGATGAAAGTCGTCATCGCCGACGATCCGAAAATGAACGAACGATTCAAGGGAGTTCATGGCAACGTCCAGTTCGTGGCCCGTGACGGTGCGGACCGGCACGGCGCCGCCCTGGTATTCACAGACGGAAACCTTACGATTCAGCAGGGCGTTTCAGACGGGGCGGACATCACCTTCTCGTTTTCCACCCTTAAAAAATTCAACGCGTTCCTCTGCGGAAAAACGGTGATCCCGAAAATCCGGGGGTTTCTTAAAACAGGGCTGCTCCTTAAAACGGTGAGTCTTCTTCTTGCCATGAAGCTGATGCTTCCCGACGCCCGGCCCAAAGACCCCGCGAAAAAACGGTTGAAGGTCAAGATGGTGGTGTACATGATCACCACGGCCCTCAGCCAGTACAACAAGGGGAAAGACCCGGACATGGCCGCATGGACCGGCAAGCAGCCGGACCGGATCTACCAGATGTCCGTGGCGGGGGAGGATGACATCGCGGCCTATGTGCGCGTCAAGGCCGGAAAAACCAAAGCGGGCCGAGGCGTTTACGCACGCCGCCGTCCGTTTGTCCACATCCGGTTTTCCAGTGTGGATGCGGCCCTGCCCGTGCTCCTGAACGATATCGAATTCGTCGGCGCTTTGGCGCAAAACCTGGTTTCCGTGGAAGGGTCACCGGAATACGGGTCCAAACTGAACGACTTCATGCAGCGGATACAGGCGCTGCTGGTCTGAAAGGAGAACATAGACAGACATGCCCAAAGCACCGATGAATGAGGCGGAAATCAACGCGAAGAAAGAACGGATCATCGACACGGCGGCGGAAGTCGTTATGGAGGACGGATTCCGG
Organism: uncultured Desulforapulum sp.; assembly: GCA_964637565.1. Classification (GTDB taxonomy): domain Bacteria; phylum Desulfobacterota; class Desulfobacteria; order Desulfobacterales; family Desulfolunaceae; genus DYJE01. Next base: position 4,887 of record CAZWTY010000142.1, read on the forward strand.
AACCTTTCCATGCGGAAGATCGGAACCAAGATCGGCATGACCGCGGCCAACCTCTACAACTATTACTCCAACAAGGATGAACTGAACATCGCCATAAGGACCCGGGCCGGAAACATCCTGTTTACGGCCCTTGACGCGGCATACCGGGAAGGCGGCGGCATCGCCGAAAAAATGGCGCGGATGATCGAGGCCTACATCCGTTTCGGGGTGGAGCGTCCGAACTACTATTCCATCATGTTCGACATGCAGACCCCCAAATACGCCGACTACGTGGGCACAGCCCTTGAAGCCATGGCGTGGCAGGAAAAGGAATCGTCGGAACGAAGCCTCGCCCTTCTCCGGCAATGCGTGGAGGATTTGAAACACGAGGGGTACACCCTGCCGGAGAATACCGATCCGTTTCTTATCATGATCTGGGGACAGCTCCACGGTCTGGTGTCCCTGTTCAACAACCGAATCATCGCCGAAATCAGCGGCACACCTGAACAAACCCTGAGAGAGGCCGGGGAACTGGGATACGGCCTTCTTTTCAACCACATTGGACATCCGGGGGGAAATCCATGAATCGTTTCACGGGAACACGGAAAGTGATCATCAGGCGGTGCGACACCTACGACCGGGAAAAGATCCGCGCCATCATCCGGGAAGGGTTCGAGGAACTGGGGCTCCGACCCCGGGGGCGGGTCCTGATCAAGCCGAACATCGTCACGGCGAACAAAGAGTACATCCACCACAGCTACACCGAACCCACCATGCTGGCGGCCATGGCGGACTGCCTTTCAAAGGATTTCCATCAGGACCATGTCACCATCGGGGAATCCGGGGGCATCGGCATTCCTTCCCGGATGTTTTTCGCGGAATCCGGAATCAAGGATGTGTGCGGTGAACTGGGCGTTCCCCTGGTGGATTTCAACGAGGAGCAGTCCAAGACCGTGACCCTTGAAAAAGCGAAACTCCATAAGACCATGGAGGTGGCCAAATCCCTTTACGAAGCGGATTTCAAGGTCTGGATGCCCAAGCTGAAATTCCACATCGTCACCGAAATCACCAACGCCCTGAAGCTCAACATCGGCATTCTCACCCACAAGGAACGGTTCCTCTACCACGACGACCGGCTTCACGAAAAAATCGTGGACATGCTGGAAATCGGCTATCCCGACGTGGTGGTGTCCGACGCGGTGATCATTGGCCGGGGGTTTGAATCGAGCCCCTACCCGGTTCAGCTGGGCGCTGTTCTGATTTCAAACGACCCGTTGGCCTCGGACATGGTGGCGGCAAAGATTCTGGGGTATGAGCCCGAATCGGTCCGGCACCTTGTGGAAGCCAGGGACAGGGGCTACGGGTCCCTGGATTTCGATGACATTTCCGTTTCGGGGGACATCACCCTCGATGAGCTTGCCGGACGGCTCAAAGGCGTGGACTCTCCCTTCCAGAACCTGGGGGATCTGGACACCCCGCTGACGTTTTACGAGGGGATCAACCGGACATCGGGAAACATCTGCTACGGCGGCTGTATTTGCTCCATCAAGGGCGCTTTGGGAACCGCTGAAAAAAAATACCCCGGAACCCTGAAA
>CAZWTY010000143.1:0-6429 GCA_964637565.1 uncultured Desulforapulum sp.
TTGTCCTTGACGGCAAAAACGGCGTGTCGCCCTACGACAGGGACCTGGTGGAGATCTTAAGAAACACGGACCGCACTGTGTTTTATCTGGTGAACAAGATCGACCGCGAGATTCAGGAAGAAAATCTGTTTGATTTTTTTTCCCTGGGCATCGAAAATCCCTATCCCGTATCCGGAGAGCACGGCTACGGTGTGCCCGACTTCCTGGACGATCTGGTCAGGACATTTCCGGAATCGGAGGTTGAGGAGTCCGGAGACGCCATCCGCATCGCCGTGGTGGGCCGGCCCAATGTGGGTAAATCCTCTCTGATCAACCGCCTTTTGGGTGAAAAACGGCTTGTGGTGAGCGATGTGGCCGGAACCACACGAGATTCCATTGACACACTTTGCCGCCGCGGAGGAAAAGACTACCTTCTGATCGACACGGCCGGTATCCGGAGAAAAGGCAAGGTCGATGAGAAAATCGAGAAATTTTCCATCTTGAAGTCTCTGAAAAGTCTGGATCGCTGCGATGTGGCCCTGATTCTTGTCGATGCCGCGGAAGGGATCACGGACCAGGATGTGACCATTGCCGGATACGCGGAGGAACGGGGCTGCGGCTGCATATTCATCCTGAATAAATGGGATCTTGTGGACCGGTCGAAGGTCAGTGTGAAATCATTTTTTGAGCATCTTTATATGGAAGCCAAATTTTTGAATTACGCTCCGGCTATGACCATATCCGCCTTGACAGGGCTTCGGGTGAGCAAAATTTTCAATCTGGTGGAAGATGTTTATGAGCAGTTCCAGACCCGGGTGCCCACAGGAGAACTCAACAGAATCCTTGGCGTGGCCACGGAAAGAACGCCGCCGTCTCTTCATAAGGGAAAACGTCTGAAATTCTATTATGCCACCCAGGTAGAAATCAAACCGCCCACGGTGGTGTGTTTCGTGAATTATCCCGAAGCCGTTCATTTTTCATACAAACGGTATCTGATCAACCAGATCCGGGAAAGCACCGGCCTTGACAAGACGCCTGTGAAACTTGAGTTCCGGCAGAGAACGGGAAAAATCGACTTCGCCACCCTCAAGGATGAAGGCCACAGAACGCGGAACAAAGACCAGAGGGACAAGTTCAGTGTGAACAAGGAACGGAAAAAAACCGAGCGTAAAATCAACGCCAGGAAAAAGATGGAAAGACAAGCCCGGAAAGCCGAAGAGGGCAAGGGCTGATCATCCCGAAGGAAAATGGGAACCCAACCCGGATCATGGTGAGGTGAAACTGTGGATTTGTTCGAATATCAGGGAAAACATGCCAACGATGAAAGCCGGCCCCTGGCGGAAAGAATGAGGCCGCGGACCCTGGATGATTTCATCGGCCAGCCCCATATCACCGGACATGATACCCTTGTTAGAAAAGCGGTGGCCAGTGACCGCATTTTCTCCATGATCCTCTGGGGACCGCCAGGCTGCGGCAAGACAAGCCTCGCCAACATCATCGCCCATGAAACACGTTCGGATTTCATTCAGATTTCCGCCGTGCTTTCCGGTGTAAAAGATATCCGGGAAGTGATCGAACAGGCGAAAAAACAGCGGAATCTCCATGGGAAACGAACCATTCTTTTTGTCGATGAAATCCACCGTTTCAATAAATCCCAGCAGGACGCCTTTCTTCACCATGTGGAAAGCGGCCTGATCACCCTGATCGGGGCCACCACCGAAAATCCCTCGTTTGAGGTGATTCCCGCCCTTCTTTCCCGCTGCCGGGTTATTGTTCTCAACGGCCACGCGGAAGAGGATATCGTTCGGGTTCTTCAAAAAGCCCTTGTGGATGACGAACACGGGCTTGGCAGGCTTCATGTCCGTCTTGGGGATGAGGCCCTGAAACATATCGCCGCGCTTGCGGACGGTGATATCCGTTCGGCCCTCAACAGCCTGGAAACCGTGGCATTCCACGCCCTGACCGATGTGGAAAAAGAGAACGAGATAAGGATAGTGGATCTGGAAACACTGGAAAGGCTTCTCCAGAAAAAGGCCCTGCGTTACGACAAGAGCGGAGAAGAACATTACAACCTGATTTCCGCCTTTCATAAGAGCCTGAGGGGCAGCGACCCCGATGCAGCCATGTACTGGCTGGCCCGGATGCTTGGGGCGGGGGAGGACCCTCTGTACGTGGCCCGGCGCATGGTGCGGTTCGCGTCGGAAGATGTGGGGATTGCGGACAACAACGCGCTCGTGGTGGCCATGAACGCCATGGAAGCCTACCGTTTCCTGGGGGCGCCCGAAGGAGAACTTTCTCTTGTCCAGGCGGCCGTCTACCTTGCCACTGCGCCGAAAAGTAACAGAATATATACGGCTTATCATTCCGTGAAGGAAATCATTGATAAAACAGGATCGCTTCCTGTTCCCCATCATATAAGGAATGCCCCGACCGGGTTGATGAAAGACCTGGGGTACGGACAAGGCTATCGTTACGCCCATGATTACAAAGATGCGTTCGTTCCCCAGGACTATCTGCCTGAAAATATTGCGGGAAGAATCTTTTACAAGCCAAGCGACAGAGGCTATGAGAAAATCGTCGCTCAGCGCCTGACGGCCTGGAGGGATCTCAAAAAACGGTCGTGACGGAAAAAATTGAATTCATGGCACTGGCCGTCAGCAATCTTTACAGATTCATGTAAATGATGACAACGCCACATGGATTATGTTTCGAGTGATTAAAATATTGCAAATTTGTTTTTTAAAAAATAGTTGATTTATATTTATATCCAGTATGTTATAAATATATGTTCTTTTTATTTGAGTCGGAATGAAATTTGCTATCTGGACAGATAGGCTTTTTGGGTGTATGAAAAGAACCTGTCGAAATCACCCAGAGGGTTCTGACCGGACAAAGGGATTTTCCGACGCTTTTGCTCAATCTTTAATCGTGCTGATTCTTACTGTTTTGTTCCCAAAGTTATAATTCAATGAAGGAGGAAAAAAAGATGATCAAAAAAACCTTGTTATGTTCTTTGATGGTTCTCGGACTTCTGGGGTTTTCCCAGAACGGCCAGTGTACCCCGAAAGCGGGACAGTTCTTTATCTCACCCATGTTCGGCGGCCACTGGTTTGAAGGCAACCAGGACCCTTTTGGCGATGACGCGACCCTGGAACACGGCATAACCTACGGTCTTGGCTTTGGGTACCAGATAACCAAATCCCTGGGTCTCGAGCTGGTGGCGAATTACACCGATTCCGAATCCAACCCCATTGACAAAGATCTCGACGCCTATCCCGTCCGTCTTGACCTGTTCTACAACCTGACCAAGGACAGCGCCTTCGTTCCCTACGTTGCCGCAGGTGCTGGAATTATGGAATGGAGCCAGCAAGGTTACGACAATGATACCGACACCCTTTTCAATTACGGTCTCGGTGTAAAGTATTTCGTGACTGACAACATCGCCCTGAGGGCCGATGTTCGCCATCTGCTCACCAACGATGATCTCCAGAACAACATGCTCTACACCGTCGGTCTTGTTTTCGCTTTCGGTGGTGAAGAAGAAAAAGCTGTTGAGCCCGTTGCAGAACCTGTTGAAGAAAAAGTGGAAGAGCCTGTGGTCGCTCAGGAAGAAGAAAAACCCGTTGAAGCCGTGGCCGAAGCCGATACGGACGGTGACGGTGTTGTGGATTCCCTTGACAAATGCGCCGATACCCCCAGCGGTATCAAGGTTGATGCAAACGGATGCCCCGCTGACAGCGACAATGACGGCGTGACCGACGACAAAGACAACTGCCCCGGCACTCCTGCAGGCGCCAAAGTTACCTCTGACGGCTGTCCTTACGACACCGATGGTGACGGCGTGATCGACGACAAAGACAAATGCCCCAACACCCCGAAAGGCACCAAAGTCGATGGAAACGGTTGCCCCGTTGTGGAAAAACCTGTGGTGAAAGACAGCGACAATGACGGTGTGTCCGATGACAAAGACAAATGCAAAGACACTCCTGCCGGCGCCAATGTCAACGCCCATGGTTGCTGGGTTGTGAAAGACCTTTACTTCAAAACCGGCAAAAGCGTGATCATGGAAGATTCCAAAAAATACGTAGACGAAGTGATTGTGGTTATGCAGAAAAATCCTGACATGAAAATCGAAGTTCAGGGTTACACCGACAACAAAGGCTCCGTCAAAATGAACCAGAAACTGTCCGAAAAACGCGCCAAGGCCGTTATGGACTACATGGTTTCCAAGGGTGTCGCCAAAAATCGTATCACCTCCAAAGGTTACGGTGTTGACAATCCTGTGGACACCAACGATACAGAAGAAGGTCGCGCGAACAACCGTCGTGTTGAACTGAAACCTGAAATCTGATCGATTTGGGAAATCCCGGCGTCCGTTTTCAACGGCGGATACCGGGATTGAACATTGCCAGACAATGGGAGCCCCATCGTCTCCACCTCGGAGATGATGGGGCTTTTTTTTAGGGAATTGATCATAATCCTGAAAAAAATATCATGAACGAGGGTTCTTTTTTTCAATCGGGAAAAAACATGCTATAATCGCAAAAATTTTTGCAGGGTGGGGCGTAAGAATATTTGCTTGATTCCATGTGTGGTTTGAGATACGAAGTGAAAGCAAAGGTGGAAAACCGCCACGACCAGGACAGAAACTGCCCGGGTATGAATCACGCCCTTATCGTCAACTGATTCGGTTTACATCGGATATGGTTCGCGCCATGACCTGATGATGACTATGTCTTGTCTTCTTTTTAAGGTTTCAATGTCAAATACCAATTTTATTCAAAAAGAAATTCGAGCCATATTTCGAGATCCTTGAAGATTAAATCTGAATGGTTTTTGAAGTTGGATGTTTCGATACAGGGATGATGAAAATTACACTATGATATTCCGCGGAGGATGGCACATGATGGTTTCAAGAAAAGTCGTATGGATGGTGGGTTTCATTCTTCTTTTGGGAATGGGATGCGCCTCGGACGAGGAGAAAAAGGCCGAGCACCTCAAGAAGGGTCAGGGGTATTTCGATAATGGTGACTATAAAAGCGCCGACATTGAATTCAAAAACGCAGTCCAGCTCGATCCTCAGTCGGTTGACGGTTTTATCCAGCTTGGACGTACGGCGATGAAACTTGGTCAGGCGCGGGAGGCTTTCAATGCGTTCATGAACGCGTCGAAAATTGATTCCGAAAACATCGAAGCCAATCTTCAGCTTGCAAAGTTCTATCTTCTGGCAAAAAAACCGGAAGAGGCCAGGAAGGCTGTGGATAAAGTCCTTTCGAAAGAGCCTGAAAATTTAGAGGCGCTTCTTGTTTCCGCCAATCTCAGCATGAGCATGGACAAGTTTTCTGAAGCCGAGGCGCTTTTTGAAAAGGTGATCAAGAAAAATCCTCAGGACACGAGAGCCTATGTGGGCCTCGCAGGACTTCAGATCAAACAGAACAAGTTCTATGAAGCTGAAACTATACTAAAGAAAGCGGTTTCTATTGACCAGAAAAGTATCACGCCCCGAATGACCCTCGTCAGTCTCCTCATCAATGCAAAGAAATTTGATCAGGCTGAAACTGAAATCAAACAGATCGTTGAAAACAATCCTGATAATTCAGATCTTAGAATCACTCTGGCAGATTTCTTCCTCGGCAGGAAAAAATTCGAGGAAGCTGAACAGACCTTGAACAAAGCCGTTGAAATCGATCCTAAAAATATGAAAGCATACATGGCCAAAGCCAGATACTACCTTCTGACCGGGAAAAAAGAACAGGTCCCGGCGGTCTATGATCAGGCGTTGAAGGCCAAGCCCGATGACGAAAGCATCATGAACCTTCTGGCGAGATACTATTACGATGAGAAGGATATTGAAAAGGCAGAAAAAACCAACGACCGTATTCTTCAGAACCGTCCGGAATACGCCCCTGCGATGATGCTGAAAGGTGAAATCCTTCTTAACAAAAAACAGTTCAACGAAGCCATCGCGCTGTTTGAAAAGGTCACGAAAGACAATCCCAATTCGGAACGCGGGCATTATTTTACGGCCCTTGCTTACGCCGGAAAAGGAGAGACGGCGTCGGCCAGAAAATCACTGGTGAAAGCCATCGAGATAGACCCCAAATTCCACAAGGCCCGCCTCCTTCTTGCGGAAATATATTATCGTGAGAAATCCTTTGATCTGGCCGAAAAAGAAGTGAACGGCGTGTACCATGAGCTCCGGGATGACTATCACGCCAATCTTCTGGCGGGAAACATCAGTCTGGCCCAGAAAGACAAGCAGGGAGCAAAAAAATCCTTTGAAAAACTGGTGGCTCTCCAGCCCCAAAATCCGGAAGGCCACTTCCGGATGGGAATTGTCCACCGCCTGAACCAAAAAAACGATCTGGCGATGAAGAGTTTTGAGAAGGCTTTGGCTCTTGATCCTGACAGGGTGGACGTGTTTACCCATCTGATTCTCATGGACATTGC
>CAZWTY010000144.1:0-6425 GCA_964637565.1 uncultured Desulforapulum sp.
CCATTCGGTGATCAAAACGCACGGCCCGGAATACGTCCGGCTGCCGATAACGGTTGACTGGTTTTCTGAAAGTTTCATTACCTTCAGCGCCCGGTACCCGGCGGAATAATCCGTCAGGTGGCCTTCTTTCGTTTTGGTGAAGGCATCGTTTGAACTTGGGGTTTCGGAATAGAAGGCTTTCCCGATGAGCTTGTCATCTTCTACGGCAAAATCCCTGACAGACCCCAGGACATCAGACACGCTGTATCTTCCGTGGGAATCGAGAAGCGGGACCTGGTTGTTTTGAGGCAAGACGCATCCCGACATGACCAGGATTTCAGGGACCCCTCGTTCAAAATCCCAGTCCCAGACAAGAATCTTGTCCGTTTCGGACGCGATGACGATTTCAATGGACCGGTCCTTTTCAGACAGTGTGGACGGTGAGGACCCGGCCGCACCGCTTACAGTGAACTTCCTCATCCTCAGGTCTTCATTTTCAGATCGTGTTCTAAGCTCCGTTGACATTATTCCTCCGCTCCCAGCGCCGCCGGGTTTTGGGCCAGGGCCGTGGAGGTTTCCTTGACTTCAAGCCCCCGTTCCTGGCACATGAGTTTAAATTCCTGGGCTTCATCCAGAACGTTTTCAAGATCGCGGCCCCTGCTTCGGCAGATTTCCTGGGGGGATCTTAAAAGATTCCGGATCTGTTCAACCTGGGCCTTGGATTCCCGTAACGGGTCGATGTATTCCGCACCCGGAGGCATCCACGCGGCCCGCTGAAACACATAGGGGTCCTTGGTATAGGCTTTGAAAGGGACGTTCACCGCCCCCCGCATGGCCAGGCGTTCCAGGACGTCGCAGTAAACCGGATGGCAGAAATGACGGACCATATCGATCTGGTGAGGTTCGATATCCTTGGCGAGGTCGTTTCGTATTCCCCGCAAGCCTGAATAATTGATTCCGGAATAATCCCCTGAAACCAGCTCGTAAGAAACGCCGGCACCCACGGAAATCATCCTCAGAATCAGCCGGATGTACGGGTCGAACGTTTCTCCGGGCATGGTTCCGTTTGCAAACTCCACGGATTCTCCGGGGCGAAGGTACTCGATCAGGGCGTTTTCAAGTTCTTCGATCCGGCTGTATTCTTCCGTCTTCACGCCCCGGGCCTGCTGGAACTGCATGGGGTTTTCGGACTTGACGAAGGCCAGCCATTTTGCCGAAAGCTTCGCCCGGTCGAGGGTCGCGTCCATGAATTCGTTGATGTCCCTGGACAAAAGGACAATGGGCGTGAAAATGGAGATCCCCCGGAGTTGACCGGGCCGGACCGTCTTGAACCCGTGGATCACATCCCGGGCATCGACCCTGAAGGTTTTCCCCGCGTATCCGTCATCTGAAAAGTGATAGAAAAGCGCTTCGCCCGTAGATGGATCGTATTCCACGCCGTCATGGATGGCGTTCGATCCCGTGGTTTTGGCTCCGTAGGTGCACAGGCGGTCCGGCTCCATGGCCTGGAGGGCGTAAGGGATTATCGAACGTTTGCCCGAATACCTCTTGATGAAAATGTATTCCCCGGTTTCCACCAGGCTCCGCTTGGCGAGTTCCTGAAGTTCACCGAAGCACAGCCGCCCGGACACATCGGCGTGATCCGACCAGCGGGCGAAACCGTCCTCGATGGACTGGTTCACGGGCCGCGCGAGTTTCCCGTCACTTTTCACCCGGGCCTGGACCGTGATTCCGGTTCCCACCGTGAAGTTGACGATGACGTTTGCGGCCCTGGCCACATACGGGAAATCCCGGACCAGCTGCCTTACCCTTCCGCGCACGGTGGAGGCCGAGGACGAAATCAGGTCGTTGACATTGGTGTCCAGGGGATGCCAGCCCGAGGACGTTTTCGGGGTTTTCGCCGCGGCGTACTGCCGTTTCTTTTCTGTGGCAAGTATGTCCCGGTAATACATCCGCCTGAGCTGATGCCCCGGAGAAAAAACACCCACGATTCCGTCAATCATCCTTCCGATCATCAGAACCTCCCCGCGCCCCGTGCATATGTCCTTCCGCAGGCCATCCCGCCTTCAACCGCCGCCATGGCGCACACATGATCATAGGCCTTCTTGAATTCTGAAAACGTGTTGTATTCCACGGCAATCCCGTCCCCCGTTTCATACTTCCTGTATTTCCAGCCCATGTCCGCCATGTCGTTTTCCATTTTCGTTTTAAGATCTGACCAGGTTGTAAAAGGCATGACCGTTTCCCATGAAAGTTAAGTTTTTATGTTCTCCCGGGCAGCGGATACGGATACGCCCGAAGGATGAGGAAACGTTAACACGGGTTTTTTGGGTTGGATTTTTTTGAAAAAAGGATTTTGATTAAAATAATGAAGTAAAATTAGCGTATTATGCCGTTATAACTGTGTATAAGGCAAGGCTAAAATATTGAGGAAATATACCGGTTTTTTGGTTCTTTTGGGGTTGACAGGTTTTTAAGCACTGGTCTTTTTTTTGGAAAAAAAGACCGCTTACCACGTATGAAATTCGATTTAATTACCTGTATTATATAATTAAAAAGGCGATCATATTTCTTTGAGTTCGTTTGAATTCCAAACAGCTGTGCCAATCATATAATTTATCATATTGACTAATTTTATCATTTTGATTATTTTTAAACATGGAAAAACGAACGCCTCACTATGAGCTTAAAAAAATAAAATCCGTGGTTTCTGATCCGTCAAAACGGCCGTTTACTGTCACCGCCTTACGCGGTGGCCTTGCTCTCGGCCTTACAGAACAAGAAATGCGGAACATCGTCATGAGCCTTTCCAGAACAGATTTCTACAAAGCCATGACCACCCACTTCGATTCCACGGTGTGGCAGGATGTTTACCATGGGAAGACAGAAGCCGGGATCGTTGTTTACATTAAAATCACGGCCTACGATGATGAAAGACCGCCTGTTATTCAATTCAAGGCGAAATGAGGTGCATAATGAAATGCCAGGAATGCGGATCAGAAATGATCACAAAAACAGTGGATGAAACGTTGAATCTTGACGGCCAATTTTTAACCCTTCATGGCATGCGCGGTGATTTCTGTGATTCCTGCGGGGAAGGGATCTGGGATGAAACAAGTTATCACCGTTACGTTGAAGGTCAGGAAGCCCTTGTCCGGTCTGTCAGGGGGAATACAGGTTCAGACATCCGGCGCATCCGGAAGAAACTGAACCTGACCCAGAAAGATTTCGCTGAATTGTTCGGACTTGGAAAACTGTCATTCTCCAGGTATGAAACAGGCAAGACCCGTCCCCCCGCATATTTCCTTAAACTCCTGAAACTCCTTGAAAAGCATCCTGAACTTTTGAAAGAAATGCACTCATGATGAACCTGGAGCGCGCTGATTAACAGGAAGAAAAAAGAGGCTTCAACCAAAGGTGGAAGCCTCTTATCTCGCAAAATAAACCCCACGCCATTCATCCACATCCCCCTTGCTGCTTTCCCAAATTCCACCGACTTTTTTTGCCGGGAAAGACTGACTTTTGATGTATGACAAAACCGTGGGTTCAGTCCTGTTGATATAGCCACAGATGGCTTTCATGCCTGACAGAATCTCATCTTTTTCCCTTTTCCCGTTTTTCTTTCTGACTTTTACCATGTCTTCTACCATCGGCTTTCCCTTTGCTGTTTTTTGGGTTTACGTTCTTTCGGTTCAGATTTCACAACAGGTTCCGGTTCTTCCCTTGCCCAGTATTTCACCCCGAGGACATCGAGGGCCACGAGGCCGTAAACGCTCACGTCCCATCCATGGTTTGCCGCATGTTCCGGGCACACCCAGAATCCTGTCTTGTCGTCGACGTATTCCACGGTCAACTGTTTGGCCCAGTCGTCCGTCATATCCGCGTTCATGAGATACGCCCCCGGATCGGACGGCGCGATATCCAGAAGCCGCGAAAGCTTGTTTTTGTAAAAGTTCACGTTTGCGCGTAAGAGCTGCAAGCCTCCGGGTATCGGCTTCTTTGACCCCGGGTAAAACTCCACGTTCGTGAACGAATAGGGTTGAGCCATGCGCTGTTCGCCCTTGAACGGGAGAACAAGACCCCGGTAAGCCGCGGCGAAATTGTAGACCTCATCGGTCCGGTGGCCCATGGCGTCCATGACCACCAGCTGGGGAGAGTAGACGTTTCCCTCCGTGTCCTGGTAGAGGTCATCGAAAAACACCCGGGCCAGGGCGTCGAAGGACGTGAGGAACCCCGACCGGACCTGCCAGCTTCCCCCGTCGATGCCCCAGCCCCAGGCCCTGATCTCATACCAGAACCCGTCATCCTGGGTGTCCGCCGCTCCGGTCAGGGCCGCCACCACTCCGCCGCCGGGAACGATGGACGTGGGCCGGGTGTCTTTCAAAAGCAGAATCCGGCTTTCGTCTTTCTTTCGGTGGTAGGGGATAAAGGGTTCTGCCTTGTGGGCGTTCATGAAGTCCTTGAGGTCGTCAACCGACTTCAGCCCTTTCAGGAACGACACCACCGCCTCGCTCATGCTCACAAAACGCGAATACCAGGACGGAAGATGGAACCCGATCTTGATGGGGTTGAAGCACCTGAGATACGTGAACAGCTCGATGTTTTTCCCGCGGGACCGCCATTCGCAGGCCATGACCGCCTTGTCCCGTTTGTGGTCGTCCCACAGGCTGTCACATCCGGCGCAGGAATACCGGGCAAGGCTTTTTTTCAGGATCTCGTCCTTGTCCGCATCGCTTCCGCCTTCCCAGACAATCCTGTCAAAAACCATCTTCTGGGTGTGGCCGCAATCCGGACAGACCACCCAGAGATCGAAGATCACCTCGGACTCGTTCAATGCCACCCAGATGTTCCCGTCTTCAAGAGTGGGCGTTGAAATCTTGATAAACTTGCTGCGGTTCCTGAACGTGGTGAGCCGTTTGTCGATGAGGTTCAAGGGGCTGGTTTCCTGGGCGGTTTCCCGAAATCCTACCTTGTCGATCTCATCGGCGATAGCGTACCGGATCGGCTTGTTGGCAAGGCGTGACGCCGAAGACGCCCACCCGAGATAGATGGCCATGTGCTGAAGATTGATCCGAAGGGAGGCCTTGTCATCCTGCCTGCCCGTGAGGTACGTGGCAAGCTTTGGCGACCGCTCGATCATGGGCTGGATCCGGTCATCGGAGTTTTCCTTCGCTGCCAGCTGGTCGGGGAAGACGTAAAGCACCGGCCCGGGCTTTCGGTCAATGCAATAGCCGATGAAATTGTGAACAGCCTCAGACCCTCCGGATTGTGGCCCTTTGCAAAGTGCCACAACCCGAACGGACGGGTAATCAATCGCGTCCATAAAGCCCACGAGATACGGCGTGACCTCGTTCCGCCACGGTCCGGGAAGAGCCGAATTACCGCCGATAACCCTGTTTCGTTCGGCCCACTCCGAGGGCAGGATCGGTTTTTCTTTGCGTAAGACTTTTCGTTCGGCCTTCAGAAACCGGAATGAATATTCAAGACGCCCTTGGTCCTGAAGCTCTTTTCGAAGTTCTTCCGGAAGCCAGAACGGGTTTATGGAAACAATCACACCTTTGTGGGCATCGGCCCAGAGTTCTTGTTGATTCAATCTGCGTCTCCTTCATCAGCGCCAGGAACGATCATCACCTGGAACCGTTCCATGGTGGCAAAGCTGTTCATGGTTTTGTCGAAATCGGCGTTCATCCGCTCAAGCAGGGCGTTGGTTTTCATCATGTCCCCGCCAACCAAGGCGATATACTCTGCGGCGTTCACCTGGAACATGTGACGGATCCCCGTGTCCAGAATCACGGCACGGGCCGCCACCTCCATGGCAAAGTCTTTTTTCGCGAGATACTTTCCCCGCTCCTTGTCGAGCTCGAACTGAAGTTTTTCGTTCTGGAGATCAAGCTTTTCGATCTCCTTCCGGGTCTTGATCTTGTGATCCTCCGCCAGATCCTCCCCGGCGTCATCCCGACTCACCTTCAGCGTTCCCGAGTAAAGCTTCACATCGGCCCAGAGAACCGTCTTGTCCTTCTGGACCCGAAGAAGCCCGGTCTTCGCGTCGCTGTAAATCTTGTCACGGCCCACCTTGAACCCCTGGTCTCTCAGGTAGTTCAAGACCGCCAGCACGTTTTTAAAATTTTCCTGCATCCACGATCACCTGTCGAAAATTTCCGTGAAACAATTCCAAAAACCAACAAAAACAACCATTTTTCCGTTTTCCGGTCCATTTCGAAAAATATCCCGACTGAGCACCCGGGCAGCCCCGACCCCTGTAAACCCGAAGGGGGGAAGGACCCATGAGCCCCCCTACCCGCCGGCCATGCCCGGGCTTGACCGGGACGAACCCGGGATCGACTTGACGGACAGACCGATGGCCGCGAACAGATCCGGGGACCGGGCAAGATCCGCAATGGCCTGCTTGAACCCTTCGGCCCGTTCGGTGTTCTCTTTCTCCCACA
>CAZWTY010000145.1:0-6413 GCA_964637565.1 uncultured Desulforapulum sp.
GGCGGGGTTTTTCTTTTGTCATGTCCGCATCACGTCCGTTTGAACGCCTTTTCAAGACTGGCCATGCTGTAGCGGGTCCAGGTGGGTCTGCCATGGGGACAGAACGACGGGGTGTGGCAACCGTCGAGCTGGACAAGGAGCTGCCGGATCTGGGCTTCGGAAAGAACCTGGTTCGCCCGGATGGCCCCATGGCAGGCCATGACGATCAGGCATTCGTCCAGGGCCTGTTCGAGCAGCCGTGACGAACCGGCGATCACCAGTTTTTCCGCGATGTCCGTCACCAGCCTTACCACCGATCCCTGGGACAGAAGGGCCGGCACGGCTTTCACCACAAAGCAGTTCTGGCCGAAAGGCTCGATGTCAAGGCCCATTTCCAAAAGACCCCCCAAAGCTTTTTCCAGAGCTTCCGCTTCCCTGAATCCCAGTTCCACCGTTTCCGGGAGAAGAAGGGCCTGGGAGGCTGTCGGGCCTTTTCCGGCTTTGATGGATTCAAACACGATCCGTTCGTGGGCCGCGTGCTGGTCGATGATGATCAGGCCGTCAGCGGATTCGCAGAGGATGTAGGTGGCCCGGAGCTGGCCCACCACGCGAAGCTCCCTGAAAAAAGAGGATGCCGGACCCTTGTCAGGGGCCTTGTCGGGTTCGTCGCTGGCCGAAGGAGTCGGATGGCTGACCGGAAGCCTGAAACGGTCGGTGTCGTCGCGTGAAACCGCCGGGCTGACCGGCCGGGGTTCGTCTGTTACGGGCTGGGAAGGGACGCTGAACGAACCGGACCTGTCCCGGATCACCGACGGCGTGGGAGGAGGAGCCGCGCCGGGATCGTCAAAAAGGTCGGTCTGGAGGGTGGCCTTGTGGCTGATACGGTCCGGGATGGAAAATGGCGGGGCCGGTTTCCGTGACAGGGATTCCGACCTCCAGGTTTTCTCCCGCCGGACCAGGGCCTTTTCCACCGCCGTCTTGACCCGTGCATAGATTTTTCCATGTTCGGCGAAACGCACCTCGTGTTTGGTGGGGTGGACGTTCACATCCACCTGGTCGCAGGGCAGGGTGAGGAACAGGACGGCCACGGGGTAACGCTGCTTCATCAGCCGGTTGCCGTAAGCGTCCAGAAGGGCGTGGACCAGGCTCCTGTCCCTGACGTAACGGCCGTTGACATAAAGGAAGAGCTTCTGGTTACCTCCACGGGTGACATCCGGTGACGAGATCAGGCCTTTCACGTTCAGGATGTCGTCCTCGTGGTCCACGGGGATCAGGCTGTTCCTGAACTCCTGGCCGAGAATGTCCACGGCCCTGTCGTAGAATCCCGTGGCGCTCGGCCAGCTTTTCACCGCTTTTCCGTTGTGGCTGACCTTGAACTGGACCTGGGGCCAGCCCAGGGCGATGCAGGCCAGGGTGTCCAGGATATGGGCCATTTCCGTGGCCGTGGTTTTCAGGAATTTCCGCCGGGCCGGGGTGTTGAAGAACAGTTGCTCCACGGTGATCATGGTTCCTTGGGGGGCGCCGGCTTCGGCCACCTTCCTGATTTTGCCTCCTTCCATGTGGATCAGGGTGGCGGCGTCGGAGTTTTTGTCCCGGCTGACCAGGGTGAACCGGGACACGGAGGCGATGCTGGGAAGGGCTTCCCCCCGGAAACCCAGGGTTCGTATGGCGAATAGGTCCTTGTTTTCATAGAGCTTGCTGGTGGCGTAACGTTCGATGCTCAAAAGGGCGTCGTCCCGGGACATGCCCGAGCCGTTGTCGGAAATCCGGATCAGGTTTTTCCCCCCGTTTTCCACCTCGATCAGGATCTGGGTGCTGCCCGCGTCCAAGGCGTTTTCCACCAGTTCCTTGACCACGGAGAAAGGCCTTTCCACCACTTCGCCCGCGGCGATCTGGTTGGAAAGGATTTCCGGAAGGATACGGACCTTGGTCATGGAATCCCGCTATTTTTTCTCGGTGTAGAACCGGAAGAGAAAATCGGAATCCTTGGGGGCGAGGTTGAACCGCATACCGGCCTCGTCAATGAGCTGGATCAGCTTTTTGTCGGTTTTGTCCTTTTGCATTTCATCGATCCAGGTGATGGCTTTTTTCAGGTTGTTGCCTTCGGGCATGATGGTGGTCATGGGTCTCCTCTTATAGTTTCGGTCGTTTCAGGTGAAAATCCGTGGCCTGCTCGAAGCTGTATCCGGCTTTCAAAACGGTGGCTTCGTCGAAATGGCGGCCCATGAGATGGAGTCCCACGGGCAGGTTGTCTCTCGTGAAACCGCAGGGGACGCTCAGGGCCGGAATCCCGGCCAGGTTGGCCGGAATGGTGAAGATATCCGCAAGGTACATTTTGAGGGGATCATCGGCGTTTTCACCGAGGACTGCGGCCGGTGACGGAGACACGGGAGACAGCAGGAGATCGCAGGACTCAAAGGCTTTCTTGAAATCGTCGATGATCAGGGTCCGGACCTGGGACGCTTTCTTGTAGTAGGCGTCGTAGTAACCGGAGGACAGGGCGTACGTTCCGATGATGATCCGCCGTTTCACCTCCAGGCCGAATCCCTGGGACCGGGATTTCTGGTACATGTCGAGAAGGTCGGCCGCGTCACTGGCCCTGAGGCCGTATTTGACCCCGTCGTAACGGGCCAGGTTGGAGCTGGCTTCAGACGGGGCGATGACGTAGTAGGCCGCCACGGCGTAGGAGGTGTGGGGCAGGCTGACGTCCACGAATTCGGCGCCCAGGGATTTCAGGGTCTCCATGGCTTTTGCCACGACCTGCCGCACATCCTCGTCGATGCCCTCGGTGTGGAAGTACTCTTTGGGAATGCCGATTTTCATGCCTTTGACACCGGCGGCCAGGTTTTCCGTGAAATCCGGCGCGGCCTGGGGGGCCGAGGTGGAATCCAGGGGGTCATGGCCGGAGATGGCGTTCATCAAAAGGGCGGCGTCGGTCACATCCTTGGCAAGGGGGCCGATCTGGTCAAGCGATGAGGCAAAGGCCACCAGCCCGTAGCGGGACACCCGGCCGTAGGTGGGCTTCAGGCCCACGATGCCGCAGTGAGACGCGGGCTGACGGATGGACCCGCCGGTGTCGCTGCCCAGGGAGCCCAGGCACATGTCGGCGGCCACCGAGGCGGCGGACCCGCCGCTGGAACCTCCGGGGTTCCGATTCGTGTCCCAAGGGTTTTTCGTGGTTTTGAACGCGGAATTTTCCGTGGTGGACCCCATGGCGAACTCGTCCATGTTGACTTTGCCGGTGAACACCGCGTTTGCCTTCTTGAGTTTTTCGATGACCGTGGCGTCGTAGGTGGGCACGAAGTTTTCCAGGATTTTCGACGCGCAAGTGGTTTTGACGCCTTCGGTTGAGATCAGGTCCTTGATGGAAAGGGGAATCCCGGTCATGGGACCGGCCTCGCCTTTCAGGATAACCTGTTCTGCCAGATCGGCCTGGGCCATGGCGTCGTCTTCGGTGAGGGTGATGTAGGCCCCGATTCCGGGTTCCACGGCACGGATACGTTCGAACACCGAGGCGGTGAGTTCACGGGCACGGATCTCCTTTTTGGCGAGACGGTCCATGGCTTCGTGGATGGTGAGCTGGTATAGAGTCATAAATCAGTCCTGTTTCTGTCAATCTTATGGAGATGCTTTGCGCTGCGGCGCGTTAACCCTGTCCGACGATTTTCGGAACCACGAAACTCCCGTCCTCGCTGGCCGGGGCGTTTTCCATGGCTTTTTCCGTTCCCGAGCCTTTGCGGGCTTTCACCTCGTCTTCCCGGAAGGCGTTGAACAGGGATAGCGCGTGGGTGGTGGGTTCCACGCCGGTGGTGTCCGCTTTTTCAAGGGTGTCCACGTAGCTCAGGATGTTGGCGATCTGGACGGCCAGTCTGTCCCTCAAGTCGTCGTCGATGGTGAGACGGGCAAGATCCGCCACTTTCATCACGTCGTCGGTGGATATGGTCATGATACTCTCCCTTTTTCTACTGTGCGATCACGAATGAGTCGAAGTTTTTGTCTTTCAGCTTTGCCATGGTTTTCTCAGCATCCGCCCTGTCTTTGTAAGAACCTACCCGGACTTTGTACCAGGGCGCGCTGTCGTTGCTTTTCACGGTGTGGGCTGAAAAACCGAGGCTTTTGAGTTTTTTCACCATGGTCTCGGCATCGGCGGCGTTTCTGAGGGCCGCCACCTGGAGACTGTATTTCTTAGGGCTTTCGTCAGCTTTTGCCGTGTCTTTGGGCTTGGTTTCCGCGTTCTTTTTATCAACCGCCGCCATTTCTTTTTTCAATTTCTCCACCGGGTCGGCCTTGGCTTTGTCCCCGGATTCCGCTTTTGTTTTTTGCGCCGTAACTGCGGCCGGTTTCTCGTCTGCGACCGCCGGGACGGTTTCCTGTTTCGCTTTTTCCTTCGCAACCGTCCTGGGTGGTTCATCGAGCATCACGTCCGTTGTGCTTTCAGGCTTGTCCACATCGTCCGGCTTGATGATCTTCAGGTTTTTCTTCACCACCTGTTTTGACTTTTTCCGGGTCGAGGGAACCGGTGTCGCGGCCAGTTCACTGCTGGGCTCTTTGGACGCGAGGCCGTCGTAAAAACCGAAATCCGTGGATTCGTCAGGGCTGGTTTCCGGAGTTTTTACGGTTTCGGTGTTTTCTTCCGCACCCTGGGAAATACCGTTGATTTCCTGGAACAGGGCGTACTGGCCCAGGTCCACCTTGACCTGGCCACGGCCCACCAGGGTTCCTGCAAAGAAGAAGGCCGCGAAAAGGGCGGTGACGAGAAAGGACCAGAAGAAGAAGGCTTTTCTGCTCAGGGAGATGAACGGCTTGGTTTCCGAATGTCTGCTTTTTTCCTGGATGATCATTTTTCGACGCTCCTCAAACTGATGGAGAATAATATGGAAAAACGGTTACATGCGTTCCGGGGCAGAAACCCCCAGAAGGGCCAGGCCGTTTTTGATCACTTTCTGGACCGCCAGGATCAGGTAGAGCCGTCCTGCGGACAATTGTTTGTCTTCCGTGAGAACCTTGTGCTTGTTGTAATACCCGTGGAACAGGCCGGCCAGATTCATCAAAAAGTAGGTGATCCGGTGGGGTTCCAGGTTTTTTCCTGCGGTCTCGATGACTTCGGGGTACCGGGCCAGGGCTTTCATCAGGGCCGTTTCCTCGGGTTCGAGGAGCAGGGCCACGGCTTCGGGATTTTTCTCCACCGCGGTGATGCCGTGTTCTTCCTCGGCTTTTTTGAGGATGCTGGATATCCTGGCATGGACGTACTGGACATAGTAGACCGGGTTGTCGTTGGACTTTTTCTTGGCCAGCTCCAGGTCGAAATCCAGGTGGCTTTCGTAGTGCCTGGACAGGAAGATGAAGCGGGCCGCGTCAGACCCCACCTCGTCGATCACGTCTTTCAGGGTTTCGTACACGCCGCCCCGGGTGGTCATGGCCACGGGTTTCCCGTCGCGCAACAGGGCCACGAGCTGGACAAGAACCACCTGGAAGGCGTCTTTGTCATGGCCCGAGGCCTCGATGCAGGCTTTCATCCGGGGGATGTAACCGTGGTGGTCGGCTCCCCAGACGTCGATGACCCGCTGGAACCCCCGTTCGAACTTGTTCCGGTGATAGGCGATGTCCGAGGCGAAATAGGTGGTCTGGCCGTTGGAGCGCACCACCACCCGGTCTTTCTCGTCGCCGTAGGCCGTGGTGTTGAACCAGAAGGCCCCGTCATTCTCGTAGATGGTTTTTTCCTGTTTCAGCTCGTCGATGGTTTTCTGGACCTTGCCCTCGTCGTAGAGACTCTGTTCGCTGAACCAGCGGTCGAAGGTCACCCCGAAGTTCCGCAAATCCTGGTCGATGTCGGCAAGGATGCTGTCCGCTGCGTAACGGGCGCAGATGGCCACCCCTTCCTCCTCAGTCATGTCGAGAAGGGTGGAACCCCGCTGGGCCAGGATCTCGTCGGCCAGCTCGAAGATATAGCCGCCCTGGTAGCAGTCCTCGGGAAACTCGATGGTCCGGCCGTTCTTTTCCAGATAGCGCATGTAGACGGACCGGCCCAGGGTGTTGATCTGGCGGCCCGAATCGTTGATGTAGTATTCTTTCTGGACATCGTAACCGCAGAACGCCAGCAGCCGGGCTACGCTGTCGCCCACGGCGGCTCCCCGGCCATGGCCCACGTGAAGGGGTCCGGTTGGGTTGGCGCTGACGAATTCCACCTGGGTCCTTTTGCCCTGGCCCATGTCCGACATGCCGTAACGGGCGTCTTTTTCATGGACCTCGTCGAGAACGGGATGGTAGGCCGTGGGCTTCAGGAAGAAATTGATGAAGCCGGGACCGGCCACTTCGCTGCGCTCCAGCACGTTTTCCCTGTCGTCGATATGTTTCAGGATGATATCGGCGATGGCTCTCGGCGCTTTTTTCTGGGCTTTGGCCATGACCATGGCCGTGTTGGCCGAAAGATCCCC
>CAZWTY010000146.1:0-3472 GCA_964637565.1 uncultured Desulforapulum sp.
GTTTATTACAATTATGTCCCTTGCTGAACTCCCGACTTTTTACATGGGCATCAATGTTCGATGTTCACCACCAATTTTCACCCAACGCCTCGCTCAGCCCTGGCTTCTCCGGGCAAACTTGTCCCGGTATTCCCTTGGCGACAGGCCGGTGAAGGTTTTGAACAGCTTGCGGAAGGTGCCGCTGTTCTCGTAGCCGATAGCCTGGGTGATCTCGTCCACGGTGGCGCCGCCTGTTTCCAGGATGGACTTGGCGGTCTCGATGCGGATCTGCTGGAGGTAGTTCAAAGGCGTTTCCCCCGTGGCTTTCCTGAAGCGCCGGATGAAATGCCGGGGGCTGATGCCCACCTGGCGCGCCAGCTGTTCCATGCTGAAGGTTTCCGCGTAGCGGGATTCCATGGATTCCTGGGCCTTTCGGATTTCCTGGTCACCGTGTTCCTTGTACCCGCTGAACATCGCATAGGAAGCCTGACTCGTCTTCTTGCTGTCGAGAAGCAGGGTTTTGGCGCACAGGGCCGAAAGCTCGGGCGAGCCGAACATGTCGATCAGGTGGAGGCCCAGATGGTAGAACGCCGTGCTGGTGCCAGCGCAGATCAGACCGCTGTCCCGGGTGAGAATCCGGTCCGGTTTCAGGTGGACTTTGGGGTGCCGGCGCCTGAATTTTCTCACGTACAGCCAGTTGGTGGTGGCCTGTCTGTGGTCGAGAAGGCCTGTTTCGGCCAACACGAAAGACCCGGTGCACAAGGTGGCCACGCGGGCCCCCCGGCGGTACTGGTCCGAGATCCAGTCCAGCATGGCCCGGGCGTTGTCGCAGAGCAGCTCCGTGTTGGGAAGAAACGAGGGGATGACCACCACATCGGTTTTTTCACGGTCGGCGAAGCACCCGTCCGGTGTGACCCGGAAACCGCCGCCCACCTGGACAGCCTGACCGTCGGGGCTGAGCAGCTCGGTCTCGAACAGGGGGGTTCCCGATGTTTTTGTCTTGTCCGCATGCCAGAGATTGGCGATCCCGAAGCTGTCGATCAGGCCTGAAATCCCTGAAAAACAGCAGCCCGTATCCACGATGAAACTGACTTTTGCCATGATGACTCCCGTTTTGTGCGATGGCTCCGCCCCGGATTGATGACGTTTTTGGAGCGTTATTTGTCATTTATGCCACTTCCGACCCGGCTTGTCAAAGGGTAAGCTCCAGGAAACTATCATCCAAGGAAAAACGACCAGGAGGACCTATGAACACGAAAACAACATTTGAACAGGCCACGGTGGGCAACATCCCCGTCAGAAACAGGATCGTCCGCTCGGCCACCCACGAGGGCATGGCAGACCGGGGACGTGTCAGCGAAGCATTGCTCGACATGCACCGGAACCTGGCGGACGGCGGGGTGGGCCTGATCATCACGGGCTACGTCTCGGTGTCGAAAACCGACAACCCCGGCCCGGGAACTGTATCAGCAACCGACGACAGCGGCCTTGACGGACTGAAGGCCTGGGCCGACACGGTGCACGACCGAGACGCGAAAATCGTGGCCCAGATGAACCACGCCACATCCCAGATTTTCTCAAAACCCCAGGGCACGGTTTACGGGCCGTCGGCGGTGACCGATCCTCTCACCGGCATCACGCCGGTCCCTTTTACCACGGAACAGATCCGGGACCTGGTCCGGGAGTTCGGCGACGCGGCCGTCCGCCTGAAAACAGCCGGATTCGACGGGGTCCAGATCCACGGAGCCCACGGCTACCTGGTCAACCGTTTTTTAAGCCCGGAGTTCAACACAAGGACCGATGAATACGGAGGCTCCCCCGAGAACAACAGGCGTCTCGTTCTCGAGATCCTCGGTGAGATCAAATCACGCTGCGGGTCTGATTTTCCGGTGTGGATCAAGCTGAACGGGTCGGATTTCTCCAAAACAGACGGAGGCCTCGCCCAGGATGATTTCCTCGCGGTTTCCCGCGCCCTGGCCGAAAAGGGACTGGACGCCATCGAGGTGAGCGGAGGCACCATGTTCGGGCAGTTCTCCCCGTCCCGGTCGAAAAAACATACGGCCTACCACCTGGATTTCGCCAAAGCCCTGACCCAAGCGGTGAACGTACCGGTGATTCTCGTGGGCGGTCTAAGGGACATCCAAACCATCGACACGGTCCTTGCCGAAACAGGTATCGAGGCCGTGGCCCTGTCCCGGTCTTTGATCAGGGAACCGGATCTTCCCAGACGCTGGATGAACGGGGATACCCGGGCGGCGGCCTGTGTGTCCTGCAACGGATGTTTCAACCCCAAAGGGACCCGCTGCTTTTTCCATCTCACGGAAGAGGAAAAGGCGTTTCAGAAACGGATCATGAAGCTCATGGGTTCCAAAGAATAAAACACGGCCATTTGAAAAGGAGTGCACCATGGAAAAAGACCTTTACCGTCAGCTCCAGGAACGCCTGGACATGTACAGCGTGGGTTTTCCCGCCACCGAATCGGGGATCGAGATCACCATTTTGAAACGGATGTTTTCCGATGAGGACGCCCGGCTTTTCCTCAGCCTGTCCCCCCTTCTGGAAACCCCGGAATCCGTGGCCGGGCGCCTCGGAAAACCCGTGGACGAGACGGCCGCCCACCTTGCCGACATGGCCGAAAGGGGCCTCCTGTTCAGCGTGAAAAAAGGGGATTCGGCAAAATACGGGGCCATTCCCTTTGTCCACGGACTGTTCGAATTCCAGGTCCAGCGGCTGGACAAGGATTTCGCGAAGCTGGTGGAGCAGTACTTTGACGGGGATTTCTACCACGCCATGGCCGAAAACGCCGGCGGTTTCCTTCGGACGGTTCCCATCCAGCATTCCATTGAAACGACCCAGAACATCGCCGCCTACGACGACGCGGTTGAAATCCTCAGGAAACAGAAAACCATCGTGATCACGGACTGCATCTGCCGGAAACTCAGGAAAACCACGGATTCGGGCTGCGGCAAACTCCTCGAGGCCTGCTTCATGTTCGGCTCCATGGCCCAGTACTACATCGATCACAACATGGGCCGGGCGGTCAGCCTGGACGAGGCCATCGCGATTCTCAGCAAAGCCCAGGAACAAGGCCTGGTCACCCAGCCCGCCACGAGCCAGAATCCCGGCGGCATGTGCAACTGCTGCGGGGACTGCTGCGGTGTGCTGAAGAGCCTGAACATGTTCCCCAACCCGGCGGATCTGGTGTTCTCCAACCATTACGCGGAAATTGACGCCGACGCCTGTGTGGGCTGTGAAGCCTGCCTGGACCGTTGCCAGATGGCCGCCCTTTCCATGACCGGCGAGGAAAAAGCCGCAGTGGACCTGGCCCGATGCATCGGCTGCGGGCTCTGCGTGACCACCTGTCCATCAGAGGCCATCCGCCTGGTGGCGAAACCCGAAGAAAGCCGGAGAATCCCTCCGGCCACCAGCGCCGAACAGATGATGGCCCTGGCCGGAAAACGTGGAATCCGGTTTTGAAATCCGGATTCAAAAA
>CAZWTY010000146.1:3572-6326 GCA_964637565.1 uncultured Desulforapulum sp.
GGATTCAAAAAACAGACTTTCGGAGGTTGGCCTGATCGTGTACTATGGTTGAGATAAATTCAAAACCAAGGAGACAGACCATGGAAGACAAAGCGTTTCAGGACTTTTACCCCGACGACCTGAGCCACTGCTACGGCTGCGGCCGCCTGAACGACCACGGTCACCAGATCAAAAGCCGCTGGGACGGGGATGAAACCGTGGCGGATTTTCAACCGAAACCCCACCACATCTCCGTGCCGGGGTTCGTCTACGGCGGTCTGATCGCCTCCCTGATCGACTGCCACGGTACAGGCACAGCAGCCGCCGCGTCTTACAAAGCCGAAAACAGGCCCATGGGGTCCGAACCGGCCTTGCGCTTCGTCACCGCCTCTCTCCAGGTGGACTATCTGAAACCCACCCCTCTTGGCGTGCCCCTGGAAATCCGGGGGCGGGTGGAAGAACTGAAAGGTAAAAAAGTGATCGTCACCGCCACCGTATCCGCCAATGGCCAGGTCTGCGCCAAAGGCCGGATCGTGGCGGTGAGGATGCCGGACACCATGGGCCCCAAAAGCTAATGGCCTGCTGATTGAGCTGCAGGTCGACGTTGCAGTTTTTGTCAGATTATTATTCCGAAATGGAGTTATCCTTTATTCGATGTTGGGCGTTGGATGTTCATTCATTCGAGCAATAGGAACGGATTTATGACAACCACTCTGGCCGGAAATTTCTGATGTACTGTAACGTTAATCATGATAAGTAAAAAAGGTCTTCGATGGCTGAAGAAAAAACGGCAACAGGACTTGAACGTGTAGACAAGAACTGGTGGCCATGTTTTTCAAGATGACCCCGGAAGAACGTATCAAGGCCAACGACAACATGGTGAGAACCATTCAGGAACTCAGACATGCCTTTAAAAAGAAGAAAGCCGATGCACAATGTCCAGCGACCCCAAGGACAGGCAGCGGCTTTCTGTTCTTGAGGAAACTCTGAGGCAGATGGAGGAAGACAATGAATGACAAGGTGACGATATGATAAACAGCCGAACATTCGCACAATCCAGCGCCCCGGGTCCTAAGACGGTTTTACCGGGAATGGTCGTCAAAACGGGTCCCACTGGTCTCGGGCCCTTTGATTCCGTCCGGACGCTTCAGGCCCGGCTGGGCAACCAGGCCATGGGCCACCTTCTCCAGTCCGGCATCCTGATGAGGAAAATCGGGATCGGTCATGCCGCCGATTCCATGGCGCCTTCGGTTCAGCGGGAGTTGAGACGCCGGCCCCCAGGCCGGGAGCAGGAGCCTCCGGCCCTGTCCCCGGAACAGATCCAGGACGCCATCGTTTACAACAACAGCCGTTACAGCGAAACCCACACCCGGATCATCCAGGATATCGTGGGAGCGCCCCAGACCGGTCGTTTTGACGAAAACACCATCCACGCCATCGTGGAATGGCAGGCTGATTTCCGGATGACCGACATCGACGGCATGGTGGGCATGCGGACCCTGCGGACCATCGTCCTTGAAATGATGCGGGGAGGTTACAGCCGGGGCCGGATCGTCTGGATGATCGTGGACGGCCACAACATGCCCACCACAGGCCTTGCAAGCCTGACTTACGACCCGGCCCTGGCCGGCAGTAACGCCAGTACCAGCGGACCCATTCCAGGAGACTCCACCGTGGTGATCGGCCCCGACGCCTTTGCCCAGGGCTATGAAGGCCTTGTCCACACCATCCGCCACGAACTGGAACATGTCCAGCAGCGGCGTTCGGGCATGGCCAACCAGAATCTCCGGGAATTTCTCGCCGAAGGCATTGAAATCATGAGCGTAGGCATGCACTGGGAGGGTCTTGCGGGATTCATGGACGACGCCGAACGCTGCCTCCAGTTCTGGGACCGCCTGAGCACGGCCGAACAGCAGGCCAACTGGGGCCGGTTCACCGAAATCCGGACCCGCGTTCAACAACGTTTCGACAGGGCCAGGGCTGCCGACCAGGCTACGCACCAGGCCGTGATGGACGACTTCAATGCAAGGAACCGCCCTTGACGGACAGGGAGAGATCCATGACGGACATCACTGTAACGGCTCTTGTTCCGGAAGGTGACCTTCACGCCGGCAACCCGGTGTGGGTGACGGTGACCCTCGCGAACCCGAGCACAACTCCCATCCGGATCAACAAGAGGATGGCCGTGGGGTACAAAGACCATCTTAGCCGGGAGATTTTCATTACCCTCCGCGACGATGCGGGAAACGAGATCACCTGTCCCGCCCCCGTCGATTACGACCGGAATTTTTCCGGCCCGGAGGATTACGTGTTTCTCCCCCCCGGCCGGAGCCTTTCCACCCGGTTCGACCTGAACGCCTGGCACAGCCTGGACCGCCCGGGAACCTACAGCCTGGAAGTCCACTACCAGGCCGATGAACCTTTGGCCCGTAAACCCCGGGACCTGGTGACCGGTGTTTTCAGCTCGCCGCCAGTTCCGTTCACCCTTGCCAGTCCTGATTGAGAAAATCTCAAACCTCGCATAAAGCCATGTTTCATCCGCCAAACACCTTCAATTCCCGGTGATAGACTCAATTCCGAAGCCGACCCGGAATGACTGGCAGGGGAACGGTCGATTATTTTTCCGTGATGATTCAAGCAGTCACAGCCCGAATGAATTCTTACGACGTCAAATTAGTTGCCGGTTTATAGTGGTTGTCAGAATAAAATTCCGATTGCCTCATTTTTATGAACATCGAATGGTGAATGGGTTCACGGCTCACCCTTTCCGCATGG
>CAZWTY010000147.1:0-6312 GCA_964637565.1 uncultured Desulforapulum sp.
AGATCCGCGTTGGCCAGCACGGCTTTTTTGATGGTCATGCCGCTGAGATCCATGAAGGACAGGTCGATGGGCTTGTCTTTATACTGTTCGTTGAATTTTGTTTCACTTCGTTTCAATAATTTCAGCGCGTCGTTTTCCATGGGCTGTTTTCCTGTTGTGATGCATGTGGTGAATAACGTTAAAATGACCATGAGCAAGAGACTTGTTTTGATGCGATCAGTATCCACAGACACGTATCCTTTTTTTGAGGTCCGGTTTTCTTAAAAAATTCATGACAAGTCCTTTGTAAGGATCAACCTTAGTCGGTTTGAAAGCTTCCGTTTCATTGTTTTTGACCGTTTCAACTTCGTTATACATTTTAATTTCACGATCCCATGTATCTTTTGTATCTTTGGAGGCGTACCTTCCAAAAGCAAAATCCTCTTCATCACTTGCTGCTATCATAAAATATTCAAAAAAATCCTTCCCGATGTACTGCCGGATCACCCGTTTGCAATCAACGGGTTTACCGTTTTTAGTAGCGGCCTTCCCCCCATCTTCCCTGTCCATCGTCACAGGGTAAGCTTTGTCGGTAAGAGCGCCCCTGGTGAACGTCACATACCGGACCTTGTCCGGTAACTCCATGTAGCCGTGATATGTAAACGGTTTTCGGCTGATAATGCTGATGGGCTTCTCTCTTTTCCAGAATGTAAAATCATCATAACTGTCGATATGCTCCATTTTCATGCTCTGGGTGAAAATCCCGTGTTCATCCCCCATCACCCCGAGCCTGGGCCAGGAACCGCTAACGTCCGAGAGGATGGATTCGATGGAGACCATGGGCCGGGAGTCTTTTTCGGCCGGAATGGAAAACGTGAGGAGGCTGCCTCCCGGCCTGTGCCGCTTGGCTTTTTTTTGTTCCATGTCTTTGGCAAGCCTGCCGCAGACCTGACATCGGTGTTCTTTTTTGTCCAGGTGGGACAGGTTTTCCTTGATATCGCCTTTCACATCATCCGGCACGTATCGGTAAAACTCGTTTTTGGAGAGGAGGTGCGAATCATAATCCCAGCCATAGTTGAACTGGTCGGGGCAGGCGCAGATTTTCGGGCCGCCGGGAAGATACTTGGGCAGGGGGCCGCCGCTGGAGGTGACCATGACCAGGTTGGCCGCAGGATGCCTGACGATGCCGTAATGCTCGCCCGCACCCAGAACCCTGGCCTTTTTCGTGTGACTCTGATCCACCTCCATCACCACGTTCCGGTGACTGTGGCCGGCCACGATCATGTTGAGAAACCCTTTTTCCACATCGTTCAAGACCTCGTCCCGCCGGTTGTCAAATGTTCCGTAGCGCAACTCGCTGTCGGTCCACGCGAGGTCGTGATTGATCTGGCCGATGGACACATCGTCTTTGGGGCAGATGCCCGTGGCATGCATGAAAAGAATCTTGATTTTGTCATTCCGCCTGATCCATGATTCATAGATGGAATAGTTCCTCAAAGGAAAGGGCTCGAAGTTGGCCACGGTTGTGCCGCCCATACCGTCGTCCACTGCCTGATCGAAGTCCGACTTTTTTTTGAACATGTGCCGGGCGTGGTGAAGTCCTCCCGAACCTTTTATCACGGATGTGGCGATGTTGCTTTTGACTGCCCAGTCCACCATGAGCAGGCTCAGATCGCCCACGTTCACCACATAATCGGTAAACGGGTTGATGAAGAGGGTGTACCATTCCACGTAATCTGTTTTTTCAACCACATCCCTGACAAACGCCGAGTTGCCGTTGTACCCTTCTCCAAAGCAAAGCGCCGACTCGTAGAGCGTCAGATTCTGGTCGAACACCCCGTTCCATGGAAGACCCGCAAGGGGCCAGGGGGCCATGCCGTAGTTCACGTAGTCGTGGTTGCCCAGCATGGTGAAAACGGGCACGGCATTGGGCCTGTCATACAATTCAAGCAGTTTTCTGTAAAACAAAAACCAGTTCCGGTCGTCTTGATAATACTCGTCGCTGGATACTTTGGAACTCAGGGCCTTCCAGGTCACTGAAACAGGTTCAAAGCATGTTCGGTGGGTCTGGGGTGCGTGCAGACCCCTGTTGTAATCCACAAGGTCGCCTGTGATGACAAGTAAATCCGCGCCCTTTTGGATGAGTTTTTCACAGATATCCATGAATATTTTGTTGAAGTTGGCGATCCGGTTCTTGATGGGAACATGGAACGTCCTGTTGACGATTTTCCTGGTTTTCCCCTGGGCCACCGGCGGGCAGTTTTCTTTCACCTCAATGACACTGGCCTCGCATTGCCCGTATACGTCCATCCTTGAATCCAGGTGGATGTCCGTCACATGGCCGATGCTAAGGTTCTTTTTCGTGACCACAAAAAAGGGGTGATAGATCGACGCTCGTATGTTTTCGTCCAGATCCTTTTTTTTGGGATTGTTCGAGGTGTCCACGACACCCCCGCCGTATTCTTTCAGTTCCCGTTTGAACGGCCGTGGCATACCGGATCGGCCGGAAGCATAATCCTTGATGTGCCGGACCAGATTCCACCACTCCGGCCGCTCATAAATTTCGTGGTAATCGTCGGTGTTGACCCACCAGATATTGTACATGCCCCGGGGAATGTCTTTCAGGTCCACGGTGATTTTATAAAGGTACGGGTATTTTTTCAGACTGTTCAATATCCAGGGAAACATGTTGATCTGGCTGAGTTTGACTCGGAAACGCTCATCGTCATCGTCCTGGCCTTCCGGGCCAAGCCCCAGGGTTTCCGTGTCGGCAGGATACCCTTGGGACAAAGTGATGGCAGCCGGATTTTTTTCATACAGGGCATGAATGGTTTTGTCTCTGATGGTCGTGCCTTTGTCTTTGTCAGCCCAGGCGGATATTTTAAGATGCTGGGACACGATATCTTCCGTCAGGGTATTGACCTGGCAAAGGATAACAAGTTCCAGTCTGGATGTATAGGTGTCTTTGACCTTGGTTTTTCGGACAATGGCCGGATTTCCAAGGGCGGGATAGACCACCACGGCCAATTCAGGCTTGAGTTTGTATTTGACTTTTCCGTCTTTGGGGACTTTTTTGCGGACATCCAGTTTCTTTGTTTTCTGTGCCATCGGACGCTCCCTGACTAAGCTATTCTTCCACTTCCTCAAATCCGTAACCGTCTCTTTTGAGAGCAAGGTCCGCTTGTTCCTTGTCGATCACATGAATCATCTGGCCGCGGCTCATGGTGTGGGTGTCCAGTTTTTTTCCATCGACTTCCATATCCACCTCGAAACCTTCCATGGGTTCGTCGAACACATCGTAAAACTGGACTTCCACCGTGTCCTGGCAGGGGATTTCCGGGGTTTCGGGGATGATGGCCGGCACGGCCGGAGGCTGGAGAAGAACGGTGGGAGGGGTGTTTTTGTTGTTGTGAACCATCTGTTCAAAGGCCCTGACCACCCCCTTCCCTTCAACGGACACATCAAATGAAAAATTGATGAATTCGGCGATGCCTTTGTGGGTTCCCGAGGCCACCCCTTTTCCTGTGCCAGCTTCGTCCCCTTTGCTGATGCTGAAATAGGATTTTTCATGGCCTACGGGATGGCCGTCGGCAAACACGGTTTTGGCGCCGTTGACCATATCCGAACTCTGGGCCATGTTGACATAGGGAACGGGAACCATGGACGGCCCGCACGGGGTCAGGCACACATCGGGGCCTGCAATGGATGTTCCTCCGCTGTCCTTGTGGACAACGCTGCGTCCGTTCACGCTGACGGTTACGGGCATGGGTTTGATCTCCCTGGGGTGTGGAAACACGTATCGTTTATATTCCGTCCGACAAGCACCGCGCCTCGTTCTCCCGTATCCGAGGAGGCAAGAATTAGCGCATTGCCTGAACCTTTTCCGCTGTCACGGGCCAGATACCCGCGTTCTATGGCTCGCGCCGCGACGCAAAAAGCAACGCCGGGACTTGCGGCCCCTGTGTCGCCAATGCACCGTGCCGGGAAAATCATGTTTTTTTCTCCATCCACCTTCCCCATGACCCGGGAATAGACGATGGACAGTTCGTCGGCTCTGTACGTTTCCCCGTTCATGTCACTGATCAGGGCATCCAGGCTGTGGAATGCCTGTTTTTCCTGTCCTAAAAGAATGGAAATCGCCCTGGAAAGTCCGTCCCCGCCCTGGGGTTTTTCCGAAAGCACGGTTTTTTCTTCTGTTGCCAGGGCAAAGGATCTGATTTGAAAATGAATGTTCGCCTTTCTTTGACGTGCCGATTCCAGAGTCTCAAGAACCATGACGGACGCGGCTTCTCCGGGCATAAAACCTGCGGGGTTAAGAACCGTTTTCAAACGGCCCAGCCGGTTGAAACGTCTGAGATCCTTGACTCCGATCAGACTGTCCGCCCCGGCGATCAACACCCGATGAAACATCCCCATTGACATGGCTTTTGCCGCTTCGGCCAGAGCCACGATCATTCCCGCATGGCCGTTCTGAAACCACCTGAAACCTTCGTCATCCCATGGAATGGCCAAACAGTCTTTCAACTGTTTTTTCAAGGCGAGGTCATCCACCGTGTGCCGTTCGTTTTCAGGAAGGGCGAGCCAGAGGGGAGCTTCAGCCAGCAGATCCTCGCAATCTTCCTGACATGACAAGTCCTGGAACGCCATAGAAAGGAGGTCCACGATCCGGCCATCCCGGTCATCATAATGTCCGTCAAGAACGGGATGACCTCCAACATAACCGTCATCCGGGTCTTCCAAGGTTT
This sequence comes from uncultured Desulforapulum sp., assembly GCA_964637565.1. GTDB lineage: Bacteria > Desulfobacterota > Desulfobacteria > Desulfobacterales > Desulfolunaceae > DYJE01. The sequence continues at coordinate 4,725 of CAZWTY010000147.1, forward strand.
TTTTGGTGAACAGATAATAATTCCCCAAAAGTTGGGACCGTTTCAAACCGGCTCGGATGGACGCACAGGCTGTTTTATGGTCATGGCCCACGGAAGTCACCAGGCCGAGACCGGTGACGCAGAGTTCAGGAAGGTTTGTATTTTTCATGGATCGATTTATCTCTGTCCTGGGTCAATTGATCTCCACACTGGGTCCTTTGATCTTGTTTGACCTGGAGGCCCTGGATAAAATATTCCTGCCCTTGACAACAACCCGGCCTTCCCTGGTCAGAGAGATGCTGCTGTCCCCGCAGGCCAGGACCACTTCCTTCTCAGCCCGGATCACCACCTGTTCAGGGTCGGCCGGAACTATGGCAGGGCTATCTTCCATGGACACCATGCTCTCCAGAATATTTTCCATCACCCCGACAATCACCGGCTCATCCGGGTTGTCATGGGCAAACACCACAAGGACCTCCTGGCCATGGGCCGCATGTTTGATAAGCTCAACGCGATTCATGCCGGCCAGAAGCCGAGCGGGCCTGGGGTCAAGACCGTGACACGCTACAAGAATCTCACCCGCTTTTTTGCTTTGCATCAGCCGGCCGATCACAAACTGAGCGAGGGGGCCGTTCACACACCGCTGCATCGAGGAATTTGACAGATCGGATATATCGTCATTCATGGCATGGCTCCTTTGGGATTCTCTTGTGTTTTATTCGTCTTTTCCAGAAATGCTCGATAGAAACCACCTGCAAGCCAGCGTTCTGTTTCAGGCCCCGGCTCGTGGCAGATCGCATCTGAAATCCCTTTTATTTTTTTGAGGTCTGTCTCATTCAGGCTTGCGATCAGGCGTTCCAGGCCTTTGTCATGAGAACGCCGCAAAAAAACCCGGCAAGCCCCGTAGCACTCCCCGAAGTCTCCTTCCTCCGCCCTTTGCTCACACACACCAAGGGCCAGGTCATCTTCAACCAGGGCGTCAATATGGGCTTCAAGTCGATCTTCCATCTCCTTGAAATCACGAGGGTCCCATCCGGCTGCCATCATCGCCAGCCAGCGCTCGTAAAGAAATGAAATTTCTTCGAGATGTTCCGTATACAGACTGTTCAGCAAATCCGTCATCGTCATCCTCAATTCCCTGAGATCTTCTCCCCTTTGGTCACCAGCTTGCCGCTGGCGTCAATGGAAATGTCCGCGCCTTTGATCTGGATTCGTCCGTCGCTTTTCATGACGATGCTGGCGCTTCCGCATTGGATGGTGATCTGGTCATCGCTGGTGAGCACGATTTTTTGGCTTACCATCACGGAAAGATTGTTGCCGACACTGACAGACGAATCATCGCCCACGTCCAGGGTGTGTTTTCTTCCGATGGTTTCGGTCAGATCCTTTCCGGTGTCGATGGTGCTGTTTTCACCGATGGAACGTGTGCTATTCTTGCCGATACTTGTTCTGGCGTTTTCGCCCACGGTTTCATCGCGGTTCTTTCCCACGGAGATCGTCTTGTTCTCACCGGTGGATTCATCGAGATTCTGGCCCACGGTGAGGTTCATGTTTTCGCCGACAGCTTCGGTATGGTTCTTTTTCACCGAAATGGATTTGTCGTTGCCGA
>CAZWTY010000148.1:0-6094 GCA_964637565.1 uncultured Desulforapulum sp.
ATCCGTTTGTCAAACTTTTCAAAAGTTTGGCCCCCGGCAGGGCCGCCGGAGGCAAGGAATTGTTATCAAAAAAAAACGGCCCGTGGTAACACGGGCCGTTCGTTGTCATGAAAATGAAGCTTGGCTTTATTCTTCCACTTTCCTTACTCGCAAGGCCAGTTCGTCCAGCTGTTTCCGGTCCACGGGCGACGGGGCGTCGGTGAGGAGACAGGTGGCTTTCTGGGTTTTGGGGAAGGCGATGACGTCGCGGATCGAGGGCTGGCCGCAGAGGATCATCATCAGCCGGTCGAAGCCGAAGGCCATGCCGCCGTGGGGAGGCGCACCGGATTCCAGGGCGGACAGGAGGAAGCCGAATTTCTCCTCGTACTCGTTTTTCTCAAGGCCCAGGCGCTCCAGGATCTTGACCTGAAGGTCCTTGTTGTGGATACGGATGCTGCCGCCGCCGATTTCCGTGCCGTTCAGGACCAGGTCGTAGGCCCTGGATTTCACGGCCAGGGGATCGGTGTCGATCTTGTCGTAATCCGCTTCGGCCGGGGCCGTGAACGGATGGTGGGGCGACTGGAGCCGTTTGTCCGTCTCGTCGTATTCGAACAGGGGGAAATCGGTGACCCAGAGGAAACGGTAATCGTCTTTGTTGATCAGTCCCAGTTTTTCCGCCAGATGGTTCCGGAGGTTGCCCAGACTTTCGTTGACCACCTTGATCTGGTCCGCCACGAAGAACACCAGGTCGCCGGGCTCCATTTCGATGCGTTCGGCCAGGGCTTTTTTCTCGTCATCGGTGAAGAACTTGGCGATGGGGCTCTGCCACTCGTTTTCCTTCACCTTGATCCAGGCCAGACCCTTGGCCCTATAGATGGACACGAATTTCGTGAGGTCGTCGATGTCCTTGCGGGACATGTCGATGCAACCCTTGGCGTTCAGGGCCTTCACCATGCCGCCGTTTGTCGCCACGTCGGCGAAAACCTTGAAACCTGAGCCTTTCACGATGGAGGTCACGTCTTTCAGCTCCATGCCGAAACGCAAGTCCGGTTTGTCCAGGCCGTAGCGGTCCATGGCGTCTTCGAACAGCAGGCGGTCGAAGGGGAGTTTCAGTTCGATCCCCAGGATCTCCTTGAACACCGTGGCCACCAGACCTTCGCCCACGGCCATCACGTCTTCCTCGCCACCGAAGGACATTTCAAGGTCGATCTGGGTGAACTCGGGCTGACGGTCGGCCCGGAGGTCCTCGTCACGGAAGCACCGGACGATCTGGTAGTAACGGTCGAAACCGCTCATCATCAGAAGCTGCTTGAAAAGCTGGGGGCTCTGGGGCAGGGCGTAGAATTGGCCCTGGTTTACCCGGCTGGGCACCAGATAGTCCCGGGCGCCTTCCGGGGTGCTTTTGGTGAGGAAGGGCGTCTCAATGTCCAGGAACCCGAGGGAGTTCAGGTAGTTCCGGATCGCCAGACCCGCCTTGTGACGGGCGATGAGGTTCTTCTGGAAATGGGGACGCCGGAGGTCGATGTGCCGGTGTTTCAGGCGGACGCTTTCGTTCACGTCCACCGTTTCCTCGACAGGGAAAGGCGGGGTCACCGCTTCGTTGAGGATTTTGAGTTCCGAGATCATCACCTCGATTTTTCCGGTCTTGATCCTGTCGTTCACCATGTCCGCCGGACGAAGCACCACCCGGCCTTTGACGCCCAGCACGTATTCGCTGCGGATGTCCTTCGCTTTTTCATGGGATACCGGGTTTTCTTCGGGGTTGAACACGATCTGGCTCATGCCGCTTCTGTCCCTGAAGTCGATGAAAATCACGCCGCCGTGATCCCGGCGTTTCTGAACCCAGCCCATGAGGACCACATCCTGGCCCACCAGACGTTCGTCAAGATCGCCGCAACCATGGGTCCGTCTCATATTTCCAAGTATATCCGCCACGTTGATAACTCCTTTATCTGATCAGATTGATGATATGGGGAACGAGGTTGACGATGGGAATCTCCTTCTGCTCCCGTGTTTCCATGTTCCGCAAAACCGCATGGCCGTTCACCAGCTCGTTTTCCCCGAAAATCAGGGTGTGGGCCGCGTGGACCTTGTCCGCCCGTTTCATGTGATTTTTCAGGCTCCTGTCCTCGAAGTCCATTTCCGTGGGAACGCCGGAAAGGTTCAGGGCGCAGGCCCACTCGAAAGCCATGGTTCTGCAAGCGTCACCCAGGGGCGCCAGGTAGATTTTCGGCCGTTTTACTGCCGCTGTCCGGGTCTGGGACAGGATTTCTGCCAAGCGGTCGAAACCGATGGCAAACCCGATGGCCGGAACCGAAGGGCCGCCCAGGGCTTCCACCAGGCCGTCGTAACGCCCGCCTCCGGCCACGGCGTTCTGGGCGCCCAGGCTGTTGGTGAGAATTTCAAAAGCGGTGCGGGTGTAATAATCCAGGCCCCGCACCAGATGACGGTCCACCTCGTAGCTGATGTTCTGCTTGTCGAGCTGCTGCCGAACCGTGTCGAAATGGGCTTTGCAACCGTCGCACAGGTAGTCCAGGATCGACGGGGCTTCGGCCAGGGCCTCGCGGCAGGTCGGAACCTTGCAGTCCAGGGTCCGTAAGGGGTTCTTGTCGCTGCGCCTCACGCAGTTTTCACAGAGCTCGCCTTTTTTCTCTTCAAGAAGGCGGTACAAAGCTTTCTGGAAATCCGGACGGCATTCCGGGCAGCCCAGGCAGTTGATGTGGGCCGACACGTCTTTCACTTCCAGTCGTTCGAACAGGGACACCAGCATGAAGATGATCTGGGCGTCGATCAGGGGCGAGGAGATGCCGAACACCTCGGCATCGATCTGGTAGAACTGGCGGTAACGGCCTTTCTGGGGTCTCTCCCGCCGGAACATGGGGCCGATGGTGTAGAACTTCCGGACCGGGTCTTCGGCGAACATCTTGTGCTGGATGTACGACCGGACCACCGACGCCGTGGCCTCGGGACGCAGGGTCACAAGGCCCCGCCTTCCGTCGTCGAAGGTGTACATTTCCTTTTCCACGATGTCCGTGGTGTCGCCGATGCTGCGGGCGAACAGTTCGGATTTCTCCACGATGGGAAGCCGGATCTCCCGGTAGCCGAAATCCTCGAACATCTGCCGGGCCGCGGCCTCGATTTCCTGCCAGAGTCCGATTTCATCGGGCAGGATGTCCTTGAATCCTTTGATCAACTGTATCATGACTCGTTTCGCCCCCGGTCTCCCGGACACGCCTTTCTGATGGCCAAAAACATAAAAACCTGGAGACCAGGTCAAATCAAAACATTGAAAACGTTTGTTTAAATGACGTTTTGTACATGAACATGGGCGGTGCCGTCAATATTTATAAATGAAAAAACCAGGGCCGTCCCATGGGACAAGGCCATGGTTCATGGACGGATAATAAAAATCAGTGGCGAAGCCAGGGATCTCGGGTTCGCTATCGCTATCGGGTTCGGGCCGAGAGCCGGAAGGTTTCGATAGCGATACCGATACCGAAAGCGATAGGGCTTCAACGGGCAATATCATATCAATTGATGAGACGTCCTCGTGAAAATCTTGATTCCCTTTCGTTTCTCTGCTATTCAGTCCGGACTTTCTGAACGGGGTTCCGTTTTTCCGTTCAGGGAACGCCCTGTTCCTGACGGATCATATCCCATGGTTTTTTTAAGGACACAGGTAACGCCATGAAAGACCATTTCAAGGAGGGGGATATGCAGAAAACCATTTTTCATTCACCGGTTCTGAGCCGGTTCATGCACGGACTTTCCCGGGCCGTGCTTTTCGTTCTCGGTTGGACTTACGCGGAGGAAGGGCACAGGGCGCCGAAATACGTGGTCATCGCCGCGCCCCACACCAGCAACTGGGATTTTTTCTACACCATGCTCGTGGCTTTCGCCCTGGATATCAAGGTGTACGCCATGGGAAAAAAGTCCCTGACAGAAGGGCCTCTGGGGCGGCTGATGCTGTGGCTCGGGGTCATTCCCATCGACCGGGGCAAATCCAGCAACGTGGTGGCCCAGACCATCGAGGCGTTCAACCGCGAGGACAGGCTGGTCATCATCATTCCCCCCTCCGGCACGCGGAACAAGGTGCAGTACTGGAAAACAGGATTTTACCACATCGCCCACGGGGCAGGGGTTCCCATCGCCCTGGGCTACATCGACTATAAGAGAAAAAAAGGGGGGCTGGGGCCGTTCATCACCCCCACGGGAAACCTTGAGGCGGACATGAAGATCATCCGGAAATTCTACGCCGGTGTCACGGGAAAGCATCCCGAAAAACAGAGTGCCTAAGATTTAAAGGCGACCGGTTTGACCGATCAGGCCGCCGGTCAGCCAGGTTCCGATCACGCCCAGGCAGCGGATGTCCAGCCGGTCCTGGGCCGATTCGGGAAAAAGAATCTGGCAGGACGCGGGCATGCCGTCTTCCCGGTCTGAAAATCTCAGGAGGACGGGAAGGCCGGGAAGTGCCTGGAAAACCAGGGAAAGGTCAAATCCAGGGTCGCCGTGGACAACCTCGGCCCCCAGGGCAAGGGCCGCCGCCTTCAGTCCGTCCATCTGTCCTTCAAAGGACCGCTCCAGGGTCTTGGCGGTGTTTTCCTGGAAGTAGCCCATGAGGGGCCCGGCTTCCCGGCATTCCCTGAACCCGATCCACACCGGCGGGCGGTCCTCCGGCTCCGCCTTGTCCCGGAGAACCCAGGTCATGAGCAGCACCGCCACGGCGGATGTCACCTCTTCGTTCCGGCTGTTCGTCACCCGTTCCGGCCCCACTGTGTGAACATCCCCGAAAAAAGGCACACGAAAGGTTTGCAGCCCGTCTCCGCCGTTTCGCGCGGCCAGGACTTTTTTCAGCTCTTGCGCCTTTTCCTCGAAAGACCAGGGTTGCCGGCTCATGACACCCCTTCCTGAAGTTTCCGAATTTCCGACGTGACCCGAGCGAACTCGTCCTCCAGGGCGAACAGGTCCAGCATCACCGGCGGTTTAACCGAATGGGCCGGAAGACGTTTTTCCGTTTCAAGGATGGCTTCCGCCAGAACGTGCTGCTGTCTCAAAAGGGTTTCCAATCGGTTCATGTCCCACCTCCGTCTGTGTTGGTTGTGGCTCAAGAATAAACCCGGACGGCGCGTGTTTCATTGATTCAAGTCAAAGATGTGAATAATCCGGAAAATCACAAATCGATCAGACATCACATCCATTGTATGGACTGATCCATCCGCGAATTTTAGAGCTTTTCAAACGGAGGGTGGTGCTGTATCCAGTTTTGCATGGGATTTGAATGATGAAAGCAGCTGAACAAGGCGAAGGGGAGTTCATAGGTGTCATACTCCCAGTTTTTTTGAACGCAAACATCATGAATGGCTTCCCTGATCATGCCAAGCACGTAGTTTCTCAATGGAGCGGTTTCGATTTCCGAATCGGAATTATCTGACAGAAACGCCTGTTTGCAGCCTTTTCTGTTCAGTGAATGCCATGCCCGGCAGATCAGCGGCCTGGCATGGTAGATATCACACCTATGATCGGTCAGAAAGATGCAGGGGGTATCTCGTTTTAAAAGGACTCTTTCATGGAACGATCTGTCTTCGGTGAGATCCCTGTTGTGATCGATCCTCTGCTTGAGGCGTTCGATTTCCTGTGCAGAAAATGTCTCAAGGATGTACGCAAAGATAAGGAAGCATTCCGGTGGCGTCACCTTGACCTGCATATGGCAGCAGTAACTACAGCCGCAGGAACACTCGATCCGGGGATCTTCATCGTTGTTTTCCGCTTTGTCGATGATTCGATCACTGAATGCAATCAGACGTTGCATCATATTCAGCAGAAAATGGTCTGAGCTATCGTTTTCAATGGTATTCAGGGCAATGGTCAAAGCGGCGGATTTAACCGCATCCTGTTCAGGTGACATCTCCATCTGACTTCGTATCCTTGATATCGTAAGTCAGAGAGTCACCAGAGCCTACGGGTGTTGAGGTTCATCGAATCGGGGAAAGGAGGCTTTAAAAAATAAGATTTCCCCCCCCCTGGTAATGTTGCCGGACGATAGGTTAAATCGGGGGTAAAAGCAATAGAAATATCCATGAATTTTCAGGCACTAAGTCCATCCGATCCAGAAGCC
>CAZWTY010000149.1:0-6086 GCA_964637565.1 uncultured Desulforapulum sp.
TATTACAATTATGTCCCTTGCTGAACTCCCGACTTTTTACATGGGCATCAACATCCAACATCCAATGGAGGATGGGGGCATTTAAATGGTGCGTCCCCTGTCCTTGCCCTTCTGGCGCAACGAAATGGATTCGGGCAACGGTGTCCGTTCGCCATTGGACGTTGAGCGTTGAACGTTCGACGTTCATCTCTTATCCATCTCTTATTCATACGCTCCCATATCTCCATATTCTCCCAGCATCGTATTCTCGAACCGTGTGTACTGGCCGATAAAGGTCAGGATCGCCCGGCCCACGGCGCCGTTCCTGTTTTTCGCCACGAGGATTTCGGCCTTGCCCTTGTTGGGGTTGTTCTCGTCCTTGTTGTACACTTCGTCCCGGTAGATGAAGGTGATGATGTCGGCATCCTGCTCAATGGCGCCGGATTCACGCAGGTCGGACATCATGGGGCGCTTGTCGGCCCGCTGCTCCACCTGGCGGTTGAGCTGGGACAAGACCAGAATGGGGATGTTCAGTTCCTTGGCCAGGGATTTCAGGGACCGGGAGATTTCGGAGATTTCCAGGTCGCGCCGGTCTCCCATGAACGGGCCTTTCATCAGCTGGAGGTAGTCGATGATGATCAGGGAAAGATCTTTGTCCATCTTGAGACGCCGGGCCTTGGCACGGATCTCCATGGCCGTGACGTTGGGGGTGTCGTCGATGTAGATCGGCGCTTCGGAGATGATCCCCGCCGCTTCGGTGACCTGATGCCAGTCGTCTTCGCCGATCATGCCGGTTTTCAGGCGGTCCGAGTTCACCCGGGCCTCGGCGGTGAGAAGGCGCATGGACAGCTGTTCCTTGGACATTTCCAGTGAAAAGACCGCCACCAGCTTGTTTTCGTTGATGGCCACGTTCCTTGCGATGTTCAGGGCAAAAGCGGTTTTTCCCATGCTGGGCCGGGCCGCCAGAATGATCAGATCCGAGTTCTGGAGGCCCGAGGTCAGGGTGTCCAGCTGCTTGAAACCCGTGGGAATGCCCGTGTACTCGCTGTTGTTGTTCTGCCGTTCTTCCAGGGTGTTGATGTTTTTCATCACCAGTTCGCTGAGGTGCGAGAAGGTGGGTTTCAGCTTGTTGTCCGCCACGTTGAAGATGGCGGTCTGGGCGAAGTCGATGATCTCCGAGGCGTCGCCCTGTTCGGCGTAGCATCGGTGGATGATCTCCGAGGATTTTTCGATCAGCCGCCGGAGCGAGGCCTTGTCGTGGATGATCCGGCCGTGGTACTCGGCGTTCAGGGTCACGGGGACCGTGTCCAGGAGCCGGGCCAGGTTGGCCGCTCCCCCCACTTCTTCCAGCTTGCCCTTGGCCTTGAGATGGTTCATCAGGGTCACCAGGTCCACGGGTTCCCCTTTGTTGAACAGTTCGGTCATGGACTCGTAGATGATCTGGTGGGCCGGTTTGTAGAAATCATCGGGTTTCAGGATCGACGCCACGTCGGTGAGGGTGTCGTTGTCCAGGAGAATGGCGGACAGCACCGACTCTTCCGCCTCCATGTGATGGGGGGGCAGCTTGTCGAAAACCACGTCTTTGGAAACCGTGTCTTTTTTTCTTTTTTTAAAGGTCTCAGTCATGGAAAAGAAAATAGTCGGTGAAGCTTAAAAAAGCAAGGGGCATGATCAGGGATTTTCAGCCCTCCCCGTCGGACGGGGACACGATGTGGTCGGCCAGGTGGCTGGACGTTCTCCGCATGTTGAGGCTGAGGAGCCGGGCGATGCCCTTGAGTATTTTGATCCCGATCTTGGGGTGGTTGTCCAGGATGGTGTTGAAGCCTTTTCGGGAGAGAATCACCAGGGTGGAATCCTTTCTGGCCCTCACCGTGGCGGACCTGGCGATGTTGTCGATGATGGACATCTCCCCGAGGGTGCTTCCCCGGGTCAGGGTGGCGATGACGGCCCTTTGCCCCGTGGCCGCGAGTTTCAGCACATCCACGGCCCCGTCCACCACAAAGCAGATGTAGTCCCCCGCATCGCCTTCCCTGAAAAGGGTCTTGCCCTGTTCCAGTTCGAAGAAGTTCATGTAGTCGGCCGTGGTGGACAGTTCGATGGGGCTGAGTTCGTCGAACAGTGGCATGGTGATCAGAAAATCGATGATGGTCTGCTTGATGCGGCTGACCTTCTGTCCTTTGACTTCAACCATGGGCCTGTTCCAGTTCGTCCGGTGTTTTGGGAAGCTTATGCCCGCCCTGGGCCCGGGATAATCTGGCCTGTTTGGACGGACGTGTTGTTTTGTGGGTGCATTGTTGGTAAAAAATAATGAAAAACAAAGGAGTTGTAAAGATTTATTATGGAGGGCGTTCCGGAGGAAATTTTGTTTGCCCGGGATCCGGATAACCCGTATGATAGCCTTTCAGCGTCCGGACACAACCAAAACCCACAAGGAGGAAACCATGGTGGAAGATCTTTTCGACGGCATCGAGTGGCTGGGTCATTCGGGTTTCAGGATCAGCCAGGACATCGTCGTGTACCTCGATCCCTATGAAATCGACGGGGGACCAGCGGCGGACCTGATCCTCATATCCCACAGCCATTACGACCACTGCTCTCCCGAGGATGTGAAAAAAATCCAGAAACAGGACACGGTCATCGTCACGGAAAAGACCAGCGCGGCCAAGCTTAAAGGCGACATCCGCACGGTGAAACCCGGGGATAGTCTGGAGGTGCTGGGTCTTGCCATCGAGCTTGTTCCGGCTTACAACATCAACAAGACCTTTCACCCCAAGGCCAACGGCTGGCTCGGTTTTGTGGTGGATTTCAAGGGGGCGAGGCTCTACCACACCGGCGACACGGACCTGATTCCCGAAATGAAAGACATCCGGGCGGATATCGCCCTTCTGCCCGTCTCGGGAACCTTTGTCATGACACCAGCTGAAGCGGTGGAGGCGGCGTTGATCCTCCAGCCGAAAATCGCCGTTCCCATGCACTATGGCGAAGTGGTGGGGGACGTGCGGGACGCGAAAGCCTTCAAGAAAGCCCTGGAAGGCCGGATCGACGTCAGGATCCTGGAAAAAGACTGATTCCCCAGGGATTTCGCTTTTTAACGGTTTAGGTCTTCAAAGCCCTTTCGCTGGACAACCCTAAACCGCTTGAATGCCTGGCCTGATAACTGTCCAGAATCTCAGGGCCTGTTGATGCTGGCCCGCTGTTCCATGATGCCCGGATCGTCCAGGAACTCGTCGAAGCCGAGCTGGCTGTCGATGATCCCGTGGCTGCCGATTTCCACCAGCCGGTTGGCCAGGGTGGACACCATCTGGTGGTCGTGGGAGGAAAAGAGAACCACTTCGGGGAAAGCCACGAGCCCGTCGTTCAGGGCCGTGATGGATTCCAGGTCCAGGTGGTTGGTGGGCTCGTCCAGGATCAGGACATTGGCTTTGGACAGCATCATCCGGCTGAGCATGCAACGGACCTTCTCCCCTCCTGAAAGCACCGACACCTTTTTAAGGGCCTCTTCTCCTGAAAACAGCATCCGGCCCAGAAACCCCCGGGCGAAGATCTCCCCCTCGTCCGGTGGGGTGTACTGACCGAGCCAGTCCACCAGGCTCAGGTCCTGGGTGAAATACATGCTGTTGTCCATGGGAAAATAGGCGGTGGAAATGGTGGCCCCCCATCGGAAATGGCCGCTGTCCGGCTCGAGCTCTCCGGCGAGGATCTGGAACAGCGTGGTTTTGGCCAGGCTGTTGCCCCCCACGAAGGCGATCTTGTCTCCGTTGTTCACCGTCAGGGTCAGCTTGTCCAGGACTTTCACGCCGTCCACGGTCTTGGAAAGATTCTGGATTTCAAGGATGATGGTGCCGCAGGGGCGTTCCGGTTTGAACTGGATGAACGGGTATTTCCGGGACGACACGGGCATGTCTTCCAGGGTCAGTTTTTCCAGCAGCTTTTTCCGGGACGTGGCCTGTTTCGACTTGGAGGCGTTGGAGCTGAACCTCTGGATGAACGCCTTGAGTTCATTGGCTTTTTCCGTCGTTTTCCTGTTTTCGTTCTGTTTCTGCTTCAAGACCAGCTGGCTGGCCTGGTACCAGAAATCGTAGTTGCCCACGTAGACCTGGATCTTTCCGAAATCGATGTCGGCGATGTGGGTGCAGACCTGGTTCAGGAAGTGACGGTCGTGGGACACCACGATCACCGTGTTCTGAAAACGGAAAAGGAACTCCTGGAGCCAGACCACGGTTTTGTGGTCCAGGTGGTTGGTGGGTTCGTCGAGCAACAGCACGTCGGGGTTTCCGAAAAGGGCCTGGGCCAGGAGCACCCGGACTTTCTGGCTTCCTTCCAGTTCCTTCATTTTTTTCTGGCGAAGATCCTCGTCGATGCCCAGACCGTTCAGAAGCACGGCCACCTCCGAGTCCAGATCGTAACCGTTCATCCCGGCGAACTCTTCCTCCAGCTCGCCGGACCGGATGCCGTCCTCCTCGCTCAGTTCGTCTTTGGAATAGAGAAGATCCCGTTCGCACATCACGTCAAAGAGTCGGGGATGGCCCATGACCACCGTGTTGAAGACGGTTTCCTCGTCAAAGGCGAACTGGTCCTGCCTTAAAACGGCAATCCGTTCGTCCGGGCCGGTGAGGATATGGCCTTTGTCCGCTTCGATTTCCCCGGACAGGATTTTGAGAAAGGTGGATTTGCCGGTCCCGTTGGCCCCGATCAGCCCGTAGCAGTTGCCGGGTGTGAACTTGATGTCCACGTCTTTGAAAAGAATGCGTTTGCCGTAGGCCAGGGTGATGTTTGACGCGTGAATCATGGAATATCCTTGAAAAATGTGAACGCTTGAAAAAATAAAAGCCGGAAGGAACCGTCTCCTTCCGGCCGCAAAGGTGAGCTTATACCGTATTGCCCGTCAGAGGACAAGGTTTGATTGACGGATTTTTGATTTACAGGTCGGGGTAATGTTTGGCCATGCAGTCCGGGCAGACGCTGTGGCTGATGTCCGCATCGGAGTGTTTGTGGATGTATACGTCCACCGCTTCCCAGTGCCCCTGGTCATCCCTGATTTTTTTGCAAAACGAGCACAGGGGCAGGATGCCTTCCAGGGTGTTGATTTCTTCCAGGGCTTTTTTCAGCCGGGCAATCAGCTGTTCGTTTTCCTGCTGGATCTGTTTCCTGAGTTCGATTTCGCGCAGAAGCTCCCGGTTGCTCTGGTCCAGGTCGTGGAAGATCAGTTCATAGGGCTTTTCGATCCCTGTCTTGACGATGGCCTGGTAGATCAGAATAAACGAGAAGATCTTGAAAAAATGGCCCAGCATATTGGCCGGCCCTTCGTTGCTGATGTATACGGTAAAGGCCAGTTCGGAAGTTACGGTAAAGATCATGGACCACAGCAGCATCTGGAACACTTTGCCGTCAAACCGGTGTCTGTTCCTGAAAAGAAGCACGATGGCTGCCACGAGGATCAGGCAGATCAGGTACTCGCTGTTTTTCTTGAAGGGCGTCTGGCCCAGGCCCTCCACGAAACACACGGGAAAGTTTCTCCAGTAAAAGACGCTGGCGATGAAAAGGCCTGAAACCATGGCGTACAGAGTGAAAACCACCTCGGCTTTGGGCATGATGTTTTTCCGGAGAAAAATGAAGGCCAGGAGCAATGTGGTGCTTTCCATGAACCGGGCGCCGATCCAAAGCTGGTTTGCGGGGTAGCCGTATCCGGTGAAGACGGGCATGCCGTTGTAGGACAGGGTGTGGAGCATGTCGAGCAAGGCGATGAACAGATAGGCGATGCCCACGAAAAGGAGGTAGGGGTTGCCGATGTGCTTTTTCGAGTTCCAGGCCACGATGAAAATCGAGGAGGCCACCACGATGCTGAACCCCTCGACCAGGGTGTGGAACAGCAGGTAGCTCACCCGGGCCGTGGCGTAAAGACCGGCCATGGCCGCGAAAAGGGCTGAAAGGTATATGAGGGGCTCTGTTTTCTGCCGCATGATATTTTTTCCTGCCAGGTGGTCGCTTCCGGAAAACGGTCTACCAGGAAGCATATACGACACGGGCTGGATGCGCAACTCCCAACAGGGCTATCGCATGTAAAATTGGCAAGGATCTGAACTATCGGCCGAACGTCTTCGAAGGGG
>CAZWTY010000150.1:0-6084 GCA_964637565.1 uncultured Desulforapulum sp.
ATTACCCTGCGCAACCGCAGCGATAAACAGACCAAAGCGGATGCCGATGCCAATGATCCAGAACAGAAACAACCACTGCACCAACAGACGGATACGGGTTACGTTTTTTGCTGACACCGAGTGCATGCCGAGATCTCCTTTATCCTAACGGGATAGGTTGTCAGGATATACCGGTTATCACCCTGCAGGCATGACCTGGGTCAAAAAATGGAGTCACACACGGCTATAACACCGCCCGCCCCTCGCCCTCCTCTTCATGGGTAAGACCGTCCCGAATATTGTAGATCCGCTTGAAGGTCGGGATGATCTTTTCATCATGGGTTACCACGATAACCGCTGTCTGGTACTGCTGCGCCATATCATTGAGGATACGGATCACCCCCAGCGCCCGCTGACTGTCCAACGGAGCAGTCGGTTCATCTGCCAGAACAACCGGGGGACGATTGATCAGACCACGGGCAATGGCTACCCGCTGCTGTTCACCACCGGAAAGCTGTGCAGGCATGGCCTTGGCGCGGTGTTCCACCTCCAGGGCGGCCAGTAGTTCCCTGGCCCGCTTGCGTGCCTCCTGATTCGGCACACCGGCCAGCATCGGCAAGAGGGCAACATTATCGGTCACATCCAGAAACGGGATCAGGTAGGGCGCCTGAAAGACAAAGCCGATACGATCGCGGCGCAGTGCCCGCAGATCCCGCACCTGCCAGCCGTTGTCATAGATTACCTCGTCCCCCAGCACGATCCGTCCGGCAGTCGGGTCGATCACCGCCCCCAGGCATTTCAGCAGGGTACTCTTGCCGGAACCGGATGGCCCCACCAGTCCGATCACCTCACCCGGCGCCACCTGCAGTTCCACCCCCTGCAAGGCATCAACCGCCGTGTCGCCACTGCCGTAGCGTTTCCTCAGTCCTTCAATCCGAATACCGGTTCCTGCCACCGTGTTATCCCCCTATCGCTTCTGCCGGATCAACCTGCAACGCCATTCGGATGGCAACCAGACTCGCCAGCGCACAGATCACCAGCACCACCATAAAGCCAATCAGGGAATCAATCGGCACCAACAGCACGTACTTGGGGAAGTAGGGGGCCGCAAAGGTGGCGCTGATCTTGCCCACCGCAAAACCGATGGTACCCAGGGCCAACGACTGCTGCATGATCATGGCGGCAATGGTGCGATTGCGGGTGCCGATCAGCTTCAAAACGGCGATCTCACGGATCTTGTCCATGGTCAGGGTGTAGATGATGAAGGCAACAATGGTGGCGCTGACCAGGGCCAGGATCACCAGAAACATGCCGATCTGCCGGGCCGAGGTGGCAATCAGCTTACCCACCAGGATCTCTTCCATCTGCGTCCTGCTGTACACGGTCAACCGCTTCCAGCGACGGATTGCTGCTGCAACCTCAGTGGGATCGTGGCCGTTTTTGACCGTCACCAGTACGGCATTGACGTAAGGGTTGCTGCTCTGCGATACCTGCACCGCATTAAGCAGGCCGGGCACACCGGGGCGGTTGAAGGCCGGATTGGCCTCGGTGCGCCGCCTGTTCTGCCAGATCGCATCGTTATCCTTCAAAAACTGGGCCTCCTGGGCATCCTTGAGCGGGATAAAGACCATTGGATCACCGCTTGATGAGACCATGCGGCGGGTCAACCCCACCACAGTGTAGCGGTTGCGCCGGATATCCAACTGATCGCCGATTTTGAAACCGGTGGCCAGGTCAACCACCGCCTCGTAATGGCCCCGTGTCATCTGGCGACCAGCCGTCAGATAGGTCGGCCAGCCTGGCACAGCGCCGACCTGCCCGGAAGCCACCCCCACCACCATAGAACGCACATCCTGCTGCCCTTTTCGTACCTGCATGGTCAGATAGGTAATATTGGCGGCCTCTGCAACCCCCGGCATGGCCCGGATACCGCGATAGAGATCATCATTGATGCTGGAAGACTCGGCATAGGGGCCCAGCGTATCGCGCTGTACCACCCACAGGTCCGCACCACTGTAGACCAGCAGGTCCATGCCGTCATCCACCATCCCCCGGTAGACACCAGCCATGACCAGCGTGACCCCCAGCAGCAATCCCAGACCGACACCGGTAAAGACAAACTTACCCCAACCATGCAGTATGTCCCGTCCGGCAAGGCTGATCATCGCCTGCCCACCGAAAGCTTTTCAACCAGCTTGATGCGACTCTTACGGGTGAGTGCCTTGGCACTGTACAGCACCACTCGATCCCCATTTTGAAGCCCTTCCAAAATCTGTACGCGACCATCCAGATCAGTTGCCCCTGGCTTTACTGCAACAAATTCAACACCGGCCTTACTCACACGCCAGACACCGGTCCGGTTATCCAGACGATGCAGTGCCGCATTGGGCAGAACCAGCGTTGCGGCAGTCAGCTGGAGGTCAACCGTTACCTCTGCCAGTTCGCCCAATGGAGGTAGATTTTCTGGCACACGTGCAAATAGCACTTTGGCAAGGACCTCTTCGGTGATGCTGTCGGCCTTTGGTTCAATACGGGCAATGGTGCCACTTAACAACATCCCCTTGCGTGAACGCAGCTCTATCCGTGCCGGCAAACCGGCCTTGAGCCCGTTTGCCGCGATCTGATCAAAACGGGTATTGATCCAAACCGAAGTCGGATCAATCAGCTCAATCACAGTTTGTCCGGCAACCACGGTGGTGCCTGGCTCAGCCCCGCGCAGCGTTACCAACCCGGCAACCGGGGCTGCCAGACGCAGATTCCCCTGCTGGGAACGCAACCCTGTATATTCAGACGTTAGCCGGGAACGCTCTTCTCTGGCTGCAACAAGCGCCGCATCAGCGGTCTGCAACTCCTGCCGCTTGGCTGAAACTATTTCCTCGCTGGTAGCTTTAAGCGGCAACAGTTCACCATACCGCTGATCCTGGGCATGCGCATACCGCTGCCTGGCCTCGGCATCGTGCACATTTGCCTCTGCACGCTTGATGGCTGCCTGTTGCGCCTGTAGACGATCATTAAGGTCAACCGGATCCATCTCTCCAAGCAGCTGTCCTGCTCTTACCAGGTCTCCTACCTGTACCTGCAACTGCTTGATTCTGCCTGCTGCTGTCGGGCCAACCTGATAACTGTAACGGGCCTCAACCGTTCCAACACCGAACACCGCTGGCCTTATAGTCTGTGTTGAGACCGTAGCAAGCGTTACCTCAACCGGCGCCAGCGGGCCAGAGCGCAGGACAACGTAGAAGAACAACAGCACTAATGGAGCCAGGGCTGCAAACAGAATTAACCTGCGTAGCTTTATCTTTGACGCTGACATGAGCCTCTCCAAGCAATGTAAATAATTATTCACATGGCATGCAAAAAAAATTTGCCTCTTACCGCTCCATTAAACGTCGGAAGTTACCCCAAAGTAAAGCCACCTCATCCACCAATTTACCTTCAGCCTGATTACCGATCCAGCGCAGCACACTAAACTGGATCATCCCCAAGATGGCAATTGTGGTCTCACGGGAAGATATCCCTTGCCGCACCGCACCTTCAGCCATGGCTGCTTCAAGCAGGCCAGCCAGGGTCGACTGAAAACTCTCGATTCTGCTGTTCATGATATAGGCGATCCTACCGCCAGTGGCAATTCCGCCATCAGAGAACAACAGTCGCGGGATGCCGGGATTTTTGGCAATCATCCCTGCGTGGGCCATGATTACCTTTTCCAGCTTATCCAGCGGCTTGCCGCTTGAGGCAGCCAACTGAGCCGCACGACTGGTGACCTGACTGCCGATAAACTCCACCACCGCCTTGATCACCTCCTGCTTGTTGCGGAAGTGACGATAGATGTTGGCCTCGCTCATACCGGCTGCCAGCGCCACCTCATGGATGGTTAGCCCACTGACACCCAGTCTGCCGATAACACTCAAGGCGGCCTGCACAATCTCAGCTTGCCTTACGTGTGTTGCCTTTTTTTCGAGCACATTTTGCGATTTCATATTTACATAACTAGGCCTAAAGCCAGAGCATGTCAAGCATCAATACATCTCACAAGTCCATGTAAACGTTCATTTACCACTTTATTTTGCTAAATTTGACTTTCATCAAACTTGTTGCATAGTTGCTACTTGTATAGATACCAGCATCTGGCTGGATAGCACTCACATCCTGAAGGAGGAACGAAGATGCGCGCATTGAAACGGTTTAGCAGCATGCTGATCAGTATGGTTGCCTGTCTGGCACTGATGCCGGCACTGGCACTGGCCAAACCATCCAACTGCGAGACCTGCCACGCCAAGATTTCGCCTGCCATGGTCAAGGACTTCAACCGGGGCAAGATGTCCAAAAGCCTGACCTGCGAGGCTTGTCACGGCACCTATCACACCAGCGAGAAGGATGTGGCAAAGGCCCAACTGCCCACCATTGCCACCTGCAAGCAGTGCCACCCGGATCAGGCCAACCAGTATATGGACGGCAAGCATGTGCTTGGCCAGGTTGCCCTGGATGCAATGCCCCGTTCCCCCCATCAACCCAAGGCGTTCATGGCCGGCCAGAAAGGCTGCGGCGGCTGCCACACCCTGGGGCTGGTTGATGCCAAGGGCCGGGAGACCGAAGCACGCAAATACTACAAATACGGCATGGACTGCCAGAACTGCCACACCCGTCACGCCTTCTCCAAGGCCGAGGCCAACGAGCCTGAGGCCTGCCAGACCTGCCACATGGGCTTTGACCATCCCCAGTGGGAGATGTGGTCCGGTTCCAAGCATGGCACCGCCTACCTGACCAACCGCGCCATCAACCCCGGCGCCAAGAACCGCGCCCCCAAGTGCCAGACCTGCCATATGCCCAACGGTAACCACCGCGTAATGTCAGCCTGGGGCTTCCTGGCTGTGCGCCTGCCTGAGGCCGATGCCGAGTGGATGGGCTATCGCGCCACCATCCTGAAAGGCATGGGGGTACTTGATCCTGCTGGCAAGCCTACCGGTCGTCTGGATGTGGTCAAGGCCGGTAAGGTAGCCCGTCTGACCAAGGAAGAATTTGACAAAGAGCGGGGCAAGTACGTGGCGATCTGCCAGCAGTGCCACTCTCCCAACTTTGTGAAGGAAAACTTCAAAAACGCTGACCAGATGGGCAAAGAGGCAGACAAGCTATTCAGTGAAGCGATCAGTATCGTAGGTGATCTGTATCATCAGGGGATTATCAAGCAGAAAGCCGGGCAGCCGTACGCCTACCCGGATCTGCTGACCTTCTACGATGTTGATACCAAGATCGAGCAGACCCTGTATGAAATGTTCATGGATCATCGCATGAAGACCTTCCAGGGGGCATTCCATATGAACCCGGACTACACCACCTGGTACGGCTATGCCAAGATGAAGAAGGATTTGACCGAGATCCTTGAGATGGCAGACGATATGAAGAAGAAAGCCAGCAAGAAGTAGACAGAACCTGAAGACCACCAGCGGTCAAAGGCTGCTGGTGGTCTTTTTTTACCCAATCTCAGGGGCTATTTCGAATCAACACATTTTTGACCCCCGTCATCCTTTTTTCAAACAGGACTGCGCTATGGTTGTTTCAGAAAAACTGACTATCTCGCATCATTCCATACCCCAACTACCACCAACCAAAGGAGAAAAAGCATGAGCATGTTCTGTTATCAATGTCAGGAAACCGCCAAAGGGACCGGCTGTACCATCGCTGGGGTCTGCGGCAAAAAGGAAAACACCGCCAATCTGCAGGATCTGCTGGTATTTGCCCTGAAAGGAATTGCCGTCGTAGCAGTAGAGGCCCAGAAGCAGGGCAAACTTGAGGATGCCACCGGTCTGTTTGTCTGCCAGGGACTCTTTGCCACCATCACCAACGCCAACTTCGATGATAGTCGGATCACCGCCCTGATCAAAGAGGCCTTTGCCAAGCGGGATATCCTCAAGCTGTCCATCGGTTTCACCAGTCATCATGATTGCGTGACCTGGAACGGCAGCGAAGCCGAGTTTGCTGCCAAGGCCAAGGAAGTTGGTGTTCTGTCGCAGCCCAACGAAGATGTCCGCTCACTGCGGGAGCTGCTGATCTACGGCCTGAAAGGGATGGCTGCCTATACCGAGCATGCCGCAATGTTGGGCTTTG
>CAZWTY010000151.1:0-5909 GCA_964637565.1 uncultured Desulforapulum sp.
CCATACAACTCTTTTTCTTTGACCCATAAACAGTGTTCACCGGGAATTGCTGCAATGGAATCGGTTTTTTTGTATCCCAGCATATCGAACAGGGCATCGGACCATGACACCTCACCGGTTTCAACATCCCAGGTAAAATCACCCATGCCCGCCAGCCGCTGGGCCCTGATCAACCGGTGCCGGCTTTTCAGAAGGGCGTGTTCCGCCAGTTTACGGCCGTGAATTTCTGCCTGAAGCCTGGCCCATTCATGCTGAAGCAGCAGATACAAAATAATGGCGGTAATGGCGACAAAACCCCACCCTTTATAAGTCTGGAGAAAGGTCAGCTTGTCCGGATCACTGGTCATAAGACTGATGGCGCGATCGGAAAGAACGATCCAGAGCCCGGCAAACAGGGCATACATCATGGCAACGAAAAGCGGGAAACGATGGGAGAACATTTTCATTGTCTTTCCTTGACTACCCGAGGCATCTGTTCTTTTCGAAAAAGTCGTCTTCATCATTTCAGGGCCTCGCGGATTTTGACCGCAAGATCGTGTTTGGAAAACGGTTTCTGCACAAAATTTGTCCCTGTTCCGAGCACGCCCCGATCTGCGATCACATCGGCGGTGTAGCCAGACATGTAAAGGACGCGCATGGCGGGATGGCGGTCCTTGAGCCGTTCGGCCAGATCCCGGCCGTTCATCTCGGGCATCACCACATCGGTGATCATCAGATGGATGCCGCCCTCATGGGCCTCGGCCAGCTCCAGGGCCTTTGCAGGCGACGGGGCCGTGATCACGACATAGCCGAGGCGGCCCAGAATGGTTTCGGCCAGTTTCAGGATGGATGGCTCGTCTTCGACAATCAGAACCGTTTCACCTTTTCCCAGGGGCATCTCACCCTTTTCAGGCTTCGACTCCAGATCCTTCTGACCCTGATGGCTCGGCAGGTAAATCGTGAAGGTCGACCCGCTTCCCGGTTCGCTGGCCACCTGGATAAAACCGCCGTTCTGTTTCACGATGCCGTAAACCGTGGCAAGCCCGAGGCCTGTGCCTTTGCCCAGACCCTTGGTGGTAAAATAGGGCTCGAAGAGATTCTCCAGGGTATCCGGGCCCATGCCGCAGCCATCGTCACGGACCACCAGCACCACATAGTCACCGGGCAGGGTTACCGGATTGCTGGCGCAGTCGTCTTCATCAAACCGGGCATGTTTTGTTTCGATGGTCAGTTTCCCCACCCCGCCAATGGCGTCCCGGGCGTTCACGCAGAGATTGGCCAGGATCTGGTCGACCTGGGTGGGGTCCATGTTCACCAGACCGGGTTCATGGGCGGGATGCCAGGTCAGATCGATGTCTTCACCGATCAGACGCCGGAGCATCCTGAGCATGCCCTCGACAGTTTCGTTCAGGTCGATCACCCTGGGGGCGATGGTCTGCTTTCTGGCAAAGGCCAGAAGCTGACGTGTGATGTCGCTGGAACGGCGGGCCGCCTTCATGATTTCGGAAAGATCGTCCTGAAGCGGGTCGTCGTGCGACAGCCTGGCCATGGCCATTTCGGCATAGCCCATGATGACGCCCAGCATGTTGTTGTAATCGTGGGCGACCCCTCCGGCCAGGCGCCCCACGGATTCTATTTTGCGGGCCTGGATCAGCTGGTCCTGGAGTCTGGCCCGTTCGCTTTCGGCCCGGACCCGATCGGTGATGTCCTCGACCGCCCCCATAACACAGATAATAGCGCCTTTCGCATCCCGGATGGGAGACACGGAAAGACTGGCGTCAAACAGACGGCCGTCTTTCCGCCGTCGCACCAGGTGTTTGTTTGAAAACCCTTCCCCGGCAAGGACGTGTTCACGCAAATCTTCAAATTCCTGCCGTTTGTTGTCGGGAACGATGGGCAGGGGGCGGCCGACGACCTCTTCCTTGCTCCAGCCGAAAATGCGTTGGGCGCTCCCGCTCCAAGCCGCCACGTTCCCGTCCAGATCCACACTGTAAATGGCCACGGGCGAGCAGGTGATCATGGCGCGCTGAAACTCCTCACCGGCCCGAAGTTCTTCGGTTCGGGCAGCCACCTGACGTTTCAGGAAAAATGACCACAGAAAAACAATCAGAAGAGCCAGGGAAAGGGGAACGATGATCCTGGCCGAATAGATCAGCGCATCCATGAGGGAGGCCGGCTTTTCAGCAAATACGCCCAGCCACCTGTCACTGATTTCACGGTATTCCCCGTTTTCTTCCAGAACCTTCATGCCCTCGCTGAACTGGGCGAGAAGGGCGGCTCGTCCCTTTCGGACCGCAAACGAATATTCTCCGGTAAAAAGGCTCTTCTTGCCAAACACCAGATTGTCCCAACCCTGGGACTCGATCTGTCCCAGGGCACTGATTCGCGGAACAAGAGAACAGTCATATTGGCCATCGGACACGGCTTTGAGCACATCGCGCTGGGTCGCCACCATCCCGGGCCGATAATCCGGAATTTTCTCGGCCAGGACATCCGCGATAACATCTCCCTCCTGAATGACCAGGCGGCGACCGGCCAGGTCGTCGAAGGATTCGGGGGGATCGCCGGCATCACGGCGGACGACGCTCACGTAGTGGGAGACCAGGTAGGGCGGCGAAAAATCGAAGTCCCGATTCCGTTTGCTGGAATAAAACATGCCGCCGATGACGTCGATCTCTCCGTTTTTCAGGGCCTCGACCATGTCCGACCAGGGGCCCAGACGGATCTGGATATTCATGTTCATCTCACGGGCCACCGCCCGGGTCATATCCACGGTGAAGCCCGCAGGCCGTCCGGAACCATCCAGGAATTCGAAAGGCGGATACCGATGATCGCCGCCGATGATGATGGGGCGGTCGGACGGCAGTTGCAGAGCCGCAAACCATTTGGCGTGAAGACGGCGAAAGGTGCCGTCGGCCATGACCAGGGCAAGGCCTTCATTCAAAAGCGCCAGGTTATTGCGATCACCCTCATGGACGGCGAAGCAGAAATCCTGCCGAAACCCCTCGATGGGGGCTTCGATCACCCTGAGGTTGCCCAGTCCGGACGTCTGAATCAGACGCACCGCCACCAGCCGCTGGACGACCACCGCATCATGGAGCCCGTTGGACAGTTCCCGAAAGGCATTCTCGAAACTGGGCGTTGTCACAATATCAATCCCGCGCCCTTTACGGCGGAGAAATTCTTCGGCATTATCCCCTTTCATCACGGCCACACGACGACCGGTCAGATCGTCGATGGAATGAATGCCTTTGGCATCGTCACGCACCACAATGGCGCCGTGAAGGGGACATATAAGGAAAGGTGAAATCAAAGAGCGCCTCCCGCTCGGGAGTCCGGCCCACCAGAGGCAGCACCTCGACCTCTCCCCGTTCGAGAAGGCCCCGGACCTCGGGCCATGGGCCGGTACTGCGATAGACCGCCGTCCTCCCCATGGCGGCAAGGGCCGCGTTCATCAATTCCACAGAAAATCCCGTGGGTTCCCCGGCCTGATCAATCAGGCAAAACGGCGGATAGTCCGTCTCCGACGCCGCCGAAATCGTTTGAAAGGCAAGCCCCCGGACCGGAAAAAACAGCAACCCCGCAACCATGACGAAAAACATCACGATCATCGGTCCGCAGATGGACCTGTTCCTGAATTTGGATGGGACGTCAATCATATCGGTTCGCCATGGATGCCTGGACGTTCATCATCGATTACGGAATCGTGAAGGACCTTCGTTTGCTGTGTCTGAAATCGTAAAGAATGGCAACAGTCTAAAAGATGCGATGCCTAATGTCAATTCATGCATCATTTTCGGTCAGGGCCATTCAATAGGGATGAAGTACAACGCAGACACGCAGTGAAACTTCAGCCCTCAATCGAGCTTTTTTACCACACCATCAATATTTAAAACCCACAAGGGTGATGTCATCAACCTGTTCATGCTTTCCCTGGTGGGCCTTGAGGGCATCGAGGAACGTTTTCCGCTGCCGGGAGAACGGCTGGGCATGGGCGGCAAGAAGCAGTTGCTTGAAATTTTTGCTGCCGAAACGGCGGCGGCCTTCTCCGCCCAGCTGATCGATATAGCCGTCGGTGGGTATGTAGAACGAGCACGTACCGTCAGAATGAATCACATGGTCCGTGAAATGAAATTCCGTATCGGAATCCTTGTAGCCCAGGCTCTGTTTGTCCCCTTTCACCTGGTACACGGCTTGGTCTTTGACGTAGAAAAGAGGAATCCTGGCTCCGGTGTAGACCAGGTTCCGGCTGCCGTAATCAAGAAGGCAGACCGCCGCGTCGAGACCTTCATTGGCATTGCTTTCATCGTTGGCGTGAAGGCTTTTTTTGATCGACCGGCTCAGTTTCTTCAATATGAGCGATGGCTCGCGGCAGGCTTCATCGATGATGATGTTGCGGATCTCGGAATAGACCAGCATGGTGAGAAAGGCTCCGGGAACCCCGTGACCGGTGCAATCCATCACAACGATAAGGCTTGCCTCGGGCGCGGCATAGGTATAGTAGATATCGCCGCCCACGATGTCCTTGGGGATCCAGATAAACAGGCTCTCGGAGCTGAGGGACTTGAGGCGTTCGATCCCCGGCAGCAGGGAACGCTGGATCAGTTCCGCATAATTCAGGCTGTCGGTCATCTTGGCTTTGTAGGCTTCCAGCTCTTCATTGGTCATGGAAACCGTTTCAAGGGTCTGGTTGAGCTGCCGGGTTCTGTCGGCGACCCGCTGTTCCAGTTCCTGGTTGAGCTTCAGAATTTCCGCCTCTGATTTTTTCTTTTCGGTAATGTCCACCGCGGTAATTTCAAAATAATCAACCCTGCCGTCCTCATAGTACATGGTCCTGGCCGAGATATTGCCCCACAACGGCTCACCGTCTTTTCGAAGGCACTCGACTTCAAATCGCATGAGGGTGCCGTTTGCCTTGATCAGTTCCATAAACCTGTGGGTCGTAGAAGGATCGGCAAAAACCTGTCTGGAAATATCGGTGACCGATGAAATCATATCCATCGGCGAGGAGTAACCGAGCATCTCGGCCCCCGCATTGTTGGCATTGATACACCGGCCGGCATAGGAGATATGAAAAATCCCTTCGGTTGAATTTTCAAAAATATCCCGGTATTTTTTTTCAGATTCCTTCATGCCATCGTAGAGTTCCGCGTTGGCAAGGGAAATGGAGGCCTGGGAGGAAAGGATCTGCAGCACCTTGAGCCGGTCCGTGGTAAAGGCCCCGGCCGTTAAATTGTTTTCAAGGTAGATGATTCCCATGGATTTCCCGTGACGGACAATGGGAAAACACAAAATGGATTTGGGGCGTTCCCTTGTCACATAGGCATCGCCGGTGAAATCGCCGTCACGGGTTGCGTCATGCAGCACAATCTCTGCCTGGGCATGAAACGCATAGTGCACCATGTTCTGGGACAACCTTCGGCAGCCATCCACATCTTCAGGGATCAAAACCCTTATGTCATCGGACGTTGCGGTTTTTTCCGCGCGGATCACCAGCCGTTCCGTCTTTTCGTCCCGGATGATCAGAAAACCCCTTTCCGCTCCAGCATTTTCGATGATGATCGCCATCAGTTTGCTGATCAGAGATTCCAGGTCGATTTCCCCTGAAATGGCCTGGGTCGCTTTCATCACGGCCCCTAAATCGATGTTCCCGGATCCAAGGGGTTCACGGGATTTCGGGTAAGAGGACAGAACATCATTATCCTCAGGCGCGGATGTCTGGCCCCGGAAGAACAGGTCGGGGAATTGCCGGTCCAGATGCGCCACCTTGGCCAGGGCGCCCCACTGTTGATACAGATACCGTGCCTCCCGGATATACGCTTCGGCCTCTTTCTCAAAGACCTGTTCCAGATATAACCGGTCCACCCGTTCACAGTCCAACGACTCTTACAGAAGATACCTGTATTCTCTGGCTCCTTAGATGGCGGCTT
>CAZWTY010000152.1:0-5668 GCA_964637565.1 uncultured Desulforapulum sp.
TCTCCCTTGTTTGTGCAAACACGTTTTTAAAGGTATTTTATTGCCGCATTAATATGACGTTGTCATGTTGTCTGAAATCATGCTGTCCCGTTTTTTTCATCAATTTTGTCCACATCACGTCCGCCACGTTTCACCATGAACCAGATCAGGCAGGACGGCCGGTGGCGGCAGTGGATCTTGGGATCCCGGCACGCCAGGCAATCTTCGCACAGGTACACGTCATGCTTCATGCAGTGGTAGGATGTTTCCACATCCGGATGGTTCAGGCAACGTCCCATGGGTTCTCCGTGTTGTCCGAAAGCGATCCTGCGTCCCAGGATCAGGGGGTTTTAATCAAAAAACGTACCACAAGGCGGTTTGTTGACTATAAATGGCATTCACCATGAAATCCATGGTGTTGCCGTGTTTTTTTTAAGAAATGGTTTTCGGCGTTGATTTTCAGGTTAACGTTACCTACTATGGGGTAACGTTACGGTTTGCGTTAACATGTGGGGAGCGGAGCATGATCAACGACCACCTGGGAGACAACTGGGCCGACCTTTTGCTGGAATCCCTGGCCGACGGGGTGTTCACCCTGGACCAGAGCGGGCATATCACGTCCTGGAACCGGTCCATGAGCAGGATTTCCGGCTACGAGGCCACGGATGCCCTGGGGAAAACCTGCATCATGCTGGGGTTCAGCCGCTGCATGGGCAAGCGCTGCCCGTCCAGTGTCATCGAATGCGAAATTTTCCGGAACGGTTCCGTGGACGGCAGGGAGTGCATGCTGCGCCACAAGGACGGCCACGATGTGCCGGTGCTGAAAAGCGCCCGACTGATTCGAAGCCCGGAAGGCGTAATCCTGGGGGTGGTGGAAACGGTGACCGATCTCACCGAGCTTTACGAGGCCCGGAAAAAAGCCGAGACCGCCATTCTGCGCCTGGGTGAGATGAGCCGTTTCCACAACATCATCGGGAAAAGCCACGACATGCAGGTTGTGTTCACGGCGGTGAAAGCCGCCGCCGCCAGCGAGGCCACCGTGCTGCTCCAGGGCGAAAGCGGAACGGGCAAGGAGCTGATCGCCAGCGCCATTCACCACCATTCCTCCCGGGCCGGCGGCCCCCTGGTCACGGTGAACTGCAGCGCCCTGTCCGAATCCCTGCTGGAAAGCGAATTGTTCGGCCATGTGAAAGGGGCCTACACCGGAGCCGTGCGTGACAGGGCCGGGCGTTTCGAGGAAGCGGACGGGGGCACGATCCTCCTCGATGAAATCGGTGAGATCAACCCCTACATCCAACTGAAACTCCTCCGGGTGCTCCAGGAGCGGGAAATCGAACGGGTGGGGGATTCGAAAAAAAGAAAGATCGATATCCGGGTCATCGCCGCCACCAACCGGAACCTCCTTGATCTGGTGAAATCCGGGTCGTTCCGGGAAGATCTCTACTACCGTCTGAAAGTTTTTCCCATCACTCTGCCGCCTTTAAGGAAAAGGAAAGAGGATGTTCCCCTTCTCGCCGGCCATTTCATCGAAAAACAGAACCGCCGCACCGGAAAAAACGTCAGCGGTTTCACAGCCGAAGCCCTCCGGGCCCTGATGGACCATCCGTTTCCCGGCAATGTCCGTGAACTGGAAAACGCCGTGGAGCACGCCTTCGTGCTCTGTTCCGGTTCGCTCATCGACCTGTCGGATCTGCCAGTGGAGATCCGACACGCCGCCTTTTCCTCCCATGCGCCATCATTCAGCCGTGAGACCGAGGCCGGCGCCCGGAAAACCGCGATTCTTGACCGCAGCAAGCTTCTGGATCTTCTGGAACAGTCCGGCTGGAACAAAGCCGAAGCCGCCAGGCGTGCCGGCGTCAGCCGAACCGCCATCTGGAAGGCCATGAAAAAGTGGGCGATTCCCCTTGAAAGGGAGTGAAACGCCCATAACGACAGGGCCGGATATCCCCCGTTTAAACCGCAATCAAAATGATACGCAGCACCTGTAAAAAAATGTTTGCCAATTCTTCCCCGATATGTCACAAATGAGTCTGCCTGATCATCTTAAAATCAACATTTTCATCAACCGTGCCGGCACGCCTGAAAACTGAATCACAGGATCTAAAAGGAAAGGCCCTATGCATCGTATGGCCAAAATCACGGCGCCAAGCCACCGGGGCATTGTGCCCAGGGAACGCCTTTTTACGCGCCTCGATGCCGGTCTTCAAAAGCAGGCGGTCTGGATTTCCAGTCCGGGAGGATCGGGCAAGACAAGCCTGGTCACCTCCTACCTGAACCATCGCAAACTTCCCCATCTCTGGTACCGGATCGACAGCGGCGATGACGACGCGGCCACTTTTTTCTACTACATGGGGCTTGCCTCAAAAAAAGTGTCGCCGAAATTCAAAAAACCTCTTCCCCTGCTCACCCCCGAGTACCTGGAGGGAATCCCTGTTTTCACCCGCCGTTATTTCGAGGAGATGTTCAGACGTCTCAAAGCCCCCTTTGTCCTTGTCTTTGACAACGGTCAGGATGTGCCGGAAACATCGGTCCTCCACGAGAGTCTCAAAATCGGTTTCGAGACCCTTCCCAAAGGTATCTCGGTCCTGGTGGTCAGCCGGAACGCGCCGCCGCCCGCCTACGCCCGGATGCAGCTCAACTCAGCGATGGACAGCCTAAGCTGGAACGATATCCGCCTCGATCGTGAGGAAACCGAATCCATCGTGCGCTTGAAAAACAACGAAGACATCCGGGACATGCCCGTGGGCCTTCTTCATGAGCGAACAGGCGGCTGGGTGGCGGGGCTTGTTCTCCTGATGGAGGCTCTCCGGAAACAGGGGACCGTCAACCTGGCCATGGGCCATCAGGCCAAAGAGGAGATCTTTCCCTATTTTGCAAGTGAGCTGTTCAACAAGACGGACCAGAGCATCCGGGAATTTCTGGTTCAAACCTGTTTTCTTCCCGTGATGACGGCGGACATGGCCCGGGCTCTTACCGGGAATCCCGAGTCGGATGCGATTCTCAAACGTCTCTACGAACACAACCACTTCACCGAGCGACGCATGGAAGGCGTTCCGAATTACCTGTACCACACCCTGTTCAGGGATTTTCTCATGGAGCGGGCCCATGTGGTGCTGTCCGCGGAGGCGATCCGGGATCTCAGGGTAAAAGCCGCCGCCGTGCTGATTGGGGCCAATCTGCTGGAAGATGCCGCCGGCCTTCTCATGGACGCCGAAGACTGGCCAGCCCTTGCCTCCATTATTCGTGAGCATGCCCCGAACCTTGTGGCCCAGGGACGGAGTCTGGTGCTGGCCGGTTGGATCGACGCCCTTCCGGACGATTATTTTTCGGCTGAACCCTGGCTTTCCTACTGGAAAGGTACCGCCCTGTTCTCCCACCGTATTCTCGAAAGCCGGGCATGCCTTGAACGGGCCTTTCATGCCTTCAATGAAAACGGAGACGACACAGGCGTCCTTCTCTCCTGGTCCGGCGTGGTGGACACCTATCTTTTTGAAAGCAACGACTACAAGCCCCTGGATGTCTGGATCAGCTGGCTTGACGAGCGAATGGCGCGAAATCCCGGGTTTCCGACGGTTGAAATCGAAATCGCCGTGCTGTCCAGCATGGTGGGGGCGGGATTGTGGCGGCAGCTGAGTCATCCGCGCCTTCGGTCGTATGTTCAGCGATGATGAACTCGTAAAAAGTCATCAATGGATGGCAAAGTACAAAAGTTCGAGTTCAAGGCGTCGCGAATCCCGAGGAATGAGGCGTACTTAGGGTACGCCGCAGTGACGAGGGATGAAGCGCAACGCAGAAATCGGACTTTTTACGAAGCCATCAGCGATTGATGGATCTCTATCTTAAAGAAACCCATACGTTTCTATGCCCCCAGACCCTCTTTCTGACGGTGATGTATTACTCCTGGATGGGGGATTTCGAGGAGGCGGGTTTTATCCTGGAGCAGGTTCACAAACGGATCGAGCCAGGATCATTTTCGCCGTTGTTCCACATCACACTGAACATGATTCAGGCCCATCTGTCTGTCGTAGGCGGAAAACACCCGGATACAGTCAAGAATTTTGTGGCTGAGGGCTGCCGTATTGCGGATGAGAGCGGAATCCATCTGGTGGATTATCTTTTGCTGGGCCAGGAAGGATACGGGTCGTTGGCCCATGGGGCCGACGGGTTGTCTGACAGCTATCTGGCGAAACTTGAATCAACGATCAGACCTGACCGGGAACTGACCTGCTGCCTTTATGCGGACATGCTGGCCCTGCACCATCTTCACGGCGGAAAACCTGAACAGGCTCTGCTGTACGCAAAAGAATCGGAAATCATAGCAGGCCGGTTCGGCATGGTTTTCATGAGAGGTTCCAGTTATCTGTTGCACGCTCAAGCCTGTCTGGATATGGGCGATGCAGGCGGGGCCATCGAAAAGATCCACCAGGCCGAAGACATTTTCAACCAGCTCGGCAGTCGCTATTTCCTTTATTCATGCACCCTGGTGAAAGCCTGTATCTATCTTAACCAGGGAAACGACCGGGAGGGGATTCCGCTTCTCAGACAGGCCCTGGCCCAGGGCAGGGAAGGACGTTACGCCACCGCGCCTTACGTCTGGCGCAGGGCCGTGATCTGCCGTCTCTGCATCAAAGCCCTCGAAGCGGGGATCGAAACCGATTTTGTCCGGGACATGATCCGGAAACAGAACCTACGCCCGGCCATGGCCCCGGTGGACATCGAAACCTGGCCCTGGCCCGTGCGGATTTACACCCTCGGGCGGTTCAACCTGGTGATCAACGACCAGCCGGTGAACGTCTCGGGAAAAACCCAGAAAAAACCCCTGCTTCTGCTCAAGGCCCTGATCGCCCTGGGCGGAAGGGATATCAAGGAAGAGACCCTGGCCGACGTCCTCTGGCCCGACGCCGAAGGAGACGCGGGCCATAACGCGTTCACCACCACCCTTGCCCGGCTGCGCAGACTGATCGGCGATGACAGCGCCATCCAGCTCAGCGGCGGCCGGGTGTCTCTGGACAACCGCACCTGCTGGGTGGACCGCTGGGCCTTCGAGCGCCTCTGCTCCCGAACGGAAACCGTTCTCGAAAAAATCCAGAACGGCCAGCCCGACGTCCGGCCCCTGAAAACCATGGCGTCCAAAGCAGCAAACCTGTACAAAGGCCCGTTTCTCGCCTCCGACGAAGACCAGCTCTGGACCGTGGCCGCCAGGGAACGCCTCCGGGGAAAATTTCTCCACCTCACCAGCCAGACCGGAACCTTCCTGGCCCAGGAAGGCGACGACGAAGCCGCCATCCGCTATTTTCGCAAAGGTCTCGAAGCCGAACCCCTCGCCGAATACCTCCACCAGAGCCTGATCTCCGCCTACCTCCGCCAAAACCGACTCGCCGAAGCCCTCGCCGCCTTCAAGCAGTGCCGGAAAATCCTCGACAGCCATTCCATTCCGCTTTCGCAAAAAACAGAGAACCTGAAAAGGTAGATACACAAAAATTGAACATCTGGCCCATGAAAGCACAGTGTTTCGATCGACTTTGATGCCCCGCGTTTCTTGCTCTTGGAAAGATTTTCATCTGTTACCTTTCTGTTACCAGAAAACAGTTAATCTGGTCACTAATGATATTTACAGGGTTTTCCAAGTAGTCACTTAATTTGACTTTGTAAAGTTAATCCCCAGATATACGTATCTTGGATATTGTGG
>CAZWTY010000153.1:0-5659 GCA_964637565.1 uncultured Desulforapulum sp.
CTCGCTTTCCTCCCAGGACACCCGGCCGACCTGGATGAAGTATTCGGCGTTCATGTCGATGAGGGTTTTGGAATAACTCCTGTCCAGCTCGCCGAGTTTCGACAGGAGGAGGGGTTGCTCTTTTTCCACCACCGGCAGCTGTTTTTCGATGGCGGCACAGGCGTCCACGATGCGGGCGTAGTCCGGAGAGCCGGCGGCCATCTCGCGGTCCAGGACGGCCATGGCCGCCATGGACGCGGCGTAACCCTCGGCAAGGGGCTTGAGCTTTCGGTCGATCACGTCCAGACGGTCCGGATGGTTTTTCTTCGCCTTTTCGGCGGCAGGCGAAAGGCCGTTCATCAGGGTCCTTTGCCGGGCGAATTCCGACACGGCCTTGTCACGAAGAAGCGGCGCGTTTTCCTCCGCGTAGCGGATCTGTTCCAGGCGGTTTACGGGGTGGGCGGCCAGTCGGGCCGCATCTGTCCGGATTTCGTTGATCCGGCCCAGAAGGGCGTCCACAGCCTTGATATCCTTCCGGCTGTTTTTCTCAATGAGGGGTTTGAGGTGGGCGGCCGCGAGGTTTTTGGCCTCGGCGGCCCTGGCCCTGGCTTTGTCGAAATACCCGCTCCAGGCTTCCCGTTCGGCGTAAGTCTGGTAGGCTTTGAACTCCGGGCTTGAGGAAAGTTTGGAGTAGGATGTTTCACGGCCGCTGATCTCCTGTTCCAGTTCGGTCAGGGTCTGGTCCATGCCCGCGGCGCGTTTTTTGATATCCGATGGCAGGCCGCAGCCACAGATCATAAAACACAGGCAGAGTATCGGAAGAAAGGCCGAACGTTTTGATTTTCCTGGCTTTGTCTGGTCTGTTTGTTGTCCTGGCATCTCTCCTCCGGTTCTGAAACAGGGGCATGGCGGGAGTTGCCAGCCCCTCAAAAAAGCTTGGGAATCTGGGGATCGGAAAACCTGCCGGGGTCAGTTCAAACCCATGGGTGCCGGAGATTCTCCGATGAAGAAGTCTTCCAGAAGATCCAGTTGAAAGTTCCTGTTTTTTTCGATGACGCATTTCAGGCAGATGGCGCAGTGCTTGCGGCAGACAGGATTGGTGCCGTCAAAGGAGCCGAAGCAGTCCAGATTTTTGCCCATGTGTTGTTCGAAGATCCGTTCCAGTGTTTCGTTGGGTGTCGCCATATGTCGCCTAAACCTTCAGTAAAGCAAGGAGTTGTTTGTGGACCGCCCGGTTTCCCGCAGCGATCTCCACCATCCAGGGGTCGAATGGATGGTCTGAAAAATCCGTCACATGGGCTCCGGCTTCCCGGGCGATCAGCTGCCCGGCCGCGGTGTCCCATGGTTTGAGGTTCTGTTCGAAATACCCGTCGAAACGGCCGCAGGCCACGTAGCACAGGTCGATGGCCGCCGAACCGAGGCGCCGGACGCCCTGGGACGCATCGAGGCAGCGTTCGAAACGGGTCATGATGTCGCCGATGATGTCTTTGAAGTTGTAGGCAAAACCTGTGGCCAGGAGACAATCGGTCATCCGGGTTTTGTCCGACACCCGGATCGGCTTTCCGTTCAGAAAAGAGCCCTGGCCTTTGACCGCCGTGAACAGTTCGCCCGTCACCGGGTTATGGACCAGGCCCATGACCACCTCGCCACTGTGTGAGAAGGCGATGGACGTGGCGAACACCGGAACGCCGTGGGCGAAATTGGTGGTTCCGTCCAGGGGATCGATGATCCACAGGTTCTCCCTGTCTCCGGGATGATGGCCGCTTTCTTCGGTGAGGAGGGTGTGATTGGGGAAACAGGCCCTGAGGGTGCTCACAATGGCCTGTTCCGCTTCGGTGTCCGCCTCGGTGACCAGGTCGATGGAGCCTTTTTTTACAATGGAAGTGACATGGCCGAATTTCGACATAAGAATTCTCCCGCTTGCATATGCCGCGGCGATGCCTGCCTGTCTGATCGATTCCATATCCATTGGGAAACTTTTATATTGTTTCACGGTTCGAGTCAAGGAGACCTTTGGTTTCAGGGGAAATTCCCGTTGGCATGGTGTGTTTCACAAAAAAGTATTTGAAGATAAAGGGTATTTTTAGTAAGCTTTACCCTCGGCCCTTCGTGAAACAACGAATGTTCCGGGCCGGGAATCCAACGAGGAGGAGGACATGACAGAACGAAAGATTTACATGACAGAGCTGGACAAAGTCAGGCTGGAAAAGCTGCTTTCAGCGGCCGAGGAATCGGGAATCGACCCGGAACGCCAGGACCTGGAAGCCCTGGCCGATGAGCTGGAACGTGCGGAGATCGTCAGCTCAAAAAACGTTCCCCCGGATGTGGTGACCATGAATTCAAGGGTTGTGCTGCGGGATATCGACTCCCGTGAAACCATGACGGTCACCCTGGTGTTCCCGGGTGACGCCGACATCGGAAGCGGGGCCATATCCGTGCTCGCTCCAGTGGGCACGGCCATAATCGGCTATTCCAGGGGAGATATGGTGGAATGGGCCGTTCCCTCGGGCATCCGCCGTATCATGATCGAAGAGATCCTCTACCAGCCCGAGGCTGCCGGAGATTACCACCTGTAACCTTTTCAGCCCCCCAGGGGGCGTGCTTCCCAGGTGCGCCCCTCGCAAGATTTTTCCCGTCTTTATCAAATCCTTTCCCATCTTCGGGCACGCACGGTGAATCGTACCCGGCCAATAACAATCTCCACAACAACGTTCTTGAATTGAATCGTCGGAGATCGTCTTCCGTGCGAAACGGGATATGTGAAGAAAAGTAAACAGATTTCAGAAGGAAGGTCTGACAATGTGGAAGAAGACTTCACAGATTCAACCGGAACGGCGCTGGATGCTTTGGATAATATCCTGATTTAATTACATTGATTGGTATCAATGATTCTGGCCTTTTTTTTTGCTTTGCAACAGCATGCAACGGAAACGATCCAGCCTTTAACCCGAAAACTTGATTAAAAAGGAAGACAGCCATGAAGAAGAACAGAATTTTTCTCAACGCATTGTTTTTATTACTGGCGGCAGGTGCTCTGACCTGTGCCGGAGCAGCTCCCGTGAGCATCGGCGGGCCTCTGGCAGGACCCGGTGACGGGGTGAACTCCAAATGGGTAAACCTCACCTACAGTCCCCACAATGTGGATGCGGCCATCGGAGGGTTGAACCTCAATCCCGGTGACGCCGGTTACATTTCGGAAGTCAACCAGGTGGTGAACGCCATCGATTTTTCCGATTCAGGCTACCAGGGTTTTGTTCCCGGCGTCAGCATGGATCCCCTCACCCCGGATGACAGCTTCGCAGTCCGTTACTACGGCTACCTGAACATCACAAACAGCGATCTTTACACCTTCAACGCCTATACTGACGACGGTTTCAGACTGAATATCGGCGGAGAAATGGTGGGCCAGTACTACGGTGATCGCTCGCCCGGCTCCACCGTTTTCAGTGTGAACCTGGCGGCCGGCCTCTATGCCTTTGAGATGATCGGCTGGGAACAGGGCGGTGTTTTCGTGAACGAGCTGACCTGGCGCGGATCCAACGCGAACCTCTTTTCCCTGGTTGACAGCGATGTCCTTTTCACCCAGGCTCCCGGAGAGCCGGTTCCCGAACCCGCCACCATGTTTCTCCTGGGTTCAGGGCTTATGGGACTTGTGGGCCTGAAGAGAAAGAAAAAGTAGATTTAAAACCGCAACGGTAAAGCCGGTCGGTGTCAAGGGCGGGGTTGTTCCCCGCCCTTTTGTTTCTTGGTCTTTGGATTTTTTTACCCAACTGGCTCTCGTGTTTTTTTGCGGAGTCAAATCAGTCCTGCTCATCGGGCGTTTCGCTGTCGTTTTCCGGAATCACCAGGGGTTCCACCCAGGCTTCGAGCATTTTGAGCAGGGGCAGGAGGCTCCGCCTGTCCCGGGCGGACACGGCCACGCCGTCGAAGCGGGATATCCATTTCTGGCAGACAGCAGGCTCCACCAGGTCCATCTTGTTCAGGACGTTGATCCGGGGGATGCGGTCCAGCTTGAGGTCTTCCAGGATTTTTTCCACGCTTTCGATCTGCTCGGCGAACCTGGGGTTGCTCACGTCGATGACGTGGAGGAGGATGTCGGCGTTTTCCAGCTCTTCCAGGGTGGCCTGGAACGACACCATCAGCTCCTTGGGCAGATCCCGGATGAACCCCACCGTGTCGGTGATGATCACCTCGAAATCCGCAGGAAAACGAAGCCTCCGGCTGGAAGGGTCCAGGGTGGCGAACAGTTTGTCCTCGGCGATGACCTCGCTCTGGGTCAGGGTGTTTAAAAGGGTGGATTTCCCGGCGTTGGTGTAGCCCACGATGGAGATCACGGGAAGGCCCCGTTTTTTTCGTTTGGATTTCTGGAGTCCCCGCTGTTTTTTCACTTTTTCCAGTTCTTTCTGGAGAGCGGTGATCCGGTCGTTGGCCCGCCGTCTGTTCAGTTCCAGTTTGGTTTCACCGGGCCCCCTTCCGCCGATGCCGCCGGTAAGGCGCGACATGGCCGTGTCCAGGGTGACGAGACGGGGCAAAAGGTACTTGAGCTGGGCCAGTTCCACCTGGAGCTTGCCTTCCCGGCTTTTGGCCCGCCGGGCGAAGATGTCCAGGATCAGTTGGGTCCGGTCGATGACCTTGATGGACACCTGGTCGGTGATGGACCGGATCTGGGAGGGGTTCAGCTCCTGGTCGAACACAAGAAGGGTCGCGCCTTTCTGCATGGCCAGGATGGACAGGTCCGACAGCTTCCCGCTGCCCATCAGGTACCGGGGATCAGGTTTGTGGCGATACTGGAACACCTTGTCCACCACGGCGATGTTGCTGGTTCTGGCCAGTTCGGCCAGTTCGTCCATGGAATCCAGGGCCGTTTCCCTGTTCTGGGTGGTGACGCTCACAAGAATGGCCCGTTCCTCGCCCTTGTCCGCGTCGAGCAGGGACTCTGTTTTCGAGAGGGCCGACTCGGTTTCCCGGATCAGGGCTTCCCAGCGTTCATCCAGATCTTCCGGAGCCACCGGCGGAAGAACCACGCAGGGGTCGCCGCCCTCCTCGGGGTTAACATGGGCCGGATGGATCTCAAAGGGGATTCCGTTGTGACCTACCGTGACCGCGGCCATGAGGTCGAAGCGAAGAAGGGCAAGGTCGGTGAGATCGTCCCGGGAGAGGGCTTCGTCTGTCGAAAGGTGGGTGTGGATGTACTTGAGGCCGAGAAGACGTCCCGGAACCACCCGGTAATCCCTGAATTCCGGCAGCATGATCTGCTGGGGATCGCCCACCACCACAGAATGGATTTTTCCCGAACGTTCCACGAGAAGGCCGACCTGACGCCGGATGTCATGGGAAATCCCGGCAAGTTCCACGGCAAGTTCCCTGGAGATGAGTTTTTCCGGTGCCTCCCTCCGGGCGTAGAGATTCTCGAGTCGTCTTTTCTGGTCGGCTTTCAGGCCTTCCACATGACCGTACAAGGTTTTCATGGGCGAGGGTGTCCGTTTGGTTTTTGTTATCTAAAAACAGTGGGTTAATGTTAAAAAAGTTAATTATGAATGTTTGAACTCTGCCCACGAGTGTTTCAGGCTTGAACCCAGCCGTTCCTGCGGGAGCTTTTTGAACGTCCAACGTCGAACGCCCAACATCGATGTTCTTGTAAAAAGTCGAATCGCATAACATTTTGTAATAATTAATAAAA
>CAZWTY010000154.1:0-5155 GCA_964637565.1 uncultured Desulforapulum sp.
TGAGGATGGAAGCCGTGATCCTGGCCTCCCTGGCCACGGCCGGATCGATTTGCTTTACCGGCGTTATCGGGTTCGTGGGGCTGGTGGCCCCCCATATCGCCCGCATGCTCCTGGGGGCCGACCACCGGTTCCTGCTTCCGGCTTCGGCCTTGTGCGGCGCGGCCCTTGTTCTTATCGCCGACACCCTGGGACGCACGGTCTGGGCTCCCCAGGTGATCCCCCTGGGCATCGTCACCGCGTTTACCGGGGTGCCGTTCTTTTTTTATCTGCTCATGCGGAGAAAGGAGATGATGTGACCCTCTCCATCGAAAACCTGACCTTCGGCTACAACGGACGCGCCGTTCTCACAGGCATCGGCTTCACCCTCGCGCCGGGTGAAATCGTCACCGTGGCCGGTCCCAACGGCACGGGAAAATCCAGCCTTCTCAAGTGCGTCACCCGGATCAATCCCGTCCGTTCGGGCCGGATCACCCTTCACGGAAAGGACACGCGGGGGATGAAACGGACCGACCTGGCCCGGCATCTGGGATACGTGCCCCAGAACACCCATTCCCGTTTCCCCATGACCGTGTTCGACACGGTGCTCATGGGACGCCGTCCCCACATGGGTTGGCGACCGTCCCGGAACGACATGGACACCGTGTCCCGGATTCTGTCGGAACTTGGTCTCGCCGACCTGGCCGTCACCGATTTCGAACGGCTGAGCGGCGGCCAGAAGCAGAAAGTCCTTTTGGCCCGGGCTCTGGCCCAGGAAGCGGATTTCCTGATTCTCGACGAGCCCACCAGCAGCCTGGACCTGAAACACCAGGTGGAGGTCATGGAACTGGTCCGCAAACTGGCGGACCGGCATAACGTGGGCGTGTTCATGGCCATGCACGACCTGAACCTGGCGGCCCGTTTCTCGGACCGGGTTCTTTTGCTGCACCGGGGAAAAGTCCACGGCCTGGGAAAACCCTGGGACGTGATCCACGAGGGGAGTATCAAAGATGTCTACGGTGTGGATGCCGTGATCGCCGAAGCCGGGGGGACACGGTTCGTGATTCCATATCCGGGAGACAGGAACGGAGGACCGGTGTGATTGCCGGAATTACGGCCGTGGACCGATTTGATGACGGGGTTGTGTGACATTCCCGTGAATGGTCCCCAGGGTTGCGGCGAAAGCCGCCACCCTGGGTCAGGTGTCGGTGAGACCCTCAACCCCAAAGGGGTTGGGTCACAGCCGTGTGCAATGTAACGAAATGCTTTGAAATTCGGAGGAAACAAGCCATGACCGACAAACCCGTCACCATCGCCTCCATCATGTGGGCATCTTATCTTCCCACATTTTTCGAGGCCGCCGAAAACCATCCCCACGTGCGCCTTGCCATGTTTTCCCAAAAGGAGATCGTTTCGAACGCCGACATGCTCGACGCGTTTTTCAAGGCGGCGGAAAAGGCCGACGTCCTCTTTTTCTACTGGACGAACGACGAATTCTGGGCCGAGGTGGAACAGCGCCTTCCCGACATGGCGGCCGGAAAAACCGTGGTTACCGCGTCCTTCGACCCCACCCACTGGGGCCGCTTGTCCACGGTGCCCATGGAAACCTGCGCCAAAGCCTACGCTTACATGAACGACGGCGGCCTTGAGAACTACAGACGTCTTCTTTCGTATCTCTCCGGAACGGTGAATCCGGACATCACGGCCGAAGACCCGGTTCCCCTTCCCTGGCAGGGGATTCTCCACCCCCCTGGCAAAGAGGTGTATGACACGGTGGCAAGTTACAGGAAGGCCTTTCCGTCAAACGGCGGCCCCACCGTGGGCCTTCTCTTTTCACGGCACAGTTTCACCAACAGCGACGCGGGCCTTGAGTCGGCCCTGATCGAGGCCCTTCAAAAACAGGGCCTTGCCGTCCTGCCGGTTTTCTGCAACGGCACGCCGGACATCGAGGCCGGGTCCCTGGGTCCCATCGGAACGGCGGAACGGTTCTTTTTCGATGAAACGGGCAAAAGCCGGATTTCGGCCCTGGTGAACCTCCATTTCTTTTTCCTGGGACGGGAACGTGGTGAGGACACGTCGGAAACCGGGGTGGCGGCCCAGAGCGTGGCCCTTTTCAAAAAACTGGACGTGCCGGTGTTCAAGCCCTTCGTGTCGTACAGCAAATCGGCGGCGGAATGGGAGGAAGATCCCCAGGGCGTCACGGCCGATGTGTGTTTCGGCATCGCCATGCCCGAATTCGAAGGCAACATCGAACCCCTCCTCATGGCGTGCAGCCGGAAAGTCGAGGATACGGTCAGCGGCTCGGTCTACGAAATCCGGGATATCATTGAAGAACGTGTCCACCGCATCGCGGAGCGTATCGCCCGCTGGGTGCGTCTTTCACGAAAGACACCCGAAGAGAGAAGAGCAGTCCTCGTGCTCCACAAAAACGAATGCGCGGGCCTCGAAGCCAGCGTGGGCGGAGCCGGGGGCCTGGACACCGGGGAAAGCGTGGTCAGGATCATGCGGGCCCTTCGCGATGAAGGCTACCGTCTGGAAAATATCCCCGAAACCGGCGAAGACCTGATGCAGCTGATCCTTGAAAGAAAAGCCATCGCCGAGTTCCGCTGGACCACGGTGGACGAGATCGTGGAGAAAAACGGCCACCTGATGCTTCTCGAAAACAGCGTCTACCAGTCTTGGTTCGACGCACTCCCCGAAAAGGCGAAACGAGAGCTGGTGGAATCCTGGGGACACCCGCCGGGCGAGGAACTGAACGGCGTGCCCCCCAGCATGGTTTACCAGGGAAAACTGGTGATCACCGGCCTTGCCTTCGGAAACGTGTTCGTGATGATGCAGCCTAAGCGCGGCTGCGCCGGGGCGCGCTGCGACGGACAGGTCTGCAAGATCCTCCACGACCCGGACATCCCGCCGCCCCATCAGTACATCGCCACCTACATGGCCATGGACCGGGTTCTCGGAGCCGACGTGGTGATCCATGTGGGTACCCATGGCAATCTGGAATGGATGCCGGGCAAGGGGGCCGGACTTTCCGCATCCTGCTGGCCGGACATCGCCATCGGGTCCATGCCCCATCTTTACATCTATAACTCGGACAACCCGGCCGAAGGCGTAGTGGCCAAACGGCGCGGCCACGCCACCCTGGTGAACCACCTCCAGGCCATGATGACCGTGTCCGACACCTACGAGGGCCTGAAAGACCTGGAAGAACTCCTTGCCGACTACCGCAAGGCGGCGGACGACCCGGCCCGGGCCCACCAGCTCGAACACCTTATCCGGGAAAAAATGGCCGAAAATCATCTTGAAAACGAACTGGACGATGTGGACCACGGGGATTTCAAGGCTCTGGCCGAACGCTGTCACGAGATCCTTTCCTCGGTGAAAAACAGCCAGACCCGCATCGGCATGCACGTGTTCGGCGAGATCCCTGAAAACGAAAACCTATACGAGGTTATCAACACCATCCTCCGTTTCGACAGCGCCGCCGAGTTCAACACCCGGCGGCTCGTGTTCGATTTCTGGAACGAAAACTTATCCTTAGCCCTCGCTCAACCGGGCAAGGCGTCGGCAAACGGAAAAACATACGGCGAGCTTCTCTTCGACGCGGACCGAAAGGCCGTGGATCTGATCGAACGGATCATAGACGGCTGGGACGGGGACCGCCTGATCCGGGAGGAGTTCGGAGACGGGCCCTTTCCAGAAAGCCTCGCAGCCCGGTTTCACGGATTCGCCGATCTGGTGATTCATGTGGCACGGCGCATCGAAAGCAGTCGTGAAATTCCCGCCCTTCTCCATGCCATGGACGGCGGACACGTTCCAGCCGGGCCTTCCGGGTTTATTTCAAGGGGCCGCTACGACATCCTGCCCACGGGCCGGAACATGTATAACGTGGACCCCACGCGGATTCCCACCGAGGCGGCCTGGCGGGTGGGCGTGCGGCTGGCAGAGGCCCTTCTTTCCCGGTATCTCCGGGAAGAGGGCGGATACCCCGAGTCGGTGGGCATGGTGTGGCTGGCCTCGGACATCATGCGGGCCGACGGGGAACAGATCGGCCAGATCCTCCACCTTTTGGGAGTGAAACCCCGCTGGAAAGCCAACGGCCAGGTGGACGGGTTCACCGTGATTCCATCGGAAGAGCTGGGCCGCCCCAGGGTGGATGTGAACGTGCGGGTGTCCGGCATCACACGGGACTGTTTTCCCGACGCGGTCAGGTACATCGACCAGGCGGTCACAGCCGTGGCCCTGTTGAAAGAGAAGCCGGAGAGCAACTTCATCCGCAAGCACATCATGGACCACGCGGCCCGGGACAACGTATCCATCGACGACCCGGCCCAGTTCCGCCGCCTGTCCTACCGGGTGTTTTCGGCCAAGCCCGGCGTGTACAAAGCCGGTGTGAACCTGGCGGTCCAGGCGTCGGCCTGGAAAACGGAAAACGATCTGACCGATGTATACCTTTACTGGAACGGTTTCGCCTACGGCGAGGGCATGGACGATTTCGGCGTTCCGGCCCACGGGGAACTCATGGAAAATCTGAAGCGGGTCCGGGTCACCTTTGACAAGCACATCTCCGACGAGGCGGATTTCCTCAACTGCTGCGGTTTCTTCGGAAACTACGGTGGCATGACCGTGGCGGCCAAAACTCTTTCCGGCAAGAAACCCAAGACCTATTACGGCGACACAAGGGATCCGGCCCATGTGTCCGTCACCGATTTCGCCGACGAACTCAGGCGGGTGGTCCGGACCAAGCTCCTGAACCCCAAGTACATCGAGGGCATGAAACAGCACGGCTACAAGGGCGCGGGGGATCTCTCCAAACGAATCGGCAGGGTTTACGGCTTCGGTGCCACCACCGGCGAGGTGGACGACTGGATTTTCGACGAGATCGCCGAAACCTTCGTGCTGGACGAGGCCATGCGGCAATGGTTCGGCGAGGTGAACCCCTGGGCCATGGAGGAAATCGGCCGCAGGCTTCTGGAGGCCGAAGGGCGCGGCATCTGGAAACCGTCGGAAGAGCTCCTTTCGCGTCTGAAAGAAGCCTACCTCGACACTGAGTCCCTTCTGGAAGACCGCATGGGCGACGTCCACGGCGATTTCCAGGGCGGAGCCGTGGATGTGATGAGCATGGAGGATGTGGAGGCGTGGGCGACGGAATGGGGAATGAAAAAATGAAAAGACGAAC
>CAZWTY010000155.1:0-5120 GCA_964637565.1 uncultured Desulforapulum sp.
AGGCAGGTTGCTCATCGTGGGTCTCCCAGTTGTTGAAGGTTCAGGACTGTTTTGATCTGGCGACAGCGGCGAAGTAATCGCCAGCGACTCGTAGGCGCAACTCCTCTGCCTCAGCCTGTTCGCTGGCGACATCGGAGTCGTTCTTGAAGACCAGCTTGCTCAGGTCATACCAGTTGGGCTGGACTTGCTTGCTGGCAAGCAGACGGAGGAGCCGCGGGACGATTTGCAGGAAGGCATCTCCGCGAGAGACCAGCAACTTGGTCACGCGTGACTCGGCGACGCCTGCATTGGCCAACTGAAAGCCAAGTCGACCTTTACCGTCGTGACCGGACAGAGCGAGGCCGTGCGCGATCAAGGCCCAACGTCGCCAGCTGGACGGACGCCAACTCTCCGGCGTCAAGTCAGCAGCAATCAAGGCACGCGTCAGAGCAGCGACTTGGTGCGGAAGCATGGCTTCAGGATCAAGTCGAGCCAGTGCAGCGCGTGTGCCAGGGTCTGCACGCTCGACAAAGCTGGCCAGAAGGCCAATCGTGTTACCTCTGGATTGTTCTGCATCGACAGGCGGCAATTCATTCGGCTGCATGGTGGACCTCTGAAGTCTTTGCTGTTCGGGATTGGAGCGCTCTGGAAAGAGCTGGTAGTTTTGAGCCTCGCATGGCCCATTGGAGCCGTGCCATGGCTGCAGACCTGGCTCGATACTTTCGCTGACCACTTCTGGGGCCAGATTCAAAGGCGCTGTTCAAGACACCTGTTGCGCGATCGGCCAGTGATTGCAACCAGTCAATCCGAGCTTGTTCGGCGCTATCCGATTCGATTTCGAGCATCAGCTCATCGAAGAATCTTGCATCGCACTCGACTTCAAAAGGCTGGGCGAATCTCGCTGCCAAATCCTTGATCGATTCAGCGGTGTCCTTGTCTTTGCCCGATTCATCCGTCTGTGCATTCGAGAGGAGTACGACCATGGCTGACCACAGCATCTTGCGTACTTCAGCGATAACTTCAATTCGCTCATTGGCCAGCTTTGCCAGCTCGTCGGTGTGCTTCGTGAGGAACGCTTGACGCATCTTCCTTGAAATGGGTATCCGTCTTTCGTGAAAGCCCTCGGTCTTGCCTTGCCCTCTCGTCACCCCCTGAGCAACGAAGAACACTCCTTCTTTGTCATCGGTGGCTAACCATTGCTGTGACACCGGTTTGGTAAATTTGCCACCAAGCAATAGCTCGGCAGACAGCTTGTAGTCAAAACCGCGCGAACCGATGGTCAATGCCTTTCCGGCCGCTGTGTCCACAGGCATCCATGGATCTCCGGTGACACCACTCAGCTCCTTTGCCTCAATTCGTGAAGCCTTGCTACCGACAGCGTGCGCCCTGATGCTCGTTTCGCAGGTAAGCCGGATGCGCCGGCAAATCTCGATGTACCAGGGATCGAGGCTGGAGAAAGCCAAGCTTGATACGCCATCCCACGGAAGCAACCAGAGCAGAGCGTGGCCACCAGTCGCTTTGAGATGGAATCTCTCGACGGTGTCAGGTCGCGCTGCAAGCAAGGCCGAGACATCGCGTAGCCACCTTTTGCCCCACGCACCGTTGGGATGAATACCAACGCCACACCTGCTGGCAAACCCGCCGTTCATGCGTGAGATACCGTAGTTGCCAGAGCCCAAGAACCCT
This sequence comes from uncultured Desulforapulum sp., assembly GCA_964637565.1. Lineage (GTDB taxonomy): Bacteria > Desulfobacterota > Desulfobacteria > Desulfobacterales > Desulfolunaceae > DYJE01. The sequence continues at coordinate 1,666 of CAZWTY010000155.1, forward strand.
TCCTGCGTCTGAAGGCTGACCAAGGCATACACCCAGTCTTCAGCCCTGCCTCTTGCCATGCGACTTGCCTTCAAGTCGTGGTTCTTGGAGGTCACCAGCATGTCGAGTTCGTCAACCGATGCAGTGGTGTTTTTCCAGTCGCTGATCGTCTTGCTTGGGACCGGGGTCTGCATGAAGGCTGGTCGATCCACCGGACTGACCAAGCACCAGGCGGCACCATCAGGATCATCTGGCGTGAGCGCGAGCAGTGCTTGACGCCATTCGCCTGCAGTGATGAACGGCGTATTGCGACTGGCGTGATTCAGCGCGATCGCAGCCAGCTGAGTCAGGAACGCATGCCAGGGGTGGCGTTGATGTGCGCGCAGGGCTGGAAAGTCACGCACCTCATCCTTTGCCATGGCGAGGAAAAGCTCAGGCAGGGTGCATGCGATCTGTTCATTGGTTCCAACTTGGCGGAAGCTGAAAAGTTGCTCGTCAAGGAGGCTGTTGAACAATTGCCCCCCGCCAGAGGGTGGTGTGGCTCCACGGCTCATGAAACTCCCTTCTTGGATTGATCGTTAATGCGTTCGAGACCCAGTCGGCTGTACCGATAAAGGCTGCCGGCTATGGTGAAGGTGAATCCACCACCTGGCAGCGCTTCGTTCACCACGGGCAATTCATCTGAGGCTGCTCCCTTTGGCCACATGTGGTTTCGAACCGGCAAGAGACCAACGTCTTGCTTGAAAGGCCCAGGCATCGGTGGGTCAAAGGTCAACAGGTAGTCGTTGGCGCCGAGCCGGCTTGAGATTCTTTGGTCGGCAGTTGGAAACGTGAGGGTGAACAACTCGCCTCCGCTCTCGTCGAATTCGAGGAAGTGCTTATCAAACGGAAGCATCCCAAGGTTGGCCTGCACCCGATGCGCCAGTGTTTCACCGTCTACCTTCTGGCCATGTTCTTGCCACCCCATACCAAGCTCTTCTTCAATGGCGTGAAGCACATCCGGATGTGTGGCACGTTCAACCAACTCTCGGTTCATCTCAGGGATGAGGTGAGATGGCTGTTGAGTGATCAGTCGACGGGTTGCCTCCAGAATTCTCAGATCGGTGTAGATGCCCCCACCGTTATGGAAGCGGCCAAGACCGTGGCGGGCCTGCTGCAAGCAGGGCTCAAGCGATTGTCCAGCGGGCATAAGCACCACCGCACATGGGGTGCGGTACGGTTCAGGCCTCTCCGATTCCGGACGGTTGTGGCGATGCAAACGGCCCACCCGTTGAAGCAGGACGTCCATTGGGCATAAATCGGTGATCAGCAAGTCGGCATCAATGTCCAGGCTCTGCTCCAGTGTTTGAGTGCCGACCACAATGCACGGTTGCAGAGTGTCAGACCGTCTCTTGCCAATCAATCGCTCGACCGCTTGATCCATCAAGGGCCTGTCTTCCCGGCTGTATCGGCTGTGATGTACGGTAGGCACACCGTTGACGTTAAACAAGACATCGGGAATGCCCGCCTCTGATGCGAAGGCTTCGATTGCGCGGAATGTTGCAAGTGCTGCCGGTACGGTATTCCGGATCACGAGCACTTTGGCCCCGTGTTTGGCTGCATCAATGGCTGCCTCAGCAATCAACTCTGGACGGTCGATGTTCTCGCTAACTTGCCAGTGTACGCACTTGGTTCGGCCCGAGTCCCCCACCTTCTGAGGGGGGCTGGCGCCATCACATACTGCAGGGTAAGGCAGGGCAATCGCTTCTAAAACCGATGGCATCGCGGCAGTTGGATCGACCAATCTTTGATAGCGGTGTCTCGCACTTGAACCAAGCGTCGCCGAGAGCAAAAGTGCGTGTCCCCCCGCATGCAGGTGTGCCTTCAGCAGATGAGCGAGTAGCGCTGACATGTACGCGTCTGATGCATGCACTTCATCTACAACCAACAGGCTACGAGCGAGCAGGCTGTGTCGCATGTGGGCATGCCTGACTTGCAAAGAACCCAAGAGTGCCTGGTCAATGGTGCCGACGGCAAGGGGGGCAGCCAAGAAACGCTTACTGTTCTCGGCAGCCCAGCGTTTGTGCGCCTCACGATCTGCGGGCTGATCCGCCCATAGAACATCAAAGTTGGGCAGCCGGGCGGTGATGCTGTGCCCATCCGCAGCTTCGTACCCTGACAGGGCGCGAACGACGGTGGGTGGGGGATTTTCAGTGTCGCTCCAGAGGCGACCGGCAAAGGTCACGACTCTGCTGTAAAGCTGAGTGGCCGCGACGCGGGTCGGCAAGGCAAAGTAAAGCCCATCTACTTCTCCCGATTGAAAGAGCTGCGCAAAGCGCCACAACGCAGCCTCGGTCTTCCCGCTACCTGTCTCCGACTCCAGAATCAAAAGGTGCCCCAGGGCTGGGTCGGCCATCCGTGCTTGGATGGGTCGCGCAGCAGGCACGTCGAACACATCTTCAAAGGCAGGTAGGTGAGCGCACCCTGACCGCCAGATCGAAGCATCCATGCCGATACCACTGACAGCCTTTTCAGCACGATCCCACGCCGTTTGACTACGGTCTTCATCCCCGTGCGCGTACGGAAAGAAGGTGGTGTCAGATCCAAGCCAGTCTGCCAACTGAACCAAGCCGGCAAACAAATGCTCAAAATGTGGACGGTCAGGTAGAGGAGGACCTACTCCGAATGCAGCAGGGAACCAAGCCTGCAGTTTCTGACCTATCAGGCTCAATGTTGCGAGAGGGTCGTAGACGACAGCGGCCTCGACGATGACCGGTTTCCAAATGTTTGGATCCGAGATCGATTCACTGGATACCGGTCGCCCATGATGGCTGATAGATGCTCGCCATAGGCTCAGGCATGAGTCGCCCCACGACGACATCAAGTCCACCGGCAAGGCTCCGAGCAGATCCTCTCTCTCAAATATCTGTAACGCCTCACTGACGTGACCGGCTGTTGATGGCCAGCCTTTTGGGGGAACTTCAGCAAGGACGCCCCAGCGTTTGGCCTGAAAACCGGCATTTGCCTTGCCAATGTCGTGCAAGAACGCCAAGGCACTTAACCTGGTGATATCCAAATCTGTCAGCGGCCTCTCGCCTGCGCACTCCAATGAGCGCCGTACTGACTTCAAAAGGATGATCCTTTGAAAGCAGGCGGCGACATCAAGCATATGTGCCTCAAGCGCATGCGCATCACCTGACGCTGACAGCTTTCCCCAAGCTAAGTGCAAACCCTGCTCCTTGAATTGTTCAAGAAATTATTTCAGACGATAGGCTCATATAGCGAGCTTCGAAATGCGCTCAGTGAACTTTTTTCCGAGCAGATCGAACCATTCGTGGGTACGACCCAAGAAAGTTGGCGTCGAATGACTTGGAACCTAGATTCTTTCAGGCACATATCACCCACCTGAGATGACTCACGACTTGCTCACACAGAGCCTGGCTCACCTGCATGGGTGATCCAGGCTTTATGCCGTCATGGGTGTCACTCAAGCGTTG
>CAZWTY010000156.1:0-5113 GCA_964637565.1 uncultured Desulforapulum sp.
TCCGGTTAATCGGTATCGGTATCGCTATCGGGTTCGATCGTCAGAACATTTCGATAGCAAACCCGATCCCGATAGCGATAGCGATGGTTAAGATCCATGCGATTGCCCTGACTCCCAGCGCCATAGCCGTTGACACTCCGGTTTTATCCTGCTATTTCAGGGCCATGGAACGCTGAAACCACCCTATGAACGGAACAGGACAACATGAAACGAATATGCGTGATCGACGGCCAGGGAGGCGGAATCGGCAGCACGGTCATCCGGCGGATCAAGGACGTTTTCGGTGAAACGGTGGAAATCGTGGCCTTGGGAACCAATGCCGTGGCCACGGCCCAGATGCTGAAAGCAGGGGCCAACCGTGGCGCCTCCGGAGAAAACGCCATTTCGAGGACCGTGATGCAGGCGGATCTGATCACAGGGCCCGTGGGAATCATCGTGGCTCACGCCCTGATGGGCGAGGTGACGCCGGCCATCGCCGCCGCTGTGGCAGGAAGCCCGGCCCGGAAGGTTTTGCTTCCCCTGTCCCAGGATAATGTTCATTTTGTGGGGATTGTGGACAGCCCTCTTCCCCACCTGGTGGAAGAACTGGTTGAGAAACATCTGAAGGGTTTTTTAAGCTGACGTGCCGCCTGAAAGGTCAGGGGGCACGATAAACAGGGAGGTCGAACATGTGTGAAGCCAGCGCTTACATAATCACGGAACATGAGCCCCGGCTCATTATGGATTGTGTTGACAAGGTCGTTCCCGAGGGTTCGGGTATCCGCCTTGTCAACATCTTCGGCGACCAGAAAATCATCCGGGGCAGAATCCACTCCCTGTCCCTGGTCGATCATAAAATCTTCATCGAAGAGACCAGGGAAACCTGATCCGGTTTTTTCACTCCAGATCCATGTGGAAACGGATTGGCCCGCGGTAGCGGTTGTTCTCTCCGAACCGGCCGTGCAGCGGGTACTCGGACCGCGGATGGGACCAGGATGTGGCGATGGCCACGTGACCTTTGGGAAAAGGCGAGGTCTCCACGGGGATATAGTCCATGGGGGCCAGGGCCGCCGGGCCTTCCACCAGGTCGTCCTTCTCCCCGTAACAGATCAGCCAGGGGAGTTTTTTCTCCTTGATCCGTTTCAGCTCGAGTTTCTTTCCGAAAAGCTGGACCGGAAGAACCCCGTCTTTCGTGATGGGGGTGTTGAACGAGGCGAAGCTCATTTTGGTGATCCCCATGGGAATGTCGGTCCGGTCGTTTTTCAGCCAGTAGTTGAGGGCCAGGGCCGTGTTGTTGAAGTGGAACGTTTCCTTGCTGGCGCTTTTGATCATCACCAGGTCCCTGTAGAACGACACCAGGGGCGACTCTTTCTCGATGCTTTTCAGTTTGTAAACCCATCCCATGAGCTTCCCGTCCGCCACCACGTTGCCGTTGGGCAGGGTTTTCGACCCGTAGAGCAGGTTGTTGTACCTTTCGGGCAGGGATTTGAGAAAATCGGCCAGGCCCTTGCTCCTGGTTCCGTCGATGGGGGCCACACAGGTGATCAGGGCGTCCACCAGGCCATCGAGTTTGCCGGTCAGGAGATTGCAGACGCAGGAAAACCCTCCCTGGCAGTAGCCGTTCAGCGTCACGGGACGGCCATGCCTTTTTTTCAGGAAGTCGCAGAAATAGGCGGTGTCCAGGGCGTCGTCCTCTCCGGTCATGGTCTGGACACCCACGGTTTCGGCGATGGGCTTCTGGATGCGGATATAGGTGGGAATGGCCTGGTCCGCGAAAGCGTGGGTGTAGCTTTTCTGTTCATCGGGAAGAAATCCCAGGATATTGGCGCCGAGAACGTAGGGGGGAATGATCAGCACGGGTTTTTTTGTCATGTCCGTCTGGATGTTCCTGTTTCGCGAATTGACCCTGTAGAGGATGAAACGGTCCGTTTCCGCAGTCTTTTCGTCGTATCCTTTTTCGAAATGGAAACCGAACATCTCCCCCGCCTTTTCAATGGCCTCGGGATAGTCTTTGGTCATGGCGGAGATCACCCGCGCTTTACGTTTGAAATAGGTGTTCAGGTTCTCGCCGTCCTGCCGGAACAGGGTGTTGAGAAACGCGCCGAAGACTTCGGTCATTTCGCTTTCCGCGTAGTCGTTGATCGCCTTGATGCTTCCCGAAGCGCCTTTCGCGGAGATGTCGCTGTTGAACATCATCAGTTCGATGAAGGATTTGAGGGTTTCTGTCGGTGATTCCTCGAAGATCCTCTGGGATTCCACATCCTTGAAATAACCCATGGCGATGAAATAGGGGACAAGGATCTCGTTCATATACACGGACAGGCCTTTCCAGTAATCCTGGATGGCCATGGCCTGGTCGATTCCCCTCTCGATGGGGGAAAGGAAGGTGTTCCTGTACCACTGGTCCGGTAAAAAATCGGTCCACTTGTAATCGTAGCCGGTCATTGTTTGTCCTTTGGTTGAATGGTCATTTAATGGGTTCGTTTGAATTGTCATCATCATTCTACCACCTGTAGTTGGCGAGATCAAGTTTGAGATCGTAGACTTCTCCCATGAGCTGGAGAAACTCCTTGTCATTCATTTTGAAATGGGCTTTCAGCGTGTCGAACAGATGCTGCTTCACATCATGGTTCAGGTCATCGGTGGAGAGGATGGCCATGAGGTTGGCCGCGCAGATAATTCGCCGGAAATCTCCCCGGCTTCCCCCGCTGTCGTTGTTCAGGTCCTCCACGTCATGGCCTTCGCAGGCGTCCCTGACAATGGTGGGCAGGTGCCACCGTTCACAGAGAATCCCTCCCAGGCGGCCGCTGGAAGGCAGGGCGAAATGTTTTTCGCCGTCACTGAAAAGCACCCCGTGTTTTTTGCTGTACTCCTTGATCGCCTTGTAATGGTCGGGGAAGAAGCGGAAGTACACGAGCTTTCCGATATCGTGAAGAACGGCTCCCAGCCAGATCCTTTCCGGGGAAAGAAGGGGTTCGAAACATTTGCCCAGGTGTCTTGCGCACAAAGCCGTCAGCACCGAATGGCTCCAGAACGCTTCCAGTTCGTCCTTCTCTTCGATGCCCAGGGTTTTCACCACGGACAGGGACACGACGATGTTGTAGATTTCGTGGATTCCCAGGTAGGCCACGGCGAATTTCACGTCGTCCACCTCCCGCCTGAAACCGTAGTACGCCGAATTGACGATCCGAAGGATATGGGCGGTGAGCACGGGTTCGTTCATCAGAAGCCGGCTGACCGATTCCACACTCACGTCGGGCCGTGAAATCATGCCCTGCATTTTTACGACACAGTCGGGAAGCGGGGGCAGTTGTCTGGGATCTTTGAGGAAATCAGCTGAATCGATGTCGATGGTGTCGAGGTGTTCCATAACGGTCTCCGGTCTGAAGATGAACCATAAATCGGTGGCATTGTGAGCGGTGGAAACCGGCTCCAGGCCTTGTTTAGATCAATCTGTGGTGCGACAGTGACGCTTTTTTGCTTTATTGAATGATGAATCAGTGTTTCGTGTGACTCGTTCCAGGTGGGGACCAGGCACGTCTTGGAAAAGAATATGGGATTATAGCCCAGATCGCGGAGTTCAGGCAATTAAAAAAAACATCGCAACCCTGGACAGTAAAAGGGTTCTTGGGGGTGACTTACGGACAGGCCCTGAAAATTTTTTTCTTCTTGACGATCTCGGTGACGATCAGGCCCCGTTCCATCAGGTCCATGAGGGTCACGAGGATCCACCCCCGTGCGATGATCCGTTCCGTGTAACCCAGGGCGGGATAGAAATTGTGGAATATGTGGTCGAATGCAGCCCCTTTTTTTCCTTTTTTCTGGATGAAACGAAGCAGCTCCAGGGTTCTTTTCTTCCGGTGTTCCGAGGCTTCCCTGAGCCGCTTGTAAGGCTCTGTGACCGGGCTGCCGTGGGCCGGAAGGATCAGGCGGAGACCGGGAATGGCCGCTATGAGCTCCAGGGATTTCATGTAATTGGCCAGATTGGAGCGGGGTGGTCCCAACCAGGTGTTCACCGCGCGAAGCACGATGTCTCCACAGAGGAGAACGCCCTGTTCGTGGTTGACAAGCACCATGTCGTCGTCACAGTGGCCGGGCATCAGGCGAAGTTCCCAGGCGCTGTGTCCGATGGTGAGGATCTGACGGTCTGACACGGTTTCCAACGGACCTGGCACGAACCGGACCCTGAAAGCCTGGAAAAAAAGTGTGTCCAGGATGTACTGGCCCAGGGCCGCGCATGTCCTGAAAAACCAGGAACGCCCGTCATGGATCAGGGCCGTTTCACCCCTGAAGCTTTGCCTGTAATTCTTTCGTGAGGCCATGGTCCTGGCTGTCCGGCTGTTGGCGAGAATACGGAGGCCCAGCCTGTCCCGCAGGCCGGCCGCACCCGAGAAATGGTCCCAGTGGCCGTGGCTGACGAGAAGCCGGGTGATCCGGCAGGGTTTACCCCGTTGTTTCATCAGCGCCTCGATGTCACGGATCTGCGAAACCATGCGGTCACAGGCTTTCCGTCCGCCCAGTCCCGCGTCGAATACCAGGCCGTCTTCTCCGGCGATGACATAGACGTTCACGGAAAAAGGGGCGATCCAGGATCTTTTTTTCTGGCCTATCCGGAAGATGTCCGGCGCGACTTCGGTGATCATGGTCATTCTCCGATGATTTTAACCAGCACCCGTTTTTTCCGGCCTCCGTCGAATTCCCCGTAGAAGATCTGCTCCCAGGTTCCGAAATCGAGACGCCCCTCTGTCACGGCCACCACCACTTCGCGGCCCATGATCTGCCGTTTCATGTGGGCGTCGGCGTTGTCTTCCCCCACGTTGTGGCGGTACCCCGACACCGGTTCGTGGGGCGCCAGCTTTTCAAGCCAGACCTCGTAATCGTGGTGAAGCCCCCTCTCGTCGTCGTTGATGAACACCGACGCGGTGATGTGCATGGCGTTGACGAGAATCAGGCCCTCTTTGATTCCGCTTTCACGGAGGCACTTTTCCACATCCGGCGTGATGTTGATGAAGGCCCGGCGTGAGGGCACGTTGAACCAGAGTTCTTTTCGGTAGCTTTTCATGGCGTTTTTTTCTCCATATTAAGATCTTATCCGTAAATAATTCCCGCCTTTCGGTAGGCGATAATGGCAGCG
>CAZWTY010000157.1:0-5030 GCA_964637565.1 uncultured Desulforapulum sp.
GAGCTCTGGACAGCCAGGGCCAGGATGAAAAAGACAAGCAGGAGAAATGTGAGGCCCGCCGCGATCACCTCGTTTCTGTACTGGGACCAGAGGGTTTTGGGCTGGTTTACGATAATGCTGTCTTTGGGCAGATCCCGGAGGCGGATACCCCAGCGCCTGAGCTGGTTCCACTCGAACATGGGCCGGACAAAGCGGGAGGCGGGCTGGAGCTCCACAGGTTCGTTATTCATAAGGCCAGGCAGAACACAGGAACCCTGGCCTCCCGGGCCAGCCGGAAAGCCATGTCCCTGGCGTTGATCCGCCGGCCTGTGGTGTCCGAGGAAACACGGCCGTAGACCACCAGCGCCCCGGATTCAAGGCTTCGGACCCGGTCCAGCATCCTGTCCACCTCCATCCCGTCCGTGAACTCCAGGGACACCCTGCCGTGATAACCGGCAAAATCGGAACGGGCCCTGGATGCGATGTTCCGGTCCAGCACGCTGTTTCCCGTGACAAACACCACGGTGCGTGTATCGGGGAAAAGTTTCAGGGCCATGTCCAGGGTTCCCTTGGGATCCACATGGAGAAGGCTTTGAAGCACAGGCCTTCCCCCACGAACCAGCCCTGTTCTTTCCTGGTTGTACAGGGCGAGGCAAGGGCTGGCCGGGGACAGGTCCGCCCCATCTTCCAGAAGAAAGGTCAGGGCGTCGTCGAACACGGTGATCAGAAGGTCGAACCGAACCCCCTCGTATTTACCGAGAAGCATCTGTTTCAGCAAGTCCCGGTGATTCTGGTTCTTCGGAGGGGAAATGTCCAGGTACTCATGGACGAAAACGTCGGGGCCCAGGCCCACGGTTGTCCGCGCCGTTTCAAGACCTTCCGCGATGGTTTTCTGGGCCGATTGGCTGTAATTGTAGGAGTACAGGACAAGAATCCGTTTTTCGGGTTCGCCGCCTTGGTTTGCCATGCTCCGGGGCACAGCTGTAACCTTGGCGTTCCATCCGAAGATAAGCCACAGGAGTATCAGAAGTCGTGTCAGGTTTCGTGTCATGCCGGGTCCTTGTCCATGGTTGCATGGCATTCAGAAGATACGGCGCCGGTCTTGTCTGTCGAACAGGGTTTGCGAAACGGGGCTCTGGGCCCGTTTTTGTGAATAGTTTCCTAAGATATGAACATTCGGATTGTTGCAAAAAACGGCGAAAAAAGCAACGTCTTGGACCAACAATTCTCAGTGGATCTCAACTCGAGATCAATTCAGTCTTGTCATTTTAACCGGCACCGCGACATTTGCGCGGTGGTCTTTTCGCCGGCGTTGATTTCGAACCACAGGTGATTTTTGAAACGGTTGTCATAATATTTGATGGGCCACGATGAATTTTCATGTATTGATAAAAAAATCAAAACAGCTATGATGTTTTTTTCGAAAAAACCATCCATATCCAACGAACGATCAGGGATAAAACAGCCGCGCGGACAAGGCGCGGAAGGGAAAGGCGTGATGACTGCGCAGAGGTACGATGCAGATTCCATAGAAGTTTTGAAAGGGCTGGACCCGGTCAGGCGGCGGCCGGGCATGTACACCGAAACGGAGCGGCCCAACCACCTGGCCCAGGAGGTGGTGGACAACAGCGTGGACGAGGCCATCGCCGGGTTCACGGACCGCATCGAGGTGACCCTGTACGAGGACAACTCCCTCGAGGTCACGGACAACGGCCGGGGCATGCCCGTGGACATTCACCCGGAAGAAGGGCTGACCGGGGTCGAACTGATCCTCACCCGGCTCCACGCCGGAGCCAAGTTCTCCAACAAGAGCTACCAGTTCTCCGGAGGTCTCCACGGCGTGGGCGTTTCCGTGGTGAACGCCCTGTCCACAAGGCTGGACGTCACCATCCGTCGGGGAGGCAACAGCTACCACATCGCCTTCGAGAACGGCGACAAGGTGGAGGACCTTGAGATCACCGGCACGGTGGGCATCCGGAACACCGGCACCACGGTGCGGTTCTGGCCCGATCCCCATTACTTCGACACCCCGAAGTTTTCGGTGAAAAGCCTGAAACACGTGCTCCGGGCCAAGGCCGTGCTCTGCCCCGGCCTGAAAATGATCTTCCGGGACAGAAACACAGGCGAAAGCCAGGAGTGGTACTACGCCGACGGCCTCAAGGACTACCTGCTGGACAGCGTGGAAGCCTTCGAGCGCCTGCCCAACGAGCCGTTCGTGGGCCACTTTGCCACGGAAAACGAAACCGCCACCTGGGCCGTGCTCTGGCTGCCCGAAGGGGGGGACCTGATCACCGAAAGTTACGTGAACCTGATTCCCACAGCCCAGGGCGGAACCCATGTGAACGGTTTCAGGACCGGACTCCTGGCGTCGATCCGGGATTTCTGCGAGTTCCGGAAACTCCTGCCCCGGGGCGTGAAGCTGGCGCCCGAAGACATCTGGGACCGCTGCGCCTACCTTCTTTCCGTGAAAATGACCGATCCCCAGTTTTCCGGCCAGACCAAGGAGCGCCTGTCCTCACGCCAAAGCGCGGCTTTCGTGGCCGGGGTGGTGAAAGATTCGTTCAGCCTCTGGCTGAACAGGAACACGGACGTGGGCGAGATGCTGGCGGACATGGCCATCAATAACGCCCAGAAACGCCTCCGGGCCGGCAAGAAGGTCGAGCGGAAACGGATCACCGCCGGTCCCGCCCTTCCGGGCAAGCTGGCGGACTGCACGGCCCAGGACCCCATGAAATCCGAACTTTTCCTGGTGGAGGGCGATTCGGCCGGCGGCTCGGCCAAACAGGCCCGGGACCGCCAGTACCAGGCCATTCTGCCCCTTCGCGGCAAGATCCTGAACACTTGGGAAGTGGACCAGGACATGATCCTGAATTCCCGGGAGATCCACGACATTTCCGTGGCCATCGGCGTGGACCCCGGCTCGCCGGACCTTTCGTCCTTGCGCTACGGCAAGATCTGCATCCTGGCCGACGCCGACTCCGACGGCCTCCACATCGCCACCCTGATCTGCGCCCTGTTCCTCCGCCATTTTCCTGCCCTGGTCTCCGCAGGCCATGTGTTCGTGGCCATGCCGCCCCTGTACCGCATCGACGTGGGCAAGGAAGTCTACTACGCCCTGGACGACTCGGAGAAAAACGGCATCCTGGACCGCCTGGCCGCAGAAAAGAAAAAAGGCAAACCCAACGTCCAGCGGTTCAAAGGCCTGGGCGAGATGAACCCCCTCCAGCTCCGGGAAACCACCATGGCCGCAGACACCAGGCGGCTGGTCCAGCTCACCGTGGACGATGATCTGGATTACGGCAACGAGGAAAACAGCGCCCAGACCATCATGGACATGCTGCTTTCCAAAAAACGGGCCGGGGACAGGAAGACGTGGCTGGAGGAGAAAGGAGACAGGGTGCGGGTGAGTTGAAAAGACGAACGTTGAACATCCAACGCCCAACGCCCAACGTCGAATGGGTTGCACAGCGGGTGCTATGACGCAAACGGCTGGATAGGTTACATGCTGTCCGAATGGGAAATCATGAATGATTTTCGGGCGGCCATCGTAGGTCGGGTTCTCGGAACGAAACCCGACAAAATGGTCCGATCCTTATTTTGCTGAACGACATAAAGCGGTCGGGCCGGCCTCTGCCAAATCAAGACAAACCGCTTCACCATCCGGTCTTTATTTGGTATGTTATTCGGACTGGAGGATAAAAACATGAATGTAACGAGCGACATCAAACCTGTGACTTACCTGAAGTCCAAGACGGCTGACCTGCTGAAGCAGATCAACGAAACCCACCGTCCCGTCATTATCACCCAGAACGGTGAACCCAGAGCCGTGATCCAGGACCCGGAAAGCTATGAAAACATGCGAAACGCCATCGGTCTTTTGAAGCTGATATCCCAGGGGGAAAACGATATCCGAGAAGGACGGGTGAAATCTCAGGAGGAGGTTTTCAACGATCTCGAAAAGCTTCTTCAGGAATAAAACGCCATGGTGCATTTTGATGTCATCTGGTCAGCTGCGGCGGAACGGGACTTAAGGCAGATCATTAGGTACATTGGCCGGGAAAACCCTCAGAACGCCAGGACGGTCCTTGAAAGAATCAAACACAAAGCCTCGGAACTCGTCAGTATGCCGGAGCGCGGGCGCATGGTTCCGGAGTTTGAAACCCAGGGTATCCGTCATTACCGCGAACTGGTGATCGCTCCCTGGCGATTGATTTACAGGATCAGCGGGAAAGACGTGTTGGTTTTTTGTCTGGTGGATTCACGGAGAAATGTGGAGGATGTTCTTTGGGAGAGGGTGACGCAGGAATGAAAGGGCGAACGTCCAACATCGATGGCTTCGTAAAAAGTCCGATTTCTGCGTTGCGCTTCATCCCTCGTCACTGCGGCGTACCCTAAGTACGCCTCATTCCTCGGGATTCGCGACGCCTTGAACTCGAACTTTTGTACTTTGCCATCCATTGATGACTTTTTACGAGTTCATCAACATCGAACATCCAAGCCCAACGTCGAATGGGTTGTACAGCAGGGAGCGATGACGGAAACGGCGGGATGGGTTAAGGCTGTTTGAATGGGAAATCATGAATGAACTTCGGATGGCTATCATAGGTCGGGTTCTCGGAACGAAACCCGAAAAATGTCCCCATCTTTTATATTCGGTGGTTCGTTTCTTCATTGGAGGACATGCTGGTCCTCTGAAACAACAGAGCGTTCAGGAAAAACAAACAGAACTGGTTTAGCATAACTGCTGTGAATGAGGATCATTTATGGATATCAAATTAACAGTGGGTCTAATTTCTTTTTCCGGTGTTATAATTGGAGCTTTGCTTCAATATATATTTACAAAACATATTGAAAATATGAGACATTTAAGGGATTTGAAATCAAATGCCTATAGGGATTATTTGAAATGCGTTTGTGAGAACGCTCTTCTGAAATATGGTAAAATATCCAATGAAAATAATGTGTTACAATCAAAAATAGCTGATGCAAAATCAAGAATTCAACTTTCGGGAATGAGTTAACCCATCACCAATTTGCTCTTTGAAAAACCA
>CAZWTY010000158.1:0-5008 GCA_964637565.1 uncultured Desulforapulum sp.
CCCTGGGATTTAGCTTTTTAGTGGTTTAGGTGTTTAGGTTTTTCAAAGATTCTTCTCATAACCTATGGTTTATTGATATTTTATGACGAATGATAAATTCAAAGCCCATTCGTCGGTTAACCCTAAACCGCTAAACGCCTAAACCGCTCCCTTGCCAATAATTTAACCTTTTTAATTGCCGGTTTAATATGGTGTCTGTTCTTTCCAGCAGAAAAACTGACGGACGAATCACGGGCGTTCTTTTCCTGCCAACCCTTCCGACTGTTTTTTCCGGATAAACGTCCGGAAAGGCCGTTCCACCCCCAGGACAAGGAGGTATCCCAGGGCGATCAGGATAAGGAGGTAGATCAGCATGCGCAGGTCATAGGAAAGGGGAAGGCTTTCCAGGGCAAGGCTGGTGATGCCCCGGACAGGGATCTGGAGCATGTACACGGCGAAGCTGATTTCACCGAGCACAGCCCAGAGACGCATGGACAGGAATTTTTCGGCCCGGCCCCGGATCATGGAACAGGAAAAGATGACCGGCAGGAAAAACGGGGCGTAGAAACTCGATCCAAAGGGGAGCCCCCGGTGGACCAGGGACCTGACTGCGGCCTGGTTTTCGATGACAAAGGCCACCGCGGCGACTGACAGCAGGAAAATTCCCAGGGCGGCGTTGGCTGAAAGACGCCAGCGCGGGTCTGTCAGAACCCCGTAGGCTGCTGCCACACCCATGAGAAAGCTGCCGAGGTGGGCCAGGGGGAAATAGTAGAGAAGATCGTGGGAGGCCGAAGGGAATCCCTGGTAGAAACCGCTGTTCAAAAGAAGGGCCAGGGTGATCTGGGTCAGAAGCCAGACCGTGAAAACGGCGGCGAACAGCAGGCCGGCTCTGGGGCGGACTTTTCTGATGGCCGAAAGCAGCGGCGGGAACAGAAGGTAAAACACCACCAGCACGCTCATGAACCAGGCCGGCCCGTTGATGGTAAGGGGGTAGGGCGGAACCAGGGCGTGGGTGAAGGTGAGGTGGAGGACAAGGCCCATGAAGGTGAACTCTTTGCCCACAAAAGGGTTCACGACCAGGGCCAGACCGATGCCGATGAGGTAGATGGGCAGGATCCGCACCAGCCGGTTGGTCCAGTAGGTCTTGGGGGAAAAACCCTCCTTCCCGTAATAGGCCAGCATCAGGCTGAACCCGGACAGGACGAAGAAGAACGTCACCATCTGGGGGCCGGCGGAGACGATCCGCGGGGCGTCCCCCAGAAAGTCACTTCGGGTCCGGCAATGAAACAACACCACGATCACCGAGGCCAGAAACCGTGGAAGCGATAGAAGCCCCATATCCCAGGTTTTGTTGTCCATTCCCCTCTCCTGTCCTTTTCATCCGAACGTTGTGTTGTCTTGTCTGCCGCGATGTCTGATATACAAGGACCCCATGACCCGTGACAAGCGGCAATGTCAAAATAGCCAGAAAATATTTGCATGATGGCGAAAAACGTAGCAAGATGGCCTTTCTTGAAAACAACCGGGACAACACCATGAAAACAGAACACAGCTACCATTTCGGCCATTCCGGATACATGAAACAGATCCCCGGGCAAAGCATTCACCTGGTGGTGACGTCGCCGCCCTACCCCATGATCGAGATGTGGGACGGCCTTTTCTCGGAACAGAGCGAAGCGGTGGCCCGGGCCCTCAAGGAGGGACGCCGCCTTGACGCCTACGAGGCCATGCACCGGGAACTGGACCGGGTGTGGAAGGAAGTCTGCCGGGTTCTCGTTCCGGGAGGTTTCGCCTGCATCAACATCGGGGACGCCACCCGCACCCTGGACGGCCATTTCATGCTGTACCCCAACCACGCCCGGATTCTCTCCGCCATGATCGCCCTGGGGTTCACCCCTCTCCCTGAAATCGTCTGGCGTAAACAGAGCAACGCCCCCAACAAGTTCATGGGCTCGGGCATGCTGCCCGCCGGGGCCTACGTGACCCAGGAACACGAGTACGTCCTGATTTTAAGGAAAGGCGGCAAACGGGAGTTCAAAACAGACGAGGCCAAGGAACACCGGATGGCCAGCGCCTTTTTCTGGGAAGAGCGGAATACCTTTTTTTCCGATGTGTGGTTCGACCTCCTGGGAACACGGCAGGCCCTGGATGACAAGGAGACCAGGCGCCGGAGCGCCGCCTATCCCTTCGAGCTGCCCTACCGCCTGATCACCATGTACTCTTTGACAGGCGACACGATCCTCGACCCCTTTTTCGGCATCGGCACCACCATGCTGGCCGCCATGGCCTCAGGCCGGAACAGCGTGGGCTACGAGCTGTCCCAGGGTTTTGCCCCGGCCATCGAAAAAAGGGCCCAGGGCATCCTCGCCCTGTCCCGTGAACGGATCGCGGCCCGGCTGGACAACCATATGGCCTTCGTGAAAGAGAGGATGGCCGCAGGAAAGGCGTTCAAACATACGAACCGCCACTACCTGTTTCCCGTGGTGACCGGTCAGGAACGGGGCCTTCTTCTGAACGAACCGGAGTCCCTCACACAAACCGGGCCGGCCCGTTTCGAGGTGAGCTATTCGGACCATGCGCCGAAGAGAGTCATCGAAGCGTGGGAACGGATCGCCTCTGACACCCCGCAGTCTCCGGAACCAGTCGTTAAAAATGGACGGGCCAACATCGCAGAAAAGAAAAAACCCGGGCGACCGAAAAAAACGAGCCCCCAAAAACCCGAACAACTGGAACTTTTCTGAAGAGGCCGGCCGTCTTGAAAACGGCTTCAAAAACTGGGCAACCAGCTGTTTTTTTATTTGTTTCCTTCAGAGATCACTTTCAATTAACGTGTTGACATCCGCATGGTTAGGGTATAAAAATAAGCATCATTCAACGTTCCAGGTTATGAACGCCGTTAAAACATCCATACACTGAAAACCGCTTGCTTGGTCTTAGGGCGGAAGGGCTTTTTTTGGGCCATTCTTCTGTTCCGCGACAGGCCTTCCCCATCCTGTCTCTCCCATAGGTAAGCCCGCTTTGCTGCGGACTTTTGCCGATCCGGCAAAAACCCGCCAACCCTATTCATAGAAGATAAGAGAGAGGGAAAAGATGAAAAAATTCACGACACAGTCACTGTTATGCCTGATGTTGTTCGTCCTTTGTTCCTGTGGCGCCGGAACCCTGATGAGCGTCGACCCGCTCACCGACGCCGACAACGATGAAATCGTCAACGTGGGGGATTCCATTTACGCCCTTTCAGGCGACATCTATACGAATTTAGAAGCCAAAGCCGGTGAAACATGGCGTCACTACGCCATTTCGGGAGCCCAGATCGTCGGCGGCATTCTGGCCGATCCCATTCCCGACCAATACGCCAACGCCAAAGCGGACAACCCCAATATCCGCATCGTCTACATGGACGGCGGCGGTAACGACATCCTGATTCCCGCCATCGCCTTCGACCCCTACAACTGCAAGAACTGCAACTACTGGTGGTGCGGCGACCTGTCCCAGAGCTGCAAGGATCTGGTCGACGACGTGTACGTTGAAACCGTGGACCTTCTGAACCAGATGGACGCCGACGGCGTGGAAAAAGTGGTCTTCCTGGGCTACTACCATCTGAAATGGGGTCTACTGGGTGACCTGAGAAAACTGGACGACGCCGTGGATTACGGCGACAAACGTCTCCGGGACGCCTGCCTGAACTCCACGGCCAACGCGGTGTTCGTCGACCCCCGGGCCGCTTTTGCCGGAAAGGAAAGTTCGTACATCATCGCCGACGGCATCCACCCCACGGCCCAGGGTTCCGCTGTCCTGGCCAACCTGGTCTGGAACGCCATGGGGCTCTGATAAACAGTTTAAGCCGCGCTGAACTTCCCCGGCCTTGTCCTGGCCGGGGAAACGCGGCGGGCGATGATTTTTTTTCATATGAGTTCCATATTATACCGGAAATTTAAAAGCTTAAATGATTGGCAAGGGAGCTGTTTAGGCGTTTAGCGGTTTAGGGTTATACGACGAATGAGCTTTGAACTTATAATTCGTCATAAAATATCAATAAACCATAGGTTATGCGAAGAATCTTTGAAAAACCTAAACACCTAAACCACTAAAAAGCTAAATCCCTATGTTGCCATCTCCCTTGTTTGTGCAAACACGTTTTAAAGGATTTTTATTGCCGGATTAATATGAGGAGTGTTGTCGATGAAACGAAAGCACATGATGGCAATTGCCGTGGTGTCATGCCTGGCTGCGGTGGCCGGTTTTGCGGTAATTCGTCAGGCATCGTCCCCGAAAAATGACGGGACCCTGGAAAAACAACTGGCTGGGCCATCCCTGATCCGTGACGGGGAGGCCGACGACAGCGGCTACGCCATGGGTGGAGGGCCGTCTCTTCCTGGAAGCGGAGAGGCCGACCGTTTCGTGGTCGCGGCCGTGGAACGCCTGTGGAAGGATTTCGGCAAAGGACCTCTGGGCAAAGCGGCCCAGATACAGCTCGCGGGTTTACGAAACTACCTGAAAGACCAGAATCCTGAAACATACCAGGCCCTTTTCAAGGCCATCATCAGCCGGGCCTTTCCGGCCCAGGCCGGTGAGATCCTGAAAACCATCGAAACCCTGGACATATACAGTGCCTGGCTCGAAGACAACAAGGAACGCCTCAGCCGGCTGGGCCACGACGAAATAAAACAGGAGCTGTGGGCCAAAAGAAAAGCCCTTTTCGGAAACGCGGCCCGGGAAATGTGGGCTGAAGAAACCAGGACCGAAGCGGTGTCCGATGTTCTGGACATCATGCGTGACGCCTACGACACCAGGATTTCCGAC
This sequence comes from uncultured Desulforapulum sp., assembly GCA_964637565.1. Lineage (GTDB taxonomy): Bacteria > Desulfobacterota > Desulfobacteria > Desulfobacterales > Desulfolunaceae > DYJE01. Next base: position 4,783 of record CAZWTY010000158.1, read on the forward strand.
AAGCTGGCCCTTTACACCGAGGCCATCGCCCAGATTTCCAAAGACACCCATGGCGACGGTTCCGGACCGGATTTTATCGAAGACCGGAAAGTCAGCCTGACCCGGGCCTTCCTGGGCCTTGATTCGGTCCAGGCCGAACTGTCGGCCATGGACGGAAACCGTCGGGCCGAGGCGCTTAGAACCATCCGGAAAACCATGGGATTTTCCGAAAGCGAGCTGGACACCC
>CAZWTY010000159.1:0-4987 GCA_964637565.1 uncultured Desulforapulum sp.
GTCGGTCTCAAATTGCCGCCGCAGAGGCGGACTACGCAAGACGAATCCAAGAGCTGGACATCGCTTTGGAGAGAGCGGACATCGTCGCCGGTCCTGTTGCGTATGGTGTGCTGTTAGTTGAAGTTGGAGGCAAAAATGTTAAATAGCGCATTTGAGCATGTTACTCGCATCAGATGTGAAAAATACGGCTTAGATGAGCATGGGAATTTGAATGGGGTAAATCCTCTTGCCTCCGATCTTAGGGATTCAATTGATCATCTCGCGCAAGGGCTATATACCAGGAATGCACACTTCATATTTGAGTTGATTCAAAATGCCGAGGATAACGCATATGGTAATAAAATAGAACCCTCATTAACGTTCAGATTGCTTCGAGACGATCCAACTAAAACCCCTGGTGCGGATGGCGTAATAATAGTTGAGAATAATGAATTAGGTTTCTCTCCGGAAAACATCGATGCAATTTGTGCAGTCGGGAAATCTACAAAAAAGAAGCAAGAAGGTTTTATAGGTGAAAAAGGAATAGGTTTTAAATCGATATTCCGAGTAACATCTATTCCATTTTTATTTTCAAACGGCTATAGGATTTCATTGCCTAAAAATCATAAGGAAACGGGGCTCGGATTTATCGTTCCTGAATGGGTCGAAAACATTCCACAGATAATCGACACTTCAATAACCTCAATTGTATTACCTTTGGATCAGCCAGATTTCGGATACGATGTCATTAAGAAAATGCTCTGGGATATAGAGCCAGAAACGATTCTTTTTCTATCGAAACTAAAGGAAATAAAAATAGTCACAGATCACAGTGAAGGATTCACGGTGATTAAAGATGATAACTCCGAACCGAACATACAACTGCTAACAAATAAAAATGGGTATGATGAGATATTTGAATTCCTTTTATTCAAAAGAATCTTTGATAAACCGAAAGATATAAATCATGAAAAAAGAACTGATGTAAAAGAACGTGAAGTTTCTATTGCATTTCCTGTAGGCGAAAAGCCAAACAGTGCAGAGAAATTATTTGCTTACTTGCCTGTGCGCTACGATACTGGATTTCCGTTCATTATTAATGCCGATTTCATTCTTCCTAGCTCCCGGGAGGATATTCAGGATACGCCATGGAACCGTGAATGGCTGATGCCATGTGTAGGGGCGCTTGTTTCTATTTCCCTACCTATACTCAAAGACAGTAAACAACTATCTCTTTCCTTTCTCCATTCGCTTGCCAAATCTGTTTTGTTGCTAAATGAAAATAATATGTATTTTCCAATCGCCAAAGCTGTAAAAGAAGCTTTTACCACTCTGGAACTTATACCGGCCGATGATGGTTCGTTCGTTTCCGCCGGGAATGCCAAGCTGGCCAGTGCAGACTGGTTGAGAAAATTGCTTCGAGAGGAACAACTAAAGCTACTTTACAAAAAAGAACTGAAATGGGTTCATGGCGATATAACTGATAAAGGGCGACATGAGCTTTGGAAGTATTTTCGCGAAGAGCTAAAAGTCGATGAGCTGACGCCGGATGGATTTGCCCGAAGAATAGATTTAGCATTTCTATCTAATCAAAGTGATCAGTGGATAATCGACTTTTATACACAACTACCAAATCAAAAAGCACTGTGGAAAAAGGGATCAAGTAGCTATTGGGATGCCGACGGTCCACTTAGAAAAAAGCCATTCGTACGATTGCAAGATGGCTCACACGTAAGGCCATTTGATGATAACGAAAAACCGAATGCCTATTTGACTACGAAAACGCTTATTGACGCCCGACTGCCGACTGTAAAAACTGAGATTGCAAGCCATGATGAAGCACGCCGATTTCTGCTATCTGATTTGAAAGTTCCAGAATTCGATATCGTTGCCGAGGTTACCGAGCATGTGATCCCCAAATACACATCACCGAACCTTCCCAAAGCTGATGAGCATGAGCGGGATATTGAAAAAATTATAGAAGCTTTTCAAACCGACTCTCAAGAAAACCGAAAAAGACTGAAGGATGCCTTACAAGAGACGTCTTTCATTTTGTCACGATCATTAGTCTCCGGTGACGAGGCATATCGAAGACCGGATGCCTTGTATTTTCAGGATAGACCATTGGAAATTTATTTTTCAGAAAACTCTGAGGTTGGCTTTGTCAGCTCGATCTACCAGGAATCAGCGTTGGAGATTTTTGCCAATCTGGGAGTTTCTTCAGAAATACGCGTAAAATGCAAACCTTGGACTGGTTCACAAGATTACATCAAGCTTGATTATCAATCAGGATATAGGCGTGGGCTAAGGGGATTCGATCCTGATATTAGCGTAGAAGGACTATCACAGGCTCTTCTGAAGCCATCGATAGAGAAGAGCCAAATTATCTGGAATCAAATTTGTCTACCCTATAGTCGTTGTATCAAAGGCAAGATTTTAAGATCAAGCAGGCAGGACTTCTCTCCCAACGCAAGCACTTATAAAGAAGAGGAGTTTATATCTGAAGAATTCGGAAAATTATTGATTGACTCTTCATGGCTGCCAACTGAAAAAAATGGATTTAAAAAGCCAGCAGAAATTAGTCTCGAGGAACTTCCCGATCAATTCGAACGAGATGAAAAGCTGGCCGATTTTCTCGGAATGAGAAAAACAGAAAAACTTAAAGCCGCAGATGTCTTATCCGAAGGCAATCCTCGAAAAAAAGAATTGCTTGAGCGGATAGCCAATGCATCGGATGATGAGCTTGAAAGGTTTGAAAAACTCGTACCAAGAACAATTCCACCGACCCCTGCGCCGTCATTTAAAGAGGGACTTGCCAATATGAGCAGGCGTCAACATGGGAACTTTTCTTCCAAGACAGACTATAGTGAAGGGGAGCAAGACCACCCTGTAAGAAACCCTGAGCGTTATCAGAACAATCTTGATGATGCTGTCACTGACGGGGTTGAGGAACACACGACAATTCCTCATACTGTACAATTCTCTCCGGTACGCGATAAACCAGATAACAAAGAGGCTCGAGAATTTCTCTACGTTGAATACCATGGTCAGTGCCAGATTAAGGGCACGACCTTCCGAAAAGCGGCTGCTAATTCCGAAGGCATTCCAGAAAACTATTTTGAAGCTTGCAGTCTTTTACCATACAGCAATGCCTGTTATCTCAATGACGCAGGTAATATGCTCTGCGTTAGTGCCGACACTATGGCAAAGCTAAAATACGCCAGTTTTGAATGGCTGGATGACATTAAGGATATAATCGCTGAATTTGAGGACGGAGGCGGAAAAGCACAACGTATTGGAATAAAAATTAAACTAGCAGGTGAGGAGTGCGTTATTACATGGAGCCAGCGGCATTTTATGAGATTAATTTCCCTGTATAGACAAGCCTGACGGCAGCACCTCTATGCTCTCCCGTATATATCTGCCGAAGGAGCATGACGTTCAGTTTATAGCCCTTTTCTTTCTATGTGCCGCTGTGCAACGAGGAGTTTGTAAAGAGCGATGACGATGCGATGGCTGACATAGGAAACAAAGTTTTCAGTAAGGTGGATTGCGATGTCCCAATTACGCGCGGTGATCAGCAAACTAGCATTCGTTTCGTAGAGACACACCTTCACGATTTGAAGATCATTATGGATGAGGCGGAATGACTCTGGGGGGATCATGAAGTATCCGAAAAAGCACATATCAATTCGCGTGCCGTGGCACGATTCCGGATGGGATGGACGAGTCTGTGCCAATCCACGTCTTAACGGCGCGTGCCTCAAGCTCAAACGGATTGGGCAGGAGAGAAACGATATCGCCGAGGAAGCGGTCGCCGGTCAATCGCTTGCGGACTTGCCTCAAGAAAAATGGCCTTGTTGCGTGGCTGAGCGGGTCGCGTTCATGTCGCCATTCGAATACACGAGGGTCGCCAACCACCCATATAAGCACACATCCGAGGGGAGTCACGGACACTTCGCTCCTACCGATTTACGCCATCCCGCCTATTCCGCTCCTGCGGTCCCATTCGCTTGGATGTTGCGGGAATCGATGGATGAGCTCGGCGAAACATATGGTTTGGATGTGCGGCCGCAACGGGAGCCGGAATTAGGATTCTCCACACAGTGGATACAAGCCATAGAGAACCAGAAGGCCCTGTCAGATTGTTTTTGCGACCACATCAAGCAAGAAGAATCACTTTGTTTTTTTTACGCCAAGCAAGTTCCATTTGTCGAAGATGCGGGGGCAAGGAGAATCCTGGTCGGCGTAGGTCGGGTTTTGCATGTGTCCCCAGGAGTTGAATACCAATACTCGACCAGGGATCTGAAAGGAAAGCTGCGGTCCATGCTTTGGGAGCGTATGGTGCAGCACTCCATAAGGCCCGATTTCAAAGATGGTTTCTTGTTGCCTTACCATGCGGCACTGGAACTGGCTGCTGACAATCCCGACTTTGACCCTGCATCTATCGCCGCATTTTCACCAGATGACCGGCTTCTTGAATTTTCACACGCTTCACAGCTTGTAACCCACGACGCAGCAATCGCTTCCTTGCTGTCCTGCGCGGAATCTCTCAGGAAAGCTATTGGAGTTTTGCCTGGGCCATGGGCAAAGTGCTTGACCTGGATTGACCAACGAGTCGGAGAGCTATGGACGGCCAGAGGGCCGTGCCCAGGGCTCGCGTCGGCGCTTTGCGCTTTTGGCATTGACCTCGGGACGTTTATCGCTCGACAGATTTCTGACAATGTCGGAGAGAATGTCGATCCTTGGCCTATGGTCGATCAAGTTCTCCGAGACCCTCAAAATCACCTGCCTAAAGATCTGGCAAAAGGAATCGGGACAACCATTCAGGCTAAATGGAACCGACTTCCCGAAGAACGCCGCAATCTCCTAAAGCTGATAAGCCGATTTGAAATCAACAGAGAACAGGCGACGACGATATATGTCCAGGAAGAACGGAAAAAGGCGAATATTGACTGCTCGGATCTGTCCATATTGACCAATCCCTACTTGCTTTATGAGACGACCA
>CAZWTY010000160.1:0-4963 GCA_964637565.1 uncultured Desulforapulum sp.
AAATACTATATTCATTATGTTACATCAATAGACATCTTTACAAAGTCAAATTAAAACGCTACGTTCATATAACATATGAAACCGGCAATTGAGTTTCCAGCACCACAGGTCTGAGAGCGGTTCAGGTTTATCCATTAAAACTAAAAAGCTAAATTCCTGCTTGACCCAGGTCAATTCATTCCGGGGCCGGACCGTGTAAGGTGGTCTCACCGATGGCGGCCCTGTAGATGGGGCCGGCGGATACCTTTTTCGTCATCACGAACTTCTATCCTGTTTTGAGGAGGCGTTCATGCCGATTCCTGGAAATCTACTGACCACAGCCATGGCCGTGATGCCCCATACCGATGAGGACAGGGCGCTTGAAGCCGCATTGAGCCTTGACGTTCCGTTCTGGCCCCAGCTTCCCAACCTGGACTACCATGAAGACATGTATGTCCAGGCTGCCGAACATTTTCCAGGCATGGTGGTGGACTTCGACAAGCGGACCCTCAGGTTTTCCATGGACAGGTTTATCGAGGAGTTCGAGGAATCCATGGCCCGCATGGACGAGCCGGGCTACCTGGATGTGAGCGAAGCGTACTCGGCGGTGTACCACCGTTTTCTTGCTTTGGACTTGAAAGACAGGCCCGCCATAAGGGGACAGCTCGAAGGCCCGGTGAGTTTCGGTTTCAACGTGCTCGACCAGGACAACCGGCCCATTCTGTTTGACGATACGGTCCGGCCGTTCATGTTCGAGTTCATGGCCAAACGGATCAATGTCCAGATCTCCAGGCTGAAGCAGAAAAATCCCAACGCGTTCATGTTCATCGACGAACCGGGCATGCAGTTCGTGTTTTCCGCCCTGTCCGGATACGGGGAACAGAAAGCCAGGGAAGACCTGGGCCTTTTTTTTGAATCCGTGGAAGGTCCCCGGGGTATTCATCTGTGCGGGAATCCGGACTGGGATTTCATGATGGCCCTGGACATGGACGTTCTGTCCATGGACGTTTACACCAATGCGGAGATTTTCGTGTCCTGTTCTTCTTCGATCAAAAAGTTTTTGGATAAGGGCGCTGTGCTTGTCTGGGGCGTGGTGCCCACGGGTTTTGAATCCTATGAAAAGGAAAACCTGGACATGCTGGCGTTCAGGTTCACCTCGATCTGGAACGCCCTGGCCAAAAAGGGAATCGATCTCGAACGGCTGATTGCCCAGAGCATGATCTCTCCGGCCACCTGCTGCCTTGTCAACAAGGACGGACACCAGACCGTGGAAAGCGCCTTCCGGCTGACAAAGATGCTGTCCATGAACCTTCGGGAACATTACGGACTGGTTTGACGACCGAACAATATAAGGAGGACTTGCCTTGCCTGATTCGATGAACTGGAACACATGCCCCATGGACATCTCCGACGAGGATGTTCTGGAGGCCATGAAATCCATCAGCGGTTACCTGGATATCACACCGGCCGATTTCAAAGAGATCTACCAGGTGGCCTACCGGCACTCGTTTGAACGGCTGAACAAAGCCGTTAAAGCCGGACATATCATGACGCGGAATGTGATTTCCGTTTCAGAGGACACACCCCTTCTGGAAACAGCCGAACGGCTGGCCCTTCACGGTATCTCCGGTCTGCCTGTCCTTGATTCCCACGGCAGGGTGGTCGGTGTGATTTCCGAAAAGGATTTTCTTTATGAAATGGGCGGGCGTGAAAGCCGCTCGTTCATGGGTGTGGTTTTTCACCTTATGAAGAACAGGGAGTGCGCTATCGGTTCGTTGACCGACAAAAAAGCGGCAGACATTATGAGCTGCCCGCCGGTGACGGTCAAGGCGGACGATTCGGTGTACGACATCGCCCAGTTGTTCGACGGGAAAAAAATCAACCGGGTACCGGTGGTTGACGAAGACCTGAAGATTACAGGCATCGTGACCCGTTCCGACATCGTTTTATCCTGCTGCATGAGACCTGTTGAACAAGGAGTCTGACATCTGTGAACTATTTTAATAAAATGAAGGGGACGACTCAGAGCCCTCCTGGTGTGGGCCTTTCAGAAATTCTCTGGTCCTTTATCGGGGCCTTTGCCGGTATCGCCGTCGTGGCCTGGCTGAACTTCAACATGTTCAAGGGAACGGATTTTGTCTTTATCGTGGGCTCGTTCGGGGCCTCGGCCGTTCTGATCTACGGGGCGGTCCGAAGTCCGCTGGCCCAGCCGAGAAATTTGATGGGCGGTCACGTTCTTTCGGCCCTGATCGGTGTGACCTGCTTCAAACTGTTCGGAAACCATCTCTGGCTTTCGTCGGCCCTGGCGGTTTCCACAGCCATCGCCGTGATGCATGCCACGAAAACCCTTCACCCTCCCGGTGGAGCCACGGCTCTTATCGCCGTGATCGGCGGGGACAGTGTGCATTCCATGGGGTATTTCTATGCGGTCCTGCCTGTGGGGCTGGGGGCTCTGATCATGCTTGCCGTGGCTCTTTTGATCAATAATATTCCGAAAAAGCGGCATTACCCCGAATTTTGGTTTTGACCCCGCGTTCAGGTGAAACGATGAAAGAACTGTCCCTTCATATTCTCGATCTGGCGGAGAACGGAATCACAGCCGGTGCGCGTCTTGTCCGGATCCATGTGGATGAACGTCCTCGAGACAATGTGATCGCCATTGAAATCGAAGACAACGGACGGGGGATTCCTCCGGACATGTTGGAAAAAATCACAGATCCTTTTGTGACGACCCGGACCACGCGGCGTGTGGGCATGGGCCTTTCCCTGTTCAAGGCCGCAGCGGAACGGTGCGGTGGCCGCTTTGAAATAAGGTCCGAGCCCGGGAAAGGAACTCTGACACGTGGTGAGTTTCAGTACGACCATATCGACAGGGCTCCTTTGGGTGACATGCCGTCCACCCTTGTTTCTTTGATCGCCGGTTATCCTGAAATTGACATTGACTACACACATCTGTATGATGGCAGAAATTTTTCATTCGATACCCGTGAGATCCGAGATGAACTCGAAGGCGTTCCTTTGAACGAGCCCGCAGTTCTTCAGCATTTGAAAAAGGCAATTCAACAAGAGCTTGAGGGAATCAAGCGTTCATGATCAAAATCCGAAGTGCGTTCACCCAAAGCGTCCGGGACTGTTTCGTTGGAGTGGCGGTTTTGACGATAGATGGGTGCTCAACCGATGAATGGAGGGCAAGATGGCCAAATTGAGCGTGAGTGATTTGAAGAACTTGAAGGAAAAAGTGTCCAAAGACATGTCGTTGAGGGAAGGCAATGCGAAAATTCTCGTGACCGTTCATATGGGGACCTGCGGGATCGCCTCCGGAGCCCGTGAGGTGATGGACGCCCTGATGAAGGAAATGGAAGAGGCGGACCGGCAGGATATCCGGGTCATGGCCGCCGGTTGTCTCGGCATGTGCAGCAGCGAGCCCAATGTTACGGTGGAAATCGAGGGCCAGCCTCCCATCGCTTATCAGTATATGGATGCCAACAAAATGCGCCAGGTTTTCAAGCGCCATGTTCTGAAAGGTGAAGTTCAGACTGATTTTGCTCTTGCCAAGATGTAAAAAATTTCTTAATAGAATATGACAATTTGATTTTAATACAGGATACTGTTCAAGGCGTTCCCCAATTCTCTCCTTGGTCTTGACAGTATCCTGTTTTTGTTTTGTTTTGGCCCCCTGGACATGAGGCTGCCTTTATTCCGGGAGGATTTGATACGTGACCCGTTTTTCAAGAGGACTGTGAATCATGAAACGACTGATGCCTGTATTTTTTATGGTCATGATGGTTCTTTCCATCTTTTCATCCCCGGGATGCGGGGATAAGGAAGCAAAGGAAGCCCACCTTAAAATCGAATCCCTTGAAAAGGAAGTGGCCAACCTGTCGGCACTTCTGGAAGACGCCAACAGGAAAATGGAAGCCCTTGGTGTGGACGGGCGTGTGACCCGGGACAACTGTGATGAAATCAAGATCTGGGCTGATTCCATGGTGAAAAGTCTGGGACAGGGCATCTGGTATCCTGACGAGACAGTTTATCCGGTGTTCATCAAACCGGTGAAAACAGGAACCGTTGAAATGCTGATCGAAGAACTCAACCGGAAATTCCGGGCTGACAAACTCCCGGAAGTCTTGTACCTTGGCATGGAAAACGGGAAAATACAGATAGGTGTCAGCGACGACAGTCAGCTGACCAGCGGTATGGGATCCTCGGGTGCCATCAGTTACATGAACGCCGTGACCTTTACCCTGGGTTCCTTCCCTGGCGTCGACAAGGTCGAATTCAAATTTGAAGAAGGGGACCACGCCGCCCCTGGAATCTACACCAGGAAGTTCGTGAAATCCTGATGTGATATCAAGACAAGCTCAGATGATGCGTTTTTCCCTGAAGGACACGATGTCCTGCTCGCTGTAACCAAACTCCAGGAGAATGGGTTCCGTGTCTCTGCCAAACGAGGTCGGAGGCGTTCTCAGCGCCCCTGGTTCCCCGGAAAGCTTGACGGGGATTCCAAACGTTCGGATGGGTTTTCCATCACTGGTGGAACTGTCAAGGACCATGCCCCGTTCTTGGAACAGGGGACTTTCGAACACGTCGTCGATGCTGTTGACCGCCGCCCAGCAGATGTCCTGGTTTTCGAAGACGGCAGACCATTCCTCCAGGTTTTTTTCTTTGATAATCCCACGCAAGGCATCGATGAGTTTCACTCGTCGGGTTTCGTCAAACTGAAGCCCGGCCCATTCTTCCCGGCCAAGGCATCGGCACAGATTGATCCAGAAACGGGGCTCCAGGCATCCCAGGCTCAGGTAACGGTGATCGGCTGTTTCGTATGTATTGTAAAATGCGTACTGGTGGGACAGGATCGATCTGGAGCGGATCATGGGCTGGCCGTTCATCTGACTGTAGTCTGCCGCAAGGGTGAGGAGGGACGCGCTCCCGTCGGTCATGCTGATGTCGATGTACTGGCCTTTTCCCGTGCTGTTCCTTGAGT
>CAZWTY010000161.1:0-4942 GCA_964637565.1 uncultured Desulforapulum sp.
CTGGCCCTGGGCTGCGCCCTGGTTCACCGGCCCCAGGTCCTTTTCCTTGACGAACCCACCTCCGGCGTGGACCCCCTGGGACGCCGCCAGCTCTGGGAGACCTTCTACCGCCTTTCACGGGAAGAGGGGACGGCCATCCTCATCACCACCCATTACATGAGCGAGGCAGAACACTGCGACCACCTGGCCCTGATGTTCGCCGGCCAGGTGGTGGCCGACGCCACACCCCAGACCATGAAAGACGACCTGGAACGCCGGGCCGGAAGCCTTCTTGAAATTTCGTCGGACAACCCCCTCCTTGCCCTATCGCTGATGGAGACCCGCGGTTTCAAAGGCGCGGCCCTTTACGGAAAGAAAATCCACATCCTCGCCCGTAACCAGGCCGAAACGGAACGACAGATCCGGGCCATTCTGAACGAGGGCGGCGTGAATCTCACCGGCGCCGTGACCCGGCCGCTGTCCATGGAGGATGTGTTTGTGAACCGGGTTTTAGAATTGGAGAAACAAAAATGATGAATGTTAAACGTCCAACATCCAACGTTCAACGCCCAACATCCAATGGCGGATGAGACCATTTTTATGGATAAATCAGGACCAGAACCGTCATCATATAAAATGCCCCGATCCTTTATTGAACGTTGGATGTTGGGCGTTGAGCGTTGGGCGTTAAAAAAAACTCCGCCGAAGAGAACCCGCCCGAACCGTCGTCATCCTGGCCAGGGCATCATTCCCCCTTCGGTATTCTCACTGTGAGGAGTTGACCATGAACCTCGGACGCATCGCCGCCGTGGCGGAAAAAGAATGGCTTGAAATCGTGCGGGACCGGGTGTTCTTCGGCCTGGTGTTCATCGTGCCCGTGGTGATGATGGTGCTTCTGGGCTACGGCCTGTCCCTGGACGTGGAAAAGATCCCCCTCACCATCGTGGACTACGACAAAACCGCCGCAAGCCGGGATTACGCCTACCGGTTCATCGGCTCCCGCTACTTCCGGTTTCTCGGCTACACGACCCGCGAACAGGACCTGGACCGGCTTCTCGAAGACAACATCGTCCGGGCCGCCATCATCATCCCCCCGGATTTCGAAAAAAACACCCTGGCCGGGCGGGCCACACCGGTCCAGACCCTTCTGGACGGGACCTTTCCCTTCAGGGCCCAGACCACCAAAGGCTACATCATCGCCATCAACAGCGCGGCCAGCATGGAAAACCTGGGCCGGCTGGTCGCCATAAAAAAAGGGATCACTCCGGAACGGGCCCAGGCCCTGCTCCGGCCCGTGGCCCTTGAAACCCGTTACCTGTACAACCAGAGTATCGTCAGCATCTGGTCTCTCGCCCCCAAGCTGATCATGCTGGTCCTCATCGCCTCGTCGCCGTTCTTCACGGCCCTGGGGGTGGTCCGGGAAAAGGAGACCGGCTCCATCTACAACATCTATGTGTCCACGGTGAGCCGTGCCGAGTTCCTCATCGGCAAGCTGTTGCCCTACATCGCCGTGTCCACGGCGAACGCCCTGGTCCTGTTCTTCATCGCCACGGTGATTTTCGGCGCGCCGTTCAAGGGCAACTTCATCGTGTTCCTGCTCTCGACCCTGGTGTACGTGGTCTGCACCACGGGCATGGGGCTTCTGGCCTCGGTGTTCGTGAAAACCCAGACCGCCGCCATGCTGGTCACCGCCGTTACCAGCCTGGTGCCGTCGGTTCTCTACTCGGGCGTTCTCATTCCCCTGCCGTCCCTCACCGAAAGCGCCCGGGTCTTCGCCCATTTCCTGCCGGCCATGTACTACACCAACATCGTCACCGCCTGTTTCATGAAAGGGGTGGGGTTCGCCTATTTCTGGAAAGACGTGGCCGTCCTGGCGATGTACGCGGCGATTCTCATGGGCCTGGGCTATCTTTTCTTTCACAAAAGGACACAATCATGACCCTTCGGGACCAAAGCACCTTGATCTGGCTGCGGCGTCTTTCCGCTCTCACCGCCAAGGAGTTCATCCAGCTGATGCGGGACGGGATCCTGGCCGTGTTCATCGTCTACACATTTTCGGCGGACATCTATCTGGCCGCCTCAGGGGTTAGCCTGCAACTCAAGGACGCGGCCATGGTCGTTCTGGACAGGGACAAAAGCACCCTTTCCCGAGAACTTGTCAGCCGCTTCAAATCCCCTGATTTCCGTGTGGCGGGCCAGACCGAACGGGAAGATGACTCGGTGCGCCTGCTCGATACGGGCGAGGCCATGCTGTTTCTCACCGTGCCTCCGGATTTCCAGGAATCCCTGATCGCGGGCCGGTCCACATCGGTCCAGATGCAAGTGGACACCACCAACTCCGTGCTGGGATTTCTCGCGTCGAGCTACGCGGCCCAGATCGTGGGCGGCTTCGGCCTTGAGACGGCCATCAGGCGTCTGGGACTTGAGGGGGGTAGCATGGAGAACGTTCCGGTGATCCGGGACGACCATCGGGTGTGGTTCAACCCCAACCAGAACGACGCCTGGTTCATGGGCATCTCCGAGCTTCTCACCATCATCACCCTTCTGGCCATCGTGCTTCCGGCGGCGGCCATGGTCCGGGAAAAGGAGAGGGGCACGGTGGAACAGCTTCTCGTCTCGCCTTTGTCTCCGTTCCAGATCATGTTTCCCAAGGTGGTGTCCATGACCGGCGTGATCCTCGCGGGCACCCTGTTCAGCATCCTTTTCATTCTCCAGGGCATGTTCCACATTCCCATCAAAGGGAGCCTCACCCTGTTTTTCGCCGTCACGGCCCTCTACGTGTTCACCACGGCGGGACTGGGCCTCCTCATCTCCACCCTTGCCCGGAACCTGGCCCAGATGGGCATGATGACGATCTTCATCTTCATCCCCATGCTGTTCCTTTCCGGAGCCTGGACCCCGCCCGAGGCCATGCCCCTGTGGATGAAGGGCTTTATGCTGGTGTCCCCCCTCCACCACTACATCGACATCGGTTTCTCCATATTCCTCAAAGGATCAAACCTCACCCTGCTCTGGCGGCCCATCCTGATCATGGGGTTGACGGGCAGTCTGATTTTCGCCGCCGGCATGATGCGGTTCAGGCGGCAGTTCGGGAGTTAGAGCGGTTGCCCATTCATCTTCCAACAGAGAGGTGCTGTGATATGACGTCGGATAAAATGGAAGCGGCGAACCGATTAGGGAAGATCGAGGATGCCGCGTATCAGGGTGAAATGGTGATCCAGTGAATAGATGGAGCAACGATGCTGTGCTGCATTCTGGGCGATGATCAAATCGGGAAGGCCCACACCGTTCAGACCGTTTTTAAGACACCGGTACTGAAAGTCGATGATTCCATTCCAGTCGATATAAAGGGTCAGGTTTCGGATGCCTTGTAACAGCTGAATGATCTTCTTCTGATTCCGGACCATGAGGAATGGAACAAGTTCAGCGAGAATCAGGTCGTTGATCGCCACACGATTCTCGTCGAGCAGATCATCGACCCACGAGGAATGTTCTCCGCTTCTGAAATAATCGATCCAGACAGAGGTATCGACCAGCACGTCCATCAGCGGTTTCTCAGGGTGTCGAGATCCATGTCAAGGTCCACCTTCCCTTTAAAGTCTTTCAATTCCGAAATTGTCGACTTCCGGACCAGCTCTTCCAGGGCTGTGATGATCAGCTGGGTTTTCGTTTTGATGCCGGTCACTCTCAGCGCTTCGTTCATCAGGTCTTCCGGCAAATCAAGGGTTGTTCTCATAGCCACCTCCGTATGCATAAATCTAACATTCAATGCATAAAGCGTCAAAGATGTTTTTTCCATCACTCTTGTTTGTAGGGCCAAACCGCCCGTACTTGTCATTCCGGGCGGTCGAGGTGATTTCGACAGGTCTTGGGTTGAACTGCAACTTTCATAAAAAAACTTGACCGTCCCCACAACTTTTGTGTAAATTAACTACCATGGTAGTTAATGAACTCACAGACCACATCAAAACCCTGGGGTTTTCCGAATACGAAGCCCGGGCCTACCTGTGCCTTTTGAAGATCCAGCCGGCCACGGCCTATGAAATCGCCCAGGGCTCGGGGATTCCCTCGTCGAAGATCTACGAGGTCATCGCACGGCTGGTGGAAAAACAGGTGCTCATGGCCGACGGAGACGAGGGGAAGAAACGGTTTCTCGCCCTTCCGCCTGAAGAATTCGTGGAGCGCCAGCGCTCCGGTTTCGGAAAGACCTTGGATTTTCTGGCCGCCGAACTTCCGGCCCTGAAAACCGATCCGCCGGTGTCGGTGATCTGGAACGTCAGCGATTACGGGCTGTTCATGGACAAGGCGCAGCGCATGGTGAAAGAGGCTGAAAAAACCCTGCTGCTCTCGGCCTGGCCGGATGAGCGGAAAACCCTGGAACCATTGCTTGGCGAGGCGGAGGCCCGGGGCGTGAAAATCGCCGCCATCCATTACGGAGAAGAAGGGGCCGGCGCGGGGGCGCTTTTCGCCCACCCCATCGCGGACACCCTGTACCAGGAAAAAGGAGGCCGCGGTCTTGTGCTGGTCCGGGATTCGGCGGACGCCCTGGTGGGAACCATCGAAGACGGGGGACGGGTCCACGGGGCCTTCAGTTCCAACCCGGGCTTCATCACCCTGGCCGAGGACTACATCAAGCACGACATCTACATCATGAAGATCGTCCGCCGTTTCGACGCGACGCTTCTTGAAAAATTCGGGGACAACTACAAACATCTGAGAAACATCTTTGAAGACAGGGAAATGCCATGAAAATCTACATTGACGGAGAGTATTTCGGCAAGGATCAGGCCAAAGTGTCGGTTTACGACCACGGCCTTCTTTACGGGGACGGGGTGTTCGAGGGAATCCGGGTTTACGGCGGCCGGGTGTTCAAACTGGCCGAGCATCTTAAACGCCTGTACGACAGCGCCCGGGCCATTCACCTGACCATCCCCATGGACCTTGAGGCCATGGCGGCGGCGGT
>CAZWTY010000162.1:0-4900 GCA_964637565.1 uncultured Desulforapulum sp.
AATCTCCAGTCATCCTCCCAGTAGGTATTGACCAACTGCACCTGCGTGATGGTGTTGTTGACCGTCATGGTGCCGAGGCTCGGGGCAATAAACTGCACATTGCCGCCGGCGCCCGCGGTGCTGCCGTAAGTGGTAGTCTGGTTGTTTTCCAACGGGTCCCCCCAGGAGGAAGACTCCGGTCTTCCATCAATAGCGTTATCCGGTGTGGCGCTGACTACGCCGCCCCCAGCGTTAAGAAACTGCAGGCGGAAGCTGCTGTCCGTACCTTTTGCGTTGTCTCCCCCGCAGCTGGAGTCATTTGCATTAATTTGGATGATGACCCGCACCAAGCCGGTGCCGACATTGGCGACTGCCTCGGTTTTGAGCTGCCCGAAACCGATAACAAGGCTTGACACAACCAATGCTGCAACCAGCAGCCAACTGAGTTCCTTCTTGAATCTTTTCATAGGATTGCCTCCCTATTCTTAAAAAGCGCACTCTAATATTTACTGTCACATTTATCCTAATTTCACATCTATATTTTACAACATTGAATATATAAAGTCAAACAAAAGGTTGTCATTTGCGAAAAATATATTTCAAACAGAAAAATGCAGGCCAAACAGCCTGCACAGTAAATACATCATCGGATAACCTTCATTTGTTCAGATAATTTGAGCGTTCTTCTAAGGGTTTACCTGTTCAATACCGACCTAATAATTTTCATCATCAACCATAATACCCACTTCATTCAATTGAATCTGTTACATTATCACCATTTACAGTTCCTGAAAAGAACTCTCTGCTTTGTTCTACCATATAAAGCAACAAAGAACAAGCGATTTCGGCATAAAGCTTTAACCGCTTGTTCATTGTTTACTGTTTTTTCTTTACCGCTTGCTGCAGCTGGCTTTGTTATGGTGTAAAATAAATCCCGGTCACCTGATTGATTTTCATCATATAGTTGAGAACATCGGTAATGATGCCGGCATCCAACGAGTCAATATCACCGTCTGCGTTGACATCACCGGCACGGAGTTTTTCGGGATTATTGCTCCAGTCATAGAGATAGTTTTCGTGGTCGACAATTTGACCGCTGTCCCCGTCATCTATATTGCCGTCGCCGTTGACATCACCGAATATGATGACTGTATAGGTTTGAATAACCAGCCCGGTATTATTGTCAATCAAATCGATTTTTGTCCCTGTCCCCAATAGCCCGGTGGTGGAATAGACAAAACTGCCGTTGCCGCTCAGGTATACAAAGTTGCTTTCAAACTGCTCCGCCGTCAAGCCGGATCTTAACCCATAGATGAAAAATTCATCGCTGTCAATAATCGTTGTTGAGTCAGCCTTGGGGAGAATGGTCGGTGGAATGGATTGCCAAAGTGCCGTATAGGTCAAATCTGTTTCGCCGACAATCGCCGCTACTTCCGGTGTCCAACCGATAAAAATATGGTTCGCTCTTGTCACAGTCGGCGGGACAATTGAAGCACCGTAGGCTATCAATTCACTTGTACCGCCCGTGCCGCCGTTGGCGTCAAAAGTTATCCTGTATGTGCTTACAGCCCAAACTGCCGTATAAGTAATATTGCCGGCCGGTACGGTGTCCGGCAGCGCCGGTGACCAACCGGTCAGGGTAAACCCTTGTCTGTAGACCGCAGGTGCGGCAAGGGCTGTGCCATAAACCATCACGGCGCTTGTGCTGCCGGTGCCGCCGTTCACGTCAAAAGTGATTGTGTAACTGTTAATGTTCCATAACGCGGTAAAATATACATCATTGGCAGGAGTAATCGCGGGTATTTCCGGCGACCAGCCAGTAAAGGTGTATCCAGTTCTGGTCACAGTCGGCACAAACGAAGCAAGATCGTCCCACAAGTAAAACATACCGCTTCTGCCGCCTGTACCGCCGCCCGGATCAAAAGTGTAGGCGTATAAAGCCGGTTCCCATAGCGCCGTATAGGTTACATCATTCGCGGGCATCGTTTCCGGTATAGCGGGGTCCCAGCCGGTAAGTTTGTAGCCAAATTTTGTTACCGCCGGGGCTTCAAGCGTTGTGCCATAAGGCACCGGCCCCGCCGTGCCGCCTTCGCCGCCGTTGGCGTCAAACACGGCATTGTAACTGTTGACAATCCATTGCGCTGTATAGACCGCATCACCCGCCGGAACCGTATCCGGCACAGCAGGCAGCCAGCCGTTAAAGGTGTTGCCGGTTTTGTTTACTGCGGGCGCCTGGAGCGTATCACCATATTGCATGAACGCAACCGATCCGCCTTCTCCGCCGTTCGCGTCAAAGGTGATGGTATAGTTGTTAATTTGCCATTGTGCCGTAAAGGTGCAATCCTGCGCCGGAACCGTTGCGGGCACTGCCGGCACCCAGCCGGTAAAAGTATAGCCTGTTCTGGCAACCGGCGGCGCCGAAAGCGCTGACGCATACTCCATGGTCGCACTGCTGCCGCCATCCCCGCCATTGGCGTCAAAGGCTACCGTATAACTGTTAATTCTCCACTGTGCGACATAAGTGGTGTCAAATACAGGAACCGTCGCGGGCACTTCGGGCAACCAGCCGGTTAAAGTGTATCCGGTTTTTGTTACAGCAGGCGCGGTAAGCGTTGTACCGGCCTGCATAGAAACCGGACCGAAACCGCCCGTACCGCCGTTCGCGTTAAAGGTGATCATCGTGTTCTGTTCCCACACGGCATATAACTTGAAATCTGCTGAAGCAACTGAGATATTGGCGCCGTTGGCATACGGTGTTCCTGTCCCGTCAGCTTTGGTATTCCAACCGCCGAAAGTGTAGCCCGTTTTTGTTATGCCTGTATTGGCTGCAAGGGGTGCCGTGGAATTTTTGGCAATCAGTTGGCTTTTCATTGAACCGGTGCCGCTGTTCGCGTCAAAAGAAACCATCACTTTATCAAGATCCGTTTCAGCTGAAAACTCCGTTGTATAGGAACCGTTAGCATCAAGCTCATATACACTGACGCCCGGGTCATCGTCTTTGTATCCGATTAGTAAGCCGGTCGAATCTCCATACCCCAAATCAATACCATCAGCGGTTGTAACGGTAAATTCATTGAGGTGGTCATGGCCGAAATAAGAACCTTTGAGATTGCCGTAGTCCCGCCATGCCTCGTACAGTGTTTTGCTACCGTAACCCGATGATGATCGGTGAGCGGCAGACTCGTAAACGCTTTGGTCAGCCGAACAGGGACCTTCCCTGTAAATGTCCGCGTATACAGATGAGGAAGACCTTTCCCAGTTGATGAAAGCAGGGTTTAATGCCCATTTATTGCTGCTGAAAGGCGACGCCCCGCCAACTTTGCCGGAATCGTCGATCGTCATCGCTTTTGTATAGATATCCGGCACAATGATGTGCATAAACCAGAGGGACGGCACATCGGGATAATTGATGCTCCGTTGAATGTAGTAATCGATTTGACTGGTATAGGGGCTGTCGTAGGAACCGGAGGAAGGGGCATCGTTCGAGTCCATCAGATAAACCTGATAAGCGGGCGTACCGCTTGTCTGCCCGTTTTGATAAATCGGAATAACGCCGCTGCCGACCCCATCGAGCGATACAACATCGTGGTCGACAAAATTACCGGCTCCGCGGGATTTGAAGTAATCGTATTGTGCCTGTAGCGTACCGGCATTTGTTCCGATTACAGGAAGTTTGTCATTGTCGTGATTGCCAAAGGTAACGGCGAATTTTGTGTTGGTTGCCAAAAGCGGAGCGAGAAACTGATTGACCGAACTCTGAAAAGCCGTTTCCGATATCATCCCGGCATGGTTATCCCCCGTAAAGACAACAAGATCCGGGCTGTAGCGGGCAATCGCCTTGGTGATGACATTAACAATGCGACTGTCGACACTTGCGTTATCCTGTATGTCGGTGATTTGCATGACGGTAAACTTGCCCTTTTCGTCAAACTGGAACGAACCGGTAAAAGCGGCCGATACTTTTAAGGCTGACCATGGTGCCGCTGCAGCTATCAGCGCTATTGCTAACGCCACACTTAAAATCCGTTTGTACTTTGACATAATAAGCCTCCATGTATTTAATTGTTGTATCGTAACGAACCGGTCCATAAGCACCGGTTACAAACCCGCGAACTATGTCATTACACAACTGTACCGGCGGCCTGATCGATGCTCAGCAAATAGTTTTCAAAATCGACCATCAAGCCGGCATCCATAGCGTCCACCTTACCGTCACCATTCAAATCCCCTGCTTGCCGAAAGACACCAAACGCCGGGTCGTCCCAATTAATAAGATAGTTTTCAACATCAACCATCAAACCGGCATCCAGGCTGTCTACCGTTCCATCACCGTTGACATCCCCGAATATCAGAATCGTATAGGATGCGATAATATCCCCGGTTGTATTGTCGACAAGGTCAACTGTTGTACCGGTTCCGAACCCGCCGGAGTTCTGTGTGACAACAAGTCTTGCGTCTCCAACCACTTCAACAAAATTGTTTGCAAAATCATTCCCTGTGATGCCCGGTTCAAGCCCGTATATCAACCCCGCGGTATTATCAACAACCGTTGATACACCTTGACCGGCGGTTAGCGCCGCGTCCAATTTCCAAACCGCGTAAAGCGTTACTGCATCGTTCTGACCGGTAGTTAAATTCATCACTGTATCTCCGTCAGCGAAGAGAGGAAGCCCGCCGGCAGACGACGCCCAGCCGGTAAAAGAATACCCCGGTTTTGAAAAACCGTTGTTTGTCAGCGTCTTGGGGGTGTCATAGGTATGGGATGAACTTGCGGTGCTGCCGCTGCCGCCGTTGGCATCGTAATGAACAGTATAGGTGTTAGCCGACCATTGGGCTGTAAAGGTTGTGTCCGCGGACGGGACAAAGGCAGGCACATGCGGCTGCCAATCATTGAAGGTATAGCCGGTTCTTGTGACGGCCG
>CAZWTY010000163.1:0-4847 GCA_964637565.1 uncultured Desulforapulum sp.
TCACCGAAGTGATCGCCGTGGTGGTGGGCGACCAGCCGGGGTCCCTCGGCAGCCTGCTTTCGATTCTGGAAAACGCCAGACTCAACATCGAATATGTGTACATGCTCAACCATCCGATTCCGGACCAGGCGGTGTTCATCTTCCGTTTCGAAGATCCGGACAGGGCCCTGGACATTCTTGAGGCCAGCGGGCTTTCCGTCCTCGGTGAGGATTTCGTTCTGGGGAAAACGACTTTTTAAAACAACTGACAGGGAGGGAACGACACGTGAAAATCAGACAACTGCTTATGACCTTGACCATGGCCGCCGCATGCCTCATCATCGGATCGTCCACGGTTCTTGCCGCTGGCGAAATCCATGTGGGATGCATTTTCTCCATCACGGGCAAGGCGTCCTGGCTCGGCGAACCGGAGAGAAACACGGTGGAGATGATCGCCAAACAGATCAACGCCGCCGGCGGAATCAACGGTAAAAAACTGGTGCTTCACATCGAAGACGACCAGGGCGACAACACCCAGGCGGTGAACGCGGCCAAAAAACTGATCAAGCGGGACAATGTCTGCGCCATCGTGGGCCCCTCCACCAGCGGCACCAGCATGGCCATCGTGCCCGTGGTCCAGGCCGCGAAAATCCCCATGATCTCCTGTGCCGGTGCGGCGGTGATCGTGGAACCCGTGGCCGAGCGCAAATGGGTGTTCAAGAGCCCCCAGAAAGACAGCGACTGCGTGAAACGGATCTATGACCACCTGAAATCGAAAAACATCAGCAAAATCGGCATCATCACCTCCACCTCGGGCTTCGGCGCAGCCGGCCGGGACCAGCTTAAGAAAATCGCCGCCGAATACAAGATCCAGATTGTGGCCGATGAGACCTACGATCCCGCCGCCACCGACATGACGGCCCAGCTTCTCAAAATCAAGAGCGCCGGCGCCAAAGCCCTGGTGAACTGGTCCATCGAACCGGCCCAGAGCATCGTTCCCCAGAACATGAAACAGCTGAAACTCGCCATTCCCCTGTACCAGAGCCACGGTTTCGGCAACCTGAAATACGCCGCGGCAGCCGGTGCGGCAGCCGAAGGCATCATCTTCCCCGCCGGGCGTCTCCTGGCCGTGGACACCGTGGCCGCCAACCACCCCCAGAAAAAAGTGCTCACCACCTACCGTGACACCTACGAGAAAGCCTACCCCAAAGACAAGGTCAGCACCTTCGGAGGCCACGCCTACGACGCCCTGTGGATTCTCGTGAGCGCCATGAAAAAAGCGGGCAGCGACCCCGCCAAACTCCGGGATGAAATCGAACGAACCCAGTTTGTGGGAACAGCCGGTATTTTCAAATTTTCGGCAAAAGACCACTGCGGCCTGGACAAATCCGCCTTTGAGCTTCTCACGGTGAAAAACGGAAAATTCGTGGTTCTCGGCAAATAGCCAGTCTGAACTGAACCATCTGTCCGCCACCGGGTGCCACACTCCGGCGGCGGACATGTCTGACAAGATTAAAAAAAGACACACGGCCGCCCTGGAAAGTCCAGGTCGGCCAACGCTTTAAAGGGGACATCAACACACATGCCCGAGTTGTCCACAGGAACGTTTTCCAATCTCCTGCAATACCTGATCATCGGCGTCCAGAGCGGGTGCATCTACGCCCTGGTGGCCATGGGATTCAACATGATCTACAACGCCACGGGCATCATCAACTTCGCCCAGGGCGAATTCGTGGTGCTGGGCGGTCTTCTCATGGTGTCCCTCACCATGAGCGTGAACCTGCCCATTCCGGCGGCCTTTGTGGTCACCACCGTGGCGGTGACACTTGCCGGCATCGCCATGGAGCGGTTCACCATCAACCCGGTGAAAAACCCCACAGTTCTCCGGCTGATCATCATCACCATCGCCGTGTCCATCGTCATCAAAGGCATCGCCATGGGGATCTGGGGCAAGAACTCCTATTTCATGCGCCACTTCTCCGGTTCCGAATCCCTGGATTTCCTGGGGGCCACCATCCTGCCCCAGACCCTGTGGATCATCGGCATCCTGGCCCTTATCGTGGCCGCCTACATCTTTTTCTTCAATTACACCATGACCGGCAAATGCATGCGGGCCTGCGCCATCAACCGGGACGCGGCCCGGCTTTCCGGCATCAACGACCGCCGCATGGTGATGCTGTCCTTTGCCCTGTCCGCCGGTATCGGGGCCATTGCCGGCATTATCGTCACACCCATCATCCAGATGGACTACGCCCGGGGAGCCCTTTTGGGCATCAAGGGATTCGGCGCGGCCGTTCTGGGAGGCCTGGGCAACAGCATGGGGGCCATTGTGGCCGGTATCCTCCTGGGGATTCTCGAAGCGGCGTCCGCGGGTTTCATCTCATCCCACTACATGGACGCCATCGCCCTGTTCATCCTGCTTCTTGTTCTTTTCACCCGGCCCGGCGGCATTTTCGGCAGTTCCGCCGCCATGAGACTGAAAGAGTTCTGACATGAGCGTGAAAGACTATATCGGCATCGGCGTTCTTGCGGTCATGGTCGCCATCATACCCTTCCTCGTGGGCAACGAGTACTATCTGGGGGTTCTGGTGTTCACGGCCCTGAACTGCCTGACCTGCATCGGTCTCTGCCTGCTTCTGGGCTACGCCGGGCAGATCTCCATGGGCCACAGCGCCTTCGTGGCCATCGGCGCCTATGCCTCGGCGCTCCTGACCACGAAACTGGGCTGGAACCCCTGGGCCGCCATGGGGGCCGGTGTGGCTGTGTCCGTCGTCGTCGCCGTGATCGTGGGCCTGCCCACCCTGAAGCTCAAGGGCCACTACCTGGCCATGGGCACCCTGGGTTTCGGCAGCATCGTCCATGTGGTCCTGGTGGCCGCCGTGGACATCACCGGCGGTCCCTCGGGCGTGAGCGGCATTCCCCGCCTGGGCTTTTTCGGATTCGAACTCGACACGGACACCCGTTTTTTCTATTTCAGCTGGTTCCTGGTTCTCCTTGGGCTCTACCTGGCCGTAAACCTGATCCACTCCCGGGTGGGCCGGGGACTCCAGGCCATCCACGGCAGTGAAGACGCGGCTTCGTCCCTTGGTGTCAATATCACCGTGGACAAAATCAAGATCTTTGTTTTGAGCGCGGTCTTCGCTTCGGTGAGCGGCAGCCTCTACTCCCATTACGTGCTGTACATCGACCCCGGACCATTTGACGTGATGCATTCCGTGCTTCTTATCACCATGGTGGCCGTGGGCGGTATCCACAGCATCTGGGGGGCGGTCACGGGGGCGGTGCTTCTTTCCCTGCTGCCCGAAGGCCTGAGCTTCCTGTCCGAAGGACTTTCCAGTTTCGGTATCCAGTACAAAACCGATTACGACACCCTGATCTATGGCGCCATCCTCCTTCTCATCATGCTGTTTCTGCCCGAAGGACTTTTCGACGGCCTGAAACGCAGCGCCAACCTGATTTCAGGCAAGATCGGACGAAAGGAGCGGGTCTCATGAACTCCAATCCCTTGCCCGCCATCGAGGTGAAAAAACTCCGGAAGGAATTCGGCGGCGTGGTGGCCGTGAACGATTTGAACCTGACCTTCGCCCAAGGCCAGGTCAGCTCCCTGATCGGCCCCAACGGTGCGGGGAAAACCACGGTGTTCAACCTGGTCACCGGGTTTCTCCAGCCCACCTCGGGGGGTGTTCTTTTGAACGGTCAGCTGCTCACCGGCCGGAAACCCCACCGCATCGCGGCCATGGGCATCGGCCGGACCTTCCAGAACGTCCAGGTTTTCCCGGCCATGACCGTCCTTGAAAACGTCATGGTGGGCCGCCATTTAAGGTCCCGCTGCGGCATGATCGTTTCCTGCCTTCTGCCTCCGATGCTGAGGCCCGAAGAAAAACGGGTCCGGGAATCGGCCCGGGCCTGGCTGGACGCCGTGGGTCTGGCCGCTCACGCGGACCGTCCTGCCGGAAGCATGCCCCTGGGCAGCCAGAGGATGCTGGAAATCGCCCGGGCCATGGCCCTGGAACCGTCCGTGCTGTTTCTCGACGAACCGGCCTCGGGCCTGAACGCCCGGGAAACGGCGGACATGGGAGACCTGATCATGAAAATCAAGGCCATGGGCATCACCGTGGTCCTGGTGGAACACGACATGGAGCTGGTCATGGACATTTCGGACAAGGTGGCGGTGGTGAATTTCGGCAGCCTGATCGCCGAAGGCACACCCAGGGAGGTTCAGGCGAACCCCGATGTCATCAACGCTTACCTGGGGGCCTGATCATGCTTCGACTGGTGAACATCAACAGCAACTACGGACTGGTTCATGTATTGAAGAACGTGTCCATGCACATCGACGAGGGTGAGATCGTCACCCTCATCGGGGCCAACGGCGCGGGAAAAACCACGACCTTACGGACCATCAGCGGTCTCCAGCCCTTAAAGAGCGGCAGCATTCTTTTCCAGGGAAAGGACATCCGGAACGTTCCCGCTGAAAAGCTGGTCTCCATGGGCATCGCCCACGTGCCCGAAGGGCGGCAGATCTTCCGGCCCATGTCCGTGTACGAAAACCTGGAAATCGGCGGTCACATCATCTACAAGCAGTTCGGCAGAAAACAGCTCCGCTCCGACATCGAGGGGATGTTCGAACGGTTTCCCATCCTTCTCCAGCGGAAAAAACAATACGCCGGAACCATGAGCGGAGGCGAGCAGCAGATGCTGGCCATCGCCATGGCCATGATGACACGGCCAAAGCTTTTGCTCCTGGACGAGCCGTCCATGGGCCTCGCTCCCCTGATCATCCGGGAGATTTTCAAGCTGATCGGCGAATTCAGAAACGAAAAGAAAATGACCGTTCTCCTGATCGAGCAGAACGCCAACGCGGCCCT
>CAZWTY010000164.1:0-4405 GCA_964637565.1 uncultured Desulforapulum sp.
GTTCGTCAAGGAAAAGGACCTGGGGCCGGTGAACCAGGGCGCAGCCCAGGGCCAGGCGCTGGCGAAGACCCATGGGCAGGCTTCCGGACAGGGCGTTTTCGAAACCTTCGAGTCCGGCCATGGCCACCACCTCCCGGATCCGTGCCGCGGCCTTTCGCCGGGAAAGCCCGTAAATCCCCGCGTAAAGGCGGATGTTCTCCAGCACCGTAAGGTCGGTGTACAGGGAAAAGGCCTGGGACATGTAACCGATCCTCTCCTTGATGGCCTTCCCGGCAAAGCGCATGTCGGCCCCGGCCACCTGACCCTCGCCTGCCGTGGGCTGAAGAATCCCGGTGAGCATCTTGATAACCGTGGTCTTGCCCGCGCCGTTGGCCCCGAGAAGTCCGAAGATCTCGCCGTAGGGTACCTTGAAACTCACCTGGTCCACTGCCGTGAAATCCCCGAACCGGCGCAAGAGGGACGAGGCTTCGATGGCGGTTTTGCCCTGGATTTCAAGGGGCCGGCTCTGGAGGGAATCCTCCGGCTGAACCGCCGGAGCCGTCCCGGGTTCTTCGGCGATCAGCTGGAGAAACACGTCTTCCAGGTCCGGTTCGGCCAGGGCGAGGCTGTTGAACGTCATGCCGTTCAAGGCCGTATCCAGCACGGACCGGGCCGTGGCCTCGGACTGTCCTTTCAGGAACACACGGAACGCTCCTCCCATGGCTTCCACCTGGCCGAACCGGGATTTGAGCAGGGCAAGGGCCCGGTCCGCCGGTTCGGCGCTGATCGACGCCATGATTCCGGGAACAAGTGCGGTGATCTCCTCGGGCTCACCTTCGGCCAGGATCTTCCCCTCGTGCATCAGGGACACCCGGTGGAAACGGCTGGCCTCGTCCATGTAGGCCGTGGACACCAGGGCGCTCATGCCCCGTTCACGGATCAGGCGGGCGAGGATCGCCCAGAAATCCCTCCGGGACACCGGGTCCACGCCGGTGGTCGGCTCGTCCAGGATCACCAGGTCCGGTTCGTGAATCAGGCTGCAGATCAGCCCCAGTTTCTGTTTCATGCCGCCGGACAGGTTTTTCATGGGCCTCGCCCTGAAGGACGAGAGCCGGGTGATGGCCAGGAGGTTTTCTTTCCGTTCTTCCAGGACAGTTCCTGGAACAAGCCGCAGCCTGCCGAAAAAACGGATGTTTTCCTCGATGGACAGCTCCGGGTACAGGTTGAGGCCCAGACCCTGGGGCATGAAGCCGATGCGGGGCTTGATTGTTTCAGCCGTCCGTTCCGACACCACGTCCGTCCCGAACACGGTCACAAGGCCGCTGTCATAGGCCAGAACCCCGGCCACCGCCTTCATCAGGGTGCTTTTCCCCGCCCCGTCCGGCCCGATAAGGCCGTATATCTCACCGGGCTCGACGGCAAGGTCCGCGCCGTTCACAGCCACGGTCCTGCCGTAGGATTTTTTGAATCCCGTGATCCGGACCACCGGCTGGGGGGAATGCTGGAGACTCATGGTTCCACCTTACATCGGTTCGGTCCAGGGAATGATCTCGTTCCAGGGCATCACCGTGTCCAGGGTGATCTCTGTCAGTTCGGCCCCGGAAAAAGAAGCCGCCTTCATGCCGCAGGTTCTCCGGATGTTGGGGTCTTTCAGGTGCTTTCTCCACGGCGAGGTCGCTGCGGAATTGTGGTACCAGGTGTGACGAGCCTGGGGTTGCCGGTGGCTGTCCTGATGTCTGTTTTGCTTTTTTTCCATAGTCGTTCCTCCTTGTGTTGTTGCCTATGCCATTCAGCTCGGACGGAGCTGATCAAATTCGGAATCATCTTAAATGGTCAATGTTCAATGATACCCTGCCGGTTGCGTCTTGTTTCCCGGCGGGATTTTTTTTAACGTTCAACGCTCAACGTCCAACGCCCAACGTTCAATTGAGGATCGGGGCATTTTTTATGGGGCCGAACACGGTCAGGCCATGTATCTTCATTCGACGTTGGATGTTCATTTTCATTCTCCGTCACCATCTCGGCTCACACCACGCCACGTTCTCATCCCAGCGGATCACCGCATCCGCCGGAATGCCGGGCGTCGCGGCGTGGCCGGGGTTTTTGTCCAGGTAGATCTTCACGGCGTAGACCAGCTTCACCCGTTCGTCCGGGGTCTGGACTTCCTTGGGGGTGAACTCGGCCCTGGCGGCGATGGTTTTGACCGTGCCGTCAAGGGGCTGGCCCGGCATGCTGTCCAGGTGGATCTTCGCTTTCTGGCCCAGCTTCAGGCGGCCGATGTCCTTTTCCGGCACAAAGACCTTGAGGTACAGACCGTCCAGGTTGACCAGGGTGAACAGCGGCGAACCGGCGGCCGTCACTTCCCCGGGATTGGTGATTTTCGTGGTGACCACCCCTTGGCCGGGAGCCTTGATGGTCAGGTCGGCCAGCACGCTTTCCGCCTCGGCCACCGCGGCTTTGGCCTGATCGGCCCTGGAGCCGATGGACACGGTTTCGGCTGTTTTCGCCTTGATCCTCAAACCTCCCAGCCGGGCGTCTTCCCGCTGTTTTTCAGCCACACGGACCGCGGCCTCGGCGCTCAGGCGGTCGTTCCGTGCGGCTTCGTAGGCCAGGGCCGCCTGTTCGGCTTTCTGCCGGCCGATGGAACCGTCCTGGGCCAGTTCACGGTAACGCGCCGCGTCTTTCCCGGCCTGGGTTTCCTGGGCTCTCGCCTTGGTGAGAACGGCCCTGGCGTTGGCCACGGACGCTTCGGCCTTGGCGTTCTGGATCACCGTTTCACGGGCCAGAAGGTCCAGGGCCTTTTCCGCTGCCCGGTGTCCTTCCCGGGCCGCCGCCATCGCCGCCCGTGCCTGGTCGGCCTTGGCCCGGATCTGGCTGTCGTCCAGTTCGGCCAGAACCGAATCCTTTTCCACCGTGTCTCCTTCCGCCGCGTGAACCGCCTTGATCCGGCCCGGAACCTTGGCAGCCACCACCAGGGTTTCACCCTCGATACGGCCGTTGGCCAGGATAAGCCCCTGGGGCATGGTCTTTTCCCTGACGAACATCATGTAGCCAGCGATGCCGCCGGCCATGACCAGAACCAGCGCTGCCGCGATCATCCCGTTTTTCCTGTTTTGCCCGATGTCCATGGTCTCTCTCCACGCTTGCTTTTGTTTGCCTCCGGCGGCCCTGCCGGGGGCCAAACTTTTGAAAAGTTTGACAAACGGATATGAGAGAGAATTACTTTTAGGTCGTAACCCAAATCCATTTGTCCAGATTTTTAAAATCTGGTCCCCCGGAAGGGCCGCCGGAGGCGAAAAAATCCAACTCAAAGATCCCCGGTGGCCCGTTTCAAACGGAGACCGGCCATGATCCGGTCGTACACCGCGTGGTCATGGTTTGTCATACTTTTTATCCGGAGTGTTTCCGCGTCCAGCACCTCGGTGTTGTTGCCGATTTCCCGGGCGTACCTGTTTTTCGCGATCCTCAGGTTCTCTTCGGCCTGCTCCAGGGCCTGGCGCGCCACCTCGATCCGTTTCGTTGTTTCCGACACATCGAGGAGGGCTTGCCTCACCTGGAGCCGGATCAGGGATTCCGCGTCACGCCGCATATTCTCCACCGCCGCTTTTTTCCGATCTTCGGACCGGGCCTGGTGCCGGGTGACCCCGCCGTCGAACAGGTCCCAGCGGACCCCCACGCTTCCCGCCCAGATGTTTTCCTCGTCAAGGGGGGTGTTGGTGACATGGTGGAAGCTGCCGGAAACCAGAACCTGGGGCAGGGCCGAAGCCCGGATGCTGCGGGCCTTGAAGGAAAGGGCCGCGGCCTGGTCGGCGAGCTGCCGGATTTCAGGCCGGTTTTCAAGGGCCCGTTGGGTCACCGTCTCCGGATCAGGCTCGTTTTCATGCGTTTCCATCGATAGATCGTCCAGCACCACCTCAGCGTCCAGGGGCCGCCCCAGCTGGCGGTTGTAAGCCGAACAGGCCAGGGCCAGGGCGTTGGCCACCCGGATTTCGGTCTGGCGGGCGTCGGCCAGGGCCACCTGGACGGCCAGCGCATCATTTTTCGGCACAAGACCTTGGGCGTAAAAATGGTCCACATCCCGGGCGTGGGCCGAAAGGGCCGTGACATTGCTCTGGGCCACGGCAAGACCCCGTCTGGCCCGGAGAACCGCCACGTAGGCTTCCGCCGTTTTCAGCCGGATGTCCTGCACCGTCTGGCCCAGGCCGGACCGCTCGGCGGAAACAGAGGCCTCCGCCGCCTTCACCGCCCCCGTGATCCGGAAACTGGTGAATACCGGCAGGCTCACGGTGACGCTGGACACGAAAAACCGGTCGTCTTCCAGCATGGGCAGGGTCAGAGACGGAAGCAGAGGCGAGATGGAAATCGAGGTGGACGGGGTGTTGTCCAGCACCGTGTATGACGCCTCGCCGCTCAGGGACGGAAGCCT
>CAZWTY010000165.1:0-4366 GCA_964637565.1 uncultured Desulforapulum sp.
ACAGGGGTTCGAATCCCCTTGGGGACGCCACAATATCAAGGCCCTTGAAGGAAACTTCAAGGGCCTTTTTATTTTTGGGGTAAATTATGGTGATTAAACGTCTGCGGACATGAAGGGGAGTTACCGCAGTTTACCTCATTGAAATCTATGAACGCGCCAACACTAATAATCCTGGGTCATCAGGGGGCTTGTAACGAGGAAATCGGCGGAGGCTTTGTTACAGGCCACCGCCACGTTGTACAGAACGCTCATCCTTAAAAGGGCTTTCACGTCCACGTCGTGGGGCTGGGCGGTCATGGGGTCCCAGAAGAAGATCATGATGTCCAGTTCCTCGTTGGAGATCAGGGCGCCGATCTGCTGGTCGCCACCAAGTGGGCCGCTTTTGTAGCGTTTCACCTCGAGGCCGCATTTTTCCGCCACAAGGCCGCCGGTGGTGCCGGTACCGCAGAGTTCATGCTTTTCGAGAATATCTTTGTGTTTTGCCACCCATTCCAGCAGTTCCTGTTTTTTCCCGTCGTGGGCGATCAGGGCGATGCGTTTTCGTGTGTTCATGGTCAGGTCCGTTTTCATGTTTTAGAGGTTAGGGCGGAAACCGCCGTGTCGATGATCTGGGCTACCAAATTTTCTGCGGACTCCAGTTCCTGCCGTGTGGAGAACTCCGAACCCAGGGCCGTGAAAATTGGGTCCATAGGCGAAGGGTCTGTCTTCAGACGTTCGTAATCCACCGGTGTTCTGGGATACAGCCCGTCGTTGAAAAAGTAGTTGGCGTGCCGGTTGAACGGCCGGGGCCTGAAAGGCCAAGTGGATTTCAGATCAAAAAAGGCGCGAACCGCCTGGAGAAACCCGGGATTTTCGGAAACCATCTGGTCATCCAGTTCGCCTGAAAGTCTGGTTTCGATCAGGGAGAAAAAAGCGGCCAGCATCTCTGTTTCGGGAATCACCAGCCCGTAGATGTACCAGTCCGGGCTGGCCATCCGAAGGATCTTTTTGTAGCGCACCGGGAGTTTGCCGCAGGTGGGGCAGAAGTAAGTGGCGCAGGCCAGGCCTCCCCATTCGCTCAGGCCCCGGTGGTCCACGCCGTGGTTGCCTGTGTTCAGGGGATGAAGCAGGCAGCCGGGTCTTGCCAGGGTCTCGCCCACGAAACCCAGATAGGGGCAGTGGTGAAATTCCGGATAGGGGCGGTCCTGGTTTTCCATAGCTTCCACCTGCTCTTTGAGCGCGACCAGGCTCTCGTAATCCCTGGGGGTTTTACGGAAAAAATCTGTCCTTGTCCTGAGCATGGCGGACAGGCTTTCGAACGAGGGATCGAAAACATTGTACAGGCCGCAGCAGGCCCCGCAGGACATGGATTCTCCTGTCTGGCAGAGGTACACGCCTCCGGGTGTGGTCTGGTCGTATTCATGATCCGTCATGTCAGCCCCTGTACCGTATCAGGCTTTCCTGGGCCACGGTGGCCACAAGCTCCCCGTCGCGTGTGAAAATCCGGCCCCGGTTCATGCCCAGACCGTGGGATGCGCTGGGGCTTTCCATGGCGTAGAGCAGCCAGTCGTCGATGCGGAAATCCCGGTGAAACCAGATGGCGTGATCCAGGCTGGCCACCTGCATGGTGGGTTCGAAAAACGTGTGGCCGTGCGGTCCGAGACAGGTGGTGGCCAGGTTGAAATCCGAGGCGTAGGCCAGCATGTAACGGTGGACGCACAGATCGTCGGGAAGCGGGGCGATGGCCCTGAACCAGGCCCATTTGAGGGGCGGCCGTTTGTCCGGATTGAAAGGGTTCACGGGGTTCACCACCCGGATTTCGATGGGCCTGTCGCAGGTGAGTTTGCCCCGGATCGATTCGGGAATCTTGTCTTTGATCATCCGGGCGTACTCCAGCTCGGAAGTCAGTTCTTCCGGAGGCGGAACATCTGAAGGCATGGAGTCCCGGTGTTCGAAGCCCTGTTCACGCTGGTGAAAGGAGGCAGACATGGAAAAAATGGGACGGCCTTTCTGGATGGCCACGACCCTCCGGGTGGTGAAACTTTTGCCGTCCCGGATGCAGTCCACCACGTAGACGATATGCTTTGAAGGATCTCCGGGCCAGAGAAAATACCCGTGGAGGCTGTGCACGGTCCGGTCGCCTTCCACGGTCTGGGAGGCGGCGGAAAGGGACTGGCCCAGGACCTGGCCGCCGAAGATGTTGCCGAAACCCAGATCCTGGCTTCGACCCTTAAAGATATTCTCTTCGACTTTTTCAAGTTTCAGCAGATCGACAAGTTCGTTCAGTACGTGGGTTTCACCTGCGTTTTCAGACGTCATAAGCTTCTGTCCTTTGTCGTGTCATTTCATGGCCGCCGACACCACCTCGTAAACCCCTTTGGACAGCCTGTCCGTTTCGAGGATCCGGGCGAGTTCCTGTTTCATCAGCTGTTTCCGGCCGCTGTCGTAACGTTTCCACTTGTTGAAAGCGGAAACCATCCTGGCCGCCACACTGGCGTTGATCCGGTCCAGTTCGATGACCCGGTCGGCCAGGAAGGCGTAGCCTCGACCTTGTTTTTCGTGGAAGGCCATGGGGTTGGCCTGGGCAAAGGTCCCGATCAGGCTGCGGACCTTGTTGGGATTCTTCATGGAAAAACACGGGTGGCCCGTGAGCGTTTTCACGGTGTCCAGGGTGTTTTTTCTGCGTGAGGCGGCCTGAACAGCCAGCCATTTGTCCATGACCAGGGGATCGTCCTTGAAGGTGCTGTAAAACTCGTCAAGGGCCCGGTCCGCCAGTTCGTGTTCCATATCGGTGAGAAGGGTCAGGGCCGCCAGTTTGTCGGTCATGTTCCCGGCCTGACTGAACTCGTTGTACACAAAAGAGGCTCTGTCGTATTCAACCAGGGCCAGGTAGGACAGAACTGTGTTTTTCAGCTTCCTGCGGGCCATGCTGAGAGGATCGATGGTGTAGGGTCCGGATTCCCCGTTGGCTTCGAACACGTTCCGGAAGGGGACGTAAAGGGCTTTGGCCAGGTTTAGCATGAAAAAATCACGGGCCTCGTGGATAGCCTCCACATCGATAATCTCCATCCGGTCTCCCAGCTCCGTTTCCGTGGGGATGGTGAGAATCTGGGCGATCAGGGCCTTGTCGGCCTCTGTGTCCAGCAAGGTTTTTTCAAAGGCGTCGATGAGCTTCTGGTCCACCACAGGAGCTTTTCCGTCATGACGGGATTCGATCAGGCCCTTAATGGCACTCAACACGAGCACCTGGGCCGCGTCCCAGCGGTTGAAGGCGTCGGTGTCGTGGGCCATGAGAAACATCAGTTCACCCTGGCTGTACCCGGCGTCCACGTTGACAGGGGCGGAAAATTCCCTGAACAGCGACGGCACGGGTTCCTCGGGGATATTATCGAACCGGAAGGTTTCCCGGGCTTCCCGGATGACGATGGTTTTTTCAGCAGGGTCTGGGTTTCCGTCGAGGGGCAGGGCCTTTCCGTCAGCATCGAGAAGGGCCATGGTCACGGGAATCATCATGGGACGCTTGTCTGTCTGGCCCGGGGTGTCGGGTAGGGTCTGCTCGAAGATCAGGGTGTATGCCTTCGCCTTGGGGTCGAACTGTCTTTCCACCCTGATTCGGGGGGTTCCGGCCTGGGAATACCAGAGCCTGAACTGGGAAAGGTCCACGCCGCCCGCGTCTTCCATGGACTTTACGAAATCTTCGGTGGTCACAGCTTTTCCGTCGAACCGCTGGAAATAAAGGTCCATGCCTTTCCGGAAACCGTCCTTGCCCAGAAGGGTGTGGATCATGCGGATGACTTCGGCGCCTTTGTTGTAAACGGTGGCGGTGTAGAAATTGTTCATTTCGATGTAGGATTCGGGCCGGATGGGATGGGCCATGGGGCCCGCGTCTTCGGGAAACTGACCGGCCCGGAGGGTTCGGACGTCGCTGATCCGCTTGATGGCCCGTGACCCCGTGTCCGAGGAAAACTCCTGGTCACGGAACACGGTGAGCCCTTCTTTCAGGCTGAGCTGGAACCAGCTGTTCAGGGTCACCCGGTTCCCGGTCCAGTTGTGGAAGTATTCGTGGCCGATAACCCCTTCGATCAGCTGGTAATCCGTGTCCGTGGCCGTTTCCGGCCGGGCCAGCACGTATTTGGAGTTGAAGATGTTGAGGCCCTTGTTTTCCATGGCCCCGGCGTTGAAGGCGTGGGTGGACACGATCATGTAGGTCGACAGGTCATAGCTGAGGCCGAAGGTTTCCTCGTCCCAGCGCATGGATTTCTTCAGGGATTCCATGGCGTGGGCGCATTTGTCCTCGTCCCCGTGGTCCACAAAAAACTTCAGGCTGACGGTTTTGCCTTCCTGGGTGACGTAGCGGTCTTCCACGCAGGCCATGTCCCCGGCCACC
>CAZWTY010000166.1:0-4358 GCA_964637565.1 uncultured Desulforapulum sp.
TTGAAAGAGGTGGCGGCCCTGGCCGGGGTGAGTGAAAGCCTGGTGTCCCAAATCGAGCGGAACAAGGTGTCCCCGTCCATTGACACGCTTCTGACCCTTGCCGATGTGCTGGGGGTGGACCACGAGTATCTCTTCAGCGACTACAAGAAAAACAAGAGCGTGTCCATCCTGAAAGCGGGGACAGGCGCCACCCTGGTTCAGGACCGGGTGACCCTGCATCAGCTGTCGCGAATGGAGGAGCTTTCCGAGGATTATTCCATGGAGGCCTTTATGCTCGAGATTGACGCCGGTGCGGAAAAAGGGGATAAGGAGTACGGTCATGCGGGCAGGGAATTCGGGGTGATCCTGGAAGGTTCGGCTGAGCTGGTCTACGGCACGGAGACGTATCGCCTCGATCAGGGGGACAGCGTGTCGTTCCCCTCGGACATACCCCATATCCTGCGAAACATTGGAGCGGGCATGCTGAAGGCCCTGTGGATTATTACCCCGCCCAGGCTTCTTTTTGCGAGAAAATAGATGGCGTCGTAAAAAAGCCCGATTCCTGCGTTGCGCTTCATCTCTCGTCTCTGCGGCGTACCTCAGTACGCCTCGTTCCTCGAGATTCGCGACGCCTTGGACTCGAACTTTTTTTACTTAGTCATCCATTGATGATATTTACGAGTCATCACATTAGATCTTAAATCAACGATTCATATAAAGGGAGGTTTTATGGGAAAAACCATCGCGGAAAAAATTTTTGACTCCCATCGGGTGGACAACCCCTTTGGAGACATCCATGTGATCCGGCTCGACGCGGTGTTCTGCCACGAGATCACGACGCCGGTGGCCATCAACGATCTGGTCAGCCGGGGCATGGACAGGGTGTTCGACCCAAAAAAAATCAAGGCGGTCATCGACCATGTGACCCCGGCCAAGGACTCGAAGACGGCGCTCCAGGGAAAAATCCTGAGAGACTGGGCGCGCCGTCACGGCATCATCGACTTTTTCGACATCGGAAGAAACGGCGTCTGTCACGCCATTTTCCCTGAAAAAGGATTTGTGCGGCCGGGTTACACCATCATCATGGGAGATTCCCACACCTGCACCCACGGGGCCTTCGGGGCGTTCGCCGCGGGCGTGGGGACCACGGACCTTGAAGTGGGCATTCTCAAAGGGGTCTGCGCCTTTCACTATCCCGGAACCATCAAGGTGGTGGTTGACGGAAAGCTTCCTGAAGGCGTGTTCGCCAAGGACGTGATCCTTGCCGTCATCGGAAAGCTTGGGGTGAACGGAGCCACCAACAAGGTCATCGAGTTCGCAGGCAGCGTGGTGGACCAGATGAGCATGGAAGCCAGAATGACCCTGTGCAACATGGCCATCGAAGCCGGAGGAACCTGCGGGATCTGCGCTCCGGACATGACCACCGTGGACTATCTCTGGGATTTCATTAAAGACGACTACACGGACAAACAGGCCGCCCTTGAGGATTTTACAAAATGGACAGCCGACCCGGACGCCGCCTACGACCAGATCATCCACATGGACGCGGCGACCCTTGCCCCCATGGTCACCTTCGGCTACAAGCCCGACCAGGTGAAAGAAGTGGGGGACATGGAAGGAACGAAAGTGGACCAGGTGTACATCGGTTCCTGTACCAACGGCCGTCTCGAAGACTTGCGCATCGCGGCCAACGTTCTCGAGGGAAAAACCATCAGCCCCGATGTCCGGGCCATCGTGTCTCCGGCCACCCCGGACATCTTCCGGAAAGCCCTGGATGAAGGGATCATTAAGATATTCATGGACGCGGGCTTTTGCGTGACCAACCCCACCTGCGGGGCCTGTCTTGGCATGAGTAACGGCGTTCTGGCCGAAGGCGAAGTCTGCGCGTCCACCACCAACAGAAACTTCAACGGCCGCATGGGCAAAGGCGGCATGGTTCACCTGATGAGCCCGGCCACGGCAGCCGAGACGGCTGTGGCGGGTGTGATCAAAAATTCAGGGTTGTACAAAGGAAAGGGAGGTGCGAAATGAAACAGTTCAACGGTAAAGTGCTCTTTCTCGATCGTTCGGACATCAACACCGATGAGATCATTCCGGCCCGGTACCTGACAGAAATCAGCAAGGAAGCCCTGAAACCTTACCTCCTCGAAGACCTTGAGCTTTCCGGATTCGACGGGAAGACCGATATCAGCCCGGCCCAGGTGGTGATTTCCAGGGCCAATTTCGGCTGCGGGTCGTCCCGTGAACACGCGCCATGGGCTTTTGAGGTCAACGACATCAACCTGGTGATCGCCGAGAGTTTTGCCCGTATCTTCAAGCAGAACATGTTCAACTGCGGGATGATGGCCGTGGAGCTTCCGGCGGAAACCTTAGACGAGATTTTCGCCATCTTCAAAGGCAAGGACACGCGGATCGAAACCGATCTTGAAAAGAACCTGTTTGTGCTTTCCGCAGGATCGGAACGCAAGGAAATTCCCTTCGCCATTTCCGGGTTCGACCGGGCCCTTGTGGAGGCCGGAGGCTGGGTGGGATACGCGGACAGACATTACTGATCCGTGGTGCGAACGATCTGTTTTCACAGATCGGACATGACGATAATGAATTGTGATTTCAGGGAAGATGGGTTATAAAAAACCAACGCTCGAACTTCCCGAAAACGTTTTGGTTTTGAATGGGGCGGGTCCGTGATCCGCCCTTTTTTTTAAAATCGGTCCGAAAATAGGGAGAAATCCACGAAATCCATGATGTGAACTGGAACGACGATGAAACGATTTGAAGAGCTGTTTGCCGAGTTGAAACGGAAGGCGGAACTGAACGATCCCGAATCGGGAACGGTCAAGGCCCTTTCCAAAGGAAAACATTTTATTGGAAAAAAGATCCTCGAAGAAGCCGGCGAGGTGTGGATGGCGTCGGAGTACGAGGGAAAAGAAAAGACGGCCGAGGAAATTTCCCAGCTTCTGTACCATGTCCAGGTGATGATGATCGCCTGCGGCCTGGAGCTGGACGATGTCTACACCTATTTATAATTCAGGATGATTGATGCTGAAAATCGCCATTCCCAACAAAGGCTCCCTTTCCGACGAGTCCATCGCCCTTTTTGCCGAAGCCGGTTACCGGGTGAAACGCCACGGCCGTGAGCTGAAACTCCACGATGATGAAAACCAGATCGAGTTTATTTTCCTCAGGCCAAGGGATATCGCCGTGTATGTGGGCAACGGCACCCTGGATCTGGGGGTGACCGGCCGTGACCTGATGACCGACTGCGAGGCTGACGTGGAGGAACTCTGTCCTTTGGGTTTCGGTAAATCGGATTTCCACTACGCCGTTCCCCGGGACAGCGACCTGACGCCGGAGGAGTTCGGCGGAAAACGCATCGCCACGAGTTACCCCAATCTGGTGGCCATCGATCTGCACAAACGCAAAGTCAAGGCCCGGATCATCAAGCTGGACGGCGCCATCGAGATTTCCATCAGCCTGGGTGTGGCCGATATCATCGCCGATGTGGTCCAGACAGGAAGGACCCTTGTGGAGGCGGGCTTGAAAACCGTGGGGGAACCGGTGATGCAGTCCGAAGCGGTGATTATCGGGCGTGATCTTTCCGTGGCGGACCGGCCTGAGGTGAAAACGGTGATCGAACGGGTCCGGGGCATTGTGGTGGCCCGTGAATACGTGATGATCGAGTACGACGTTTCAGAAGAAAACCTGAAAGCCGCCTGCGCCATCACGCCGGGAATCGAATCCCCCACAGTGGCCCCCTTGAGCAAGACCGGCTGGTACGCGGTCAAGGCCATGGCCAGGAAAAAGGGTATCAACGCGGTGATGGACGAGCTTTGCCGGGTGGGCTGCAAGGGGATCATCGTGTCGGATATCAGGTCATGCAGGATCTGACATGAAATGACGCTGTGCTGCAAATTCACTCTATCAAAAAGGTGACCCATGGTATTTCTGACATGCATGGTTGGAATTTTTCTGACGTCCTATCTCGGAAAAGCAGGTGTTGTCTACGGTTTCATCATCGCCTTGTGCGTTGAGGTGATAAACCTTGTCATGATGACCAATGTGGCGAAAAAAGCCGAAGACACCATCAGGCAGCGATACACCAAAATCATCGAGGGGTACAAGGAGCGGGAAAAGGCGTTCCAGGAATCGGACGCCTCGGCCAAACGCAGCAACGAGGCCCTTGAAAAACAGCTTCAGGTCTACATCGACAGTGTCAGCGCTCTTGAAAAACAGATCCGAGACAAGGAAAATCAGGTCGCCCAGTACCGGGAAACCATTGCCCGCCAGGAAAAAATCATATCCGCCGCGACCAAGCCGGTGTGGGATTAAGATCTTATCCGTAAATAATTCCCGCCTTTCGGTAGGCGATAATGGCAGCG
>CAZWTY010000167.1:0-4288 GCA_964637565.1 uncultured Desulforapulum sp.
TAAGTTCCATCCTAATTATATTGCATATTCAGGATGTTATGTCTAGTTTTATTTTCAATAATTCCAAATGGTTATATTAAACAGAGAAATCTATTTAATATCAAATAGTTAAAGCCCTGCCAAACTGTTTGATCACTTGTTTTTTTTGAGATGGCTAGTACTAAAAAGCTAAATCCCTGGGTTGCCATCTCCCTTGTTTGTGCAAACACGTTTTTAAAGGTATTTTATTGCCGTATTAATATGTTGTTTTACCGAATCATCAGGGATTACCGGGCCATGTCCACGTTCAGAAACGCTTCCACCACCCGCGGGTCGAAATGACGTCCTGATTCGTCGCGGATCAGCTGCAACACCTTGTCCGCCACCCAGCCCTGTCGGTAGGGACGGTTTGAAATGATGGCGTCATACACATCGGCAACGGCCAGAATCCTTGCCCCAAGACAGATGTCGTCTCCGGCAAGCCCCATGGGGTAACCTGTTCCGTCGTATCGTTCGTGGTGCTGGAGGATCAGTGGAATCACAGTCTCATAGGATTCGATGGGTTCGATGATCTTCGCCCCGATGGCCGGATGTTCTTTGACATGGCTGTACTCCGCTTCGGTCAGCTTGTCCGGTTTGTCGAGAATCGCCATGGGGATTCCGATTTTTCCGATGTCGTGGAGAAAGGCCGCCCGGTGAAGGGTGTCGATGGCCTGTTCGTCGCATCCCATGACCCTGGCAATTTTGAGGGCCATGTCAGCCACCCTTTCCGAATGACCGGCGGTCCATCGGGACTTGGCGTCCACGGTCCGGGCCAGGGCTTCCAGGGTTCCCCAGTTGAGGTTTTCCAGTTCCTCGACCAGAAGGGCGTTGGACAGGGCCGAGGATAGCTGGTTCGCCAGACGTTTGCCATGGGCCAGATCATCGTCTGTGAATGTATGGGGATTTTTATGGCCGAAGCAGATGATGCCTGAGAGCACCTTGTGGTGGAAAAGGGGAAGCACCATCAGGCTTTTCACGGCTGCGGCGATGGGCGGCGGCAGGTACGTGGGACCGGGAGGCGCTGTTTCAAGGACAAGGGCATCGCTCGTGTTGAGCAAAAGATCCCGGTCGTTCCGGCTGAGGGTCAGAAAGTCTTCATCGAAGGTGTCACAGCGGGGTTCGGTGCAGGTGAACATCCTCAGTGAATCCTTTTTCTTGGGATGGATGATTCCGAACCCCGTCATATCCGTGGCGAACAAGGCCTGGGTGTGTTTCATGGCCGTCATGACGATGGCGTTGGTGTCCAGGGATGCGTGAACGGCCCGGTCGATTTCGGCCATGGTTTCCATGGCTTTGAAGTGACGTCCCAGACGGGCCGTGCTTGTGTTGAACAGGTCGGCCAGGACTTCGAATTCGTCCCCGCTTTTCACCTCCACCCGTGTTTCGAAATCACGGCGGGCCAGACGCCGGGCTCCTTCCTTGAGCTTTTCCAGGGGGACCAGGCTTTTCCGGATGGAAATGACGCTGAAAAGGAGAACCACCCAGAATGCCAGAAGGGCCACCAGGGGAAACAGAACTTTGAAATAGGACAGGGGGGCGAACACATCGTCCTTTTTGTTCCTCAGGACCACGATCAGGTTGGGCCCGTCGAATTTTGATTTCAGGAACAGGGGCCAGTACCCGGCGATGTAGCCTTGTCCGCCATCGGTGTATTCCAGAGATCGTGTTTCGACCCCGTCGTTTCCGAAACGGATGCGTCTCTGAATGTCGGGAGGAAGCTGGAACGAGCTGAACAGGATGTTCCGGTTGTGGTCGAGAATGCAGATTTCGGTCTGGGGGGGCAGGATGTTGTCGTAGCCCACACCCCAGAGCCTGGCAGAGTCTGCGGTGCCAACAATGACCCCCGGGTTTTTCAGGATGTCGCGGTCTCTTTTCACCAGAAAAACCCGGCCATCGGTATCGAACAGCACCCGGGTCTTTCCCCCTTGAAGGCCTTTTCGCAGCGTGTCCATTGAAAAGGAGAATTTTCCCATGGTTTCAGGTGGTTCGAATCGTTTTGCTGAGTCAGGTATGAATGTCGCGGATTTCAATAGGTTTTCACGGTCCAGGGATGAAAAAGCCTCTGGTTTTATGGAGTGATTTCCATTCCTGGAGTCTGCGGGGGATGAGGTGAAAACATCGAGCTCCATGTCCAGGAAACGGAACCGTTCAAAAAGGATCAGGCCGTAGGATTTGGACGTGCTCTGGATCCGCTCCATGCTCTGGCGTTTCAACTGGTCCGAGACCTGAAAGAAAGACAGCAGGGAAAAAACCGTGATGGGAAGCATGGCACTGACGAGAAACAGGAAGAACACCCGTTTCGCCACCCTGCTTTTGAAAAGAGACAATCCCGTTTCCATGAAAACTCCTTATGTCAATATCCGGAAACCAGGCCGATATACTGCCCGTTGTTGGCCCGGACAATATCGTCCAGGCTGGCCTTGGCCGTGAATGGGGCCACACTTTTTCCGTCTTTTCCCATGCTGTAGAGGTCGAAATCCGTGTTTACCGGAACCAGGTTACGGTCTTTTCTCATATTGGCCACCACGGGCTTTCCGTTTTTTCCAAACGTTGCCGGAAGGTACTGGTACGGATTGCCGTAAGGGTCCTTGATGCCGGAAAGGCCGATGTCGGCCAGGGTGTCGGGGTATCTTTGGTTTTCCACGAAAAAAGCCTGGATTTCCTGGGAGATGTTTTTGATTTCTATTCTGGCCCGGGAAACCCTGGCTCGGTCCACATAGGAGACGAAAACAGGGACGGCGATCCCGGCCAGTGTGGCGAGGATGGCGATGACGATCATGAGTTCAATCAGGGTGAACCCACGGTCCATCAAGGGCCGGCCGGGTGTGACGTGAAGCGATCCGATATGAAATTCTTTTTTATACAAATGGTTTACCCGGCTTTGACATGTTCGACCTAATTTCATTTTGACTGTAACATGGGGCCGGGTCATCCGCAAGAAGTGACTTTTGTGCTTCAGGTCTCGGACCGGTCGATCCACTTTTCCACGTCAGGAGGCACGTACAGGGCCAGGCGGTCCAAAAGATCCACGGGGTTCTCGTCCACCAACAGCATGGACCGGTGCTGCAGCTTCACGAACCCTTCGGCCACGGTATGGTCGAGAAAGGCGATCAGGGGGTCGTAGTAACCTTCCACGTTGAGCAGGCCGAAGGCCTTTCGGTGAAGGCCGAGCTGGGCCCAGGTCCAGATTTCGGAGATTTCTTCCAGGGTTCCGATGCCGCCGGGAAGGGCGATGAACCCGTCGGAAAGATCGGCCATCATCATTTTTCTCGCGTGCATGGACGAGGTCACATGAAGTTCGGTCAGGTGGAGGTGGGCCACTTCCTTGCGTTTAAGGGATTCGGGGATCACGCCCACCACCTGTCCCCCGTGCTGGAGAACCGCATCGGCCACCGTTCCCATGATGCCCACACTGGCACCGCCGTAGACAAGCCGGATGCCCCGAAGGGCCAGTTCACGGCCCAGGTTTTGTGCGGCCCGGGCATAGGAAGGATTCCGGCCGGGGCTTGAACCGCAGTACACACAGATGCTTTTCATTGTCATTCCATGATTTTTTTCATCAGTGAAAGGTAGAGGTCGGCGGCCTGGGCCACCTGGTCGAAAGACACGGATTCGTCCTGGGCATGGGCTTTTTCAAGCTGGCCAGGTCCCAGGATCACCGGTCTGGCGCCTGCGGAGAAGATCTGATTGGCGTCGGAGTGGCTGCGGAACGCATCGGGTGCCCAGGCGAGTCCCTGGTCGTCGAACACACCTTTGATGAGATCCAGTCTCCGGCCCCTCAGGGGGATCTCGTAACCCGCGTCGATGGTTTCCGTCCTGAACCGGAGGGCGATGGCTGCGGTGTCCTCGTTTTTTGTGGCCATCACATCCTCGATTTCGGTGATGATCTCACCGATGGATAGATCCGGAGGCACATGGATGTCGATCCAGGCTTCGCTGTATTCGGGCACGGCGAAACCGGCCCGTGGCGTGAACAAATCCCGGATATTGTAGATCAGCTCGGGTCGTTTCTGCTCCATGTGGTTTGTAAACCGCAACAGGCCCCCTAGAAGGGTTTCCACGGCGTTCTTCCGCCGTCCCGCCAGGCTGGCGTGCTGCCTTTTCCCCACGGTGTTGATCTGGCTTTCGATGTACCCGTAGCTTTTGAAGCAGGGCACCAGGTTGGTGGGTTCGCCGATCAGGGCCCAGGGGAAACGGAATTCTTTCATGAGCTGGGCCGCGCCGTCTCCCGTCTCTTCTTCTCCGACCACAAGGCACAGGGCGAAAG
>CAZWTY010000168.1:0-4275 GCA_964637565.1 uncultured Desulforapulum sp.
ACCTAAACCGCTCCCTTGCCAATAATTTAAGTTTTTTATTGCCGGTTTAATATTATATTGGAAATGTCACAAAGCAACTGAGATTTTATCGGATCGGACATAACATTCTCCAACATTCGTTATTGGTTTCGAATGAATTAATGTAAAAAAAACGGAGATTGTCGCACCAGCGGTGCGACAATTAAATCAACGTTTTCGGGTTGGCCTGTCATGAACGCCCTCCGCCAAGGATGTCGGCCAACAGTCCTTCGGTTTCCTTTTCAAGGGCGAGCATATCGGCCCTAATTTCGTCCAGGGATCTCAGAACCGGCGGTTTGTAAAAATGCCGGGTAAAGGAGATTTCATAGCCGATCTTCGTGGCATCTTTGTCGATCCAGGCGTCCGGCGTGTAAGGAAGCACTTCCCGGGAGAAAAACGCCTCGATGCCGCCGGGTTCGAGAAGGGGAATCTGTTCGTAATCCCTGAGTTCCGTGTCCGGTTCGTAGGAAACCATCTGGGGCTTGCCGTTCACCTGAACAGCGTACAAGCCGTGAAGGGGATCGGGCGCGGCGTTTCCCTTTTTGTGAATTTTGTCGATCACCGGCGGCGCGTCTTCCACCCGCCAGCTCACGGCGTTCAACAGGATTTTGAGATCCTGGGCAGTGAGGGAGATGTCGCGGTTCTTCAAAGTCTTGGTGACCTGATCCCTGAACAGGTTGTGGTCTTCGTAAAGACCATCGCCCAGATCCAGCCGGAGTTTCTCCGCCGTATCCACCAGCATGGCGTCCCGTTCCCAGGTTCTGGGGTTTAAGATTTTCTTTTTCTTCTTGTCGGGAATGCCTTTGGGGGCCGGGTTTTCCTCGCCGCCGTCCTCGTCGTCGCTTCCCCAGAGGGCAAGGCGGTTTTCCACGTCTTTCATGGCTTTTTGCGGCTGCTCGAACAGGATGTCCCCCAGCTCGTCGTAGAGAACGCTTCGTATGTCTTTGTCACCCGAGGCGAAACGCAATGCTTCAATGGCCCGAAGGGAAAGGCGGCTGTGGAGGCAAAGCGGCCGTTCCACCTTGATTTTCCAGTAGCCGAACGCCCGGTTGGGAAAGATCTTGGACTGTTCGGTTTCTTCAAAGGCCGTGAAGGTGTCGCAGATCCTTTGGATGTCGTCTTCGGACAGTTCGCAGTTCTTTTTCCCCATGTTTTTCCGCAAGGGCTTGAACCAGGATGTGGCGTCGATCAACTGGACTTTACCTTCCCTTGCCGTACCGGCCTTGCGGTTCGAAAGAACCCAGACATAGGTGGCGATGCCCGTGTTGTAGAACATGTTGAGCGGTAGGGCCACGACGGCCTCCAGCCAGTCGTTTTCGATGATGTAGCGGCGGATGTTGCTTTCCCCCTGACCGGCGTCGCCGGTGAAAAGGGACGATCCGTTGTGAACTTCGGCGATGCGGCTGCCCATGGGCGAATCGTGCATCATCTTGCTCACCATGTTGGCAAGGAACAGCATCTGGCCGTCGCTGGAACGGGTGACCAGGGAAAACTCCGGGTCGTCGTCGTGATGTACGACAAACCGGGGATCTTTGATTTCCTTTTTGCCGCCCATGCGTTCCAGGTCGCTTTTCCAGCTTTTGCCGTAAGGCGGATTGGACAGCATGAAGTTGAATTCCAGGGCGCGGAAGGCATCGGCGGACAGAGTGGAATGAGCCGGGCCGCCCACGATGTTGTCCGCCGCGTCGCCGTCGCCTTTGAGAAGCATATCCGCCTTGCAGATGGCATAGGTTTCGGCGTTGATTTCCTGGCCGTAAAGATGGGTTTCGACCTGAAGTCCCCGTTCTTTCCCGATGTTTTTCAGGATTTCCTCGGCGATGGTGAGCATGCCCCCCGTTCCGCAGGCGCAATCATAGAGGAGATAGGTGCTTGACACGATCTTGTCCGCCACGGGTTCGAACAGAAGCCGTGCCATGAGCCGGACCGCGTCACGGGGCGTCCAGTGTTCCCCGGCTTCTTCGTTGTTGTCTTCATTGAACTTTCGAACCAGTTCTTCGAAAATCGTACCCATGGAATGGTTGTCCAGGCCCGGCTGTGTTTCCGTGGGATTAGGGCTAAGGTTGATGTCCGTGTCGAGAAACTTTTCGATGAGCGTTCCAAGAACGTCGGCCTTGCTGAGCCGGTTGATCTGGTTCCTGAATTCGAAATTGCTGAGGATGTCCTGAACGTTGGGTGAAAAACCGTCCAAGTAAGCTTCGAAATCGTCCTTGAGCTGCTGGCGGCTTGACCGTGCCTTGAAATCCCTGAGCAAAAACGGTGAGATATTGTAAAACGCCTGGTTTGCTACGGTTTTCAGCATATCCGCCTGATTGGTTATGTTTTGCCGGTCGAGGGAGGCTTTCATGTCGAGCACCGCTTGTTTGGTGGGTTCAAGAACCGCGTCAAGCCGCCGTATGACGGTCATGGGCAGAATGACGTCCCTGTATTTCCCCCTTACAAAGATATCACGCAGGACGTCGTCGGCGATGTTCCAGATAAAGCTGATGATGGTG
Organism: uncultured Desulforapulum sp.; assembly: GCA_964637565.1. Classification (GTDB taxonomy): domain Bacteria; phylum Desulfobacterota; class Desulfobacteria; order Desulfobacterales; family Desulfolunaceae; genus DYJE01. The sequence continues at coordinate 2,511 of CAZWTY010000168.1, forward strand.
TTGAGCTGGGCAGAATCCATAATATTCCTGAATATAAAGTGAAAATAGAATGACTACCTATACGATTATCAGGGGGGCATGTCAACGCCATGTTTTTTTGTGATAAATGTGAAGAAAGTAATCCTGAGGGCATATTTAAGTTTAACCCTTTTCGCCATTCTGGTATCGTCCCTGACGTGGTCTGTTCGGTTGGTTTTTCATGTCAAGGATCTATCAAAGGCAACAGGGAAGGAAACAAGGCGATGGAAAAAGGAGATATCGGGGGAAACATCAGGAAGTACATGGCGTCGAGGCAGGTCAGCCGGGAGCGGATCGCGGAGGTTCTGGGCTACGATGACCGGAAGATGGAACGGCTGTTTGACGGAAGCCACACCCCGGGGGTTTCCGATCTTCTGAAACTCGTCACGTTGCTGAAAACCGACGTCCCGGCCCTTCTTTACGGCAAGGAATACGGGGAAAAGAAGGCGATCAAAACCAGGCCGGCCGAACGGGTCAAGGTCATCCGAAAAGGGACCATCGACTACGAGTGTCTCGCCCCCACGTACTCCGGCCGGAAAATGGAACCCCTGCTCGTCACGATCTACCGGAAAGATCCGGAAAAGGTGGAGGTCAGCCGCCATGAGGGCCAGGAATTTCTGTTTGTCACCGAAGGCACGCTGTCCATCCATGTGGACGGCCGGGAATTCATTCTTGATACGGGCGACTCCCTCTACTTCGACAGTGCCCTGCTTCACTCGGTGAATGCCATCACGGAAAAAGCCCGCCTGGTCGCCTCCATTTATAAAGGGGAATCCATGGTGGACATGACCCGGGGCCGTTCCATGAAGGCGATCATCGAAGCGGCCAAGCTGAGCGGGCACAAACGCATCGTCATCGTCTGCCCGGATGAAACCAGCCTTTCCGCCGTGAACCGGGCCATGGACGAGGAGATCATCGACAAGGCCTATCTAGTGGGGAATCTTGAAAAAACGCGGAGTCTGTGCGGCGATGAGATCAAGTACCCCGAGCGCTACGAGTTCGTCGATATCAAGGCCGAAGGCAACGATTACGAACAGGCGGCTGCGGCGAAGGGCGTTGAATTGCTCCGGCAGAAACTGGCCCACATGATCATGAAGGGCAAGCTTAACACCTCGGCCTACGTGAAAGCCATCCTGGACAAGACGCAGGGCGTGGGCACCGGAAGACGCCTTTCCCTGGTGGGGATTTTCGAAATCCCCGGGGTGGACCGTCTGGTCATGCTCACCGATCCGGGCATCAACCCCGAGCTTTTTTCAGGCGACCGGGCCGACAGCGGTCTGGACATCATCAACAACGCCATCGACGTGGCGAAAAGCTTAGGGGTTTCGCGGCCTAAGATCGCCATCCTGGACGCCAACGAAGTCCCCACCGCCAGCATCCCCACCACGGTCCACGCCAGGACCCTTTCCGAACGCCCATGGCCCGACGCCGATGTGTTCGGTCCCCTGTCCTACGACATCGCCCTCTACGAGGAATTCGCCGAAAAGAAGGGGTTCGTGGACCATCCCGTGGCCGGGCGGGCCGACATCCTGGTGGTTCCCTACATCGTCAGCGGCAACATCCTCTACAAAAGCTGGGTCATGACCATGGGAGCCGAGGTGGCCAACATCGTCCTGGGCGCCCAGGTCCCCGTGATCCTCACCTCCCGGAGCGACACGGACATGGTCAAGTTCCTGACCCTGTGCGCCAGCGCCAACGGGGTGTAGGTGTCGTCCGACGGGAACACCGCCACGCCATGGGCGGGCAA
>CAZWTY010000169.1:0-4146 GCA_964637565.1 uncultured Desulforapulum sp.
CGCTTGTCATCTTCACCGTCAGCTATCTGGGCATCGCCCTGGGCCATGTCCCGGGCCTGGCCCTGGACCGGGTGGGCATCGCCCTCCTGGGCGCCATCGCCATGGTGGTCTTCGGGGTGGTGACGCCTGCCGACGCGGTCTCCTCCATCGATTTTGCAACCATCTGCCTGCTCTACGCCCTGATGATCATTTCGGCCCAGCTCAGGCTGGGGGGGTTCTACAACTACACCGCCTCGAAAACCACGGAACTCCTGGAACGTCCCAAACTGTTCCTCCTGGTGCTCATGATGGTTTCCGCTGTGCTTTCAGCCCTTCTGGCCAACGACATCATCTGTTTCGCCATGACCCCCATGCTGGTTTACGCCCTGAAACGTTCGGGACGCCTGCCCCTGCCGTTTCTCATCGGTCTGGCGTTGTCCAGCTACATCGGGTAGGCGGCCACCCTGATCGGCAATCCCCAGTACATGCTTATCGGCCAGGTGGGACGTCTGGATTTCATGGATTTCTTCATCTGGGCCGCGCCTCCGTCCCTCCTGGCTCTGGGGATCGCCTACCTTTTCATCCTGCTGGTTTACCGGAACAGGATGGAGCCCCAACCCGTCGAATACTCTTCGGACAGCCATCCGGACTGGCCGGTGTTCGACCGCTGGCAGACGGCCAAGGGGCTTCTGGCCATTGCGTCTTTGGTCGGCCTTTTTCTCACCGATCTCCCCCGGGATGTATCGGCCCTGGCCATTGCCGCCGTTCTCCTGTGCAGCCGGAAAATGGAGACCCGGGAGATCCTGGGCCTGGTGGACTGGCACCTGATCACCCTGTTCTGCGCCCTGTTCGTCATCATCCACGGAATATCCCAGGGAGACATGCCGGGAATGCTGGTCCGTGACCTGGCGGAAAAGGGGTTCGATCTTCGGGACCTGAACATGCTGGCCGGGCTTTCCACGGTGCTCAGCAACGTGTTCAGCAACGTTCCGGCCGTGATGCTTCTCAAAGACTTTCTTCAAACCACGGACCCGGACCAGTGGTACACCCTGGCGGTCTCAAGCACTTTTGCCGGCAACCTGTTTCTTTTGGGCAGCATCGCCAATCTTATCGTGGTGGAAAAGGCGGCGGAACAGAACGTCCGCCTGGGGTTCCGGGATCACGCGATGATCGGGGTCCCTGTGACCCTGGCGTCCCTTTTGATCTTGATTTTATGGACGTATTAACAAGCAAGGGTATCAGCGGTTTTGCGTTATCCATCGAAGGGGCTTGGAATAAAGATGCGTTCATAAAATTTTGAATAACGGCCATGCGCCCCATGACTCGCACGACGCATGAAAGAGTTTAACGAGGCCCCCGTCCTTGTCATTCCGGGCGGCCGGGGTGTTTTCGGCAGGTCTTGAGATTCAGGGCATCTTGGGAATGTGAGATGCACGTCATGCAAGCCGACCCGGAATCCATTCCCGAAAACGATTTGACCCATGAGTTTTCGGGAACGGTTGCTCATGCCGGTGTGGATTCCGGGTCGGCTTCGGAACTCGAACATAGGATCTTTGCCGGATCCGAAGCTGGTTCAAACGTTCTATCATGTTGGAGGCCGCCCGGAATGACAGGTTGGGAGCCGGAGACTTGGTCCGGGCATTGTTTTTTGGTGTTTTAGTCGCTACTTTTATATAAAACAAGAATTTATGAATAGAAGCGTTGAAAGACCCAAACAACTAAACCCCTAAAAAGCTAAATCCCTGGTTTGCCATCTTCCTTGTTTTAGTAAACACGTTTTAAAGGTATTTTATTGCCGGATTAATATGAGCTGTTTCAAACGATACATTATCGGGGATTCCTGTCTGTGCTGGGCTCTGGGTGAAACCATGGACAGGGACGTGTCCCGGAAGGTCCTGGCCGCCTGCCGGATTCTGAAACGGGCTCTGGCCGAAGAGCCGGGTTTCCGGGATCTGGTGCCGTCCTACACATCCCTGGCCGTTTATCTGGACCCTCTGGCCTGCTCCCTGTCCGGTGTTTCGAACCGGGTGGAAGAGGTGCTGGGTAACCTGGGCCGGGAAGGGCAGGGGGGCGGCCTGGAGCATCCTGAAACCGTCCACTGTCTCACGGTACGCTACGACGGAGAGGATCTCGAACGGGTGGCCAGTCACTGCGGCCTGACAGTCCGGGAGGTGATCGACCGTCACAAAACTCCCCTTTACACTGTGGCCATGATCGGTTTCCTGCCTTACTTTCCTTATCTGATCGGCCTTGACCGTTGCCTTGAAACACCCAGGCTGGCATCGCCGAGGACAAAGGTCCCGGCCGGATCGGTGGCCATCGGCGGAGCCCAGACGGGCGTTTACCCCTCCGAATCCCCGGGGGGCTGGAACATATTGGGAACCACGGACCCGGAACTGTTGAAACGGATTCATCCGGGGGACGGGGTTCTTTTTATCGAGGAGACGTAAATGAACATCCGAATCAACTGCGACATCGGAGAGCGTGGGCCGGACCACCCCGTGGACCTGGCCCTGATGGAAACGATTCAGATCGCCAACATCGCCTGCGGGGGACATGCGGGAGACGCCGAGACGGTGGGGATTTTCCGAACCCTGGCCGAAAAGAACAGGGTGGCTGTTTCAGCCCATCTGTCCTACCCCGACACGGAACATTTCGGCAGGATCAGCATGGACATGGCCTGGGACGACCTGGAGGCGTCCCTGGACCGCCAGATGGCGCTGCTGCCCGGAGTCACCCTGGTGAAATTCCACGGCGGTCTGTACCACGACGCGTCGAACCGCCCGGATCTGGCCATGAAGCTGGCCCGCTGGCTGAAAAAAAAGAACGTGGACCAGGTGATCGCGCCCCATGGTTCGGAAATCATGAAAGCCTGTTTGAATCTTGATCTGGAGGTGCTGAAAGAAGCTTTTGCCGAACGGCGCTACCAGTTGGACCCCGCCACGTCCCGTCCGGTCCTGATGGACAGGCGTCACCCGATGGCCGTGATCACGGATGAGAGATCGGCCCTGGCCCAGTGCCTCACCGTGATCCGTTACGGCTTTGTGGACGCTCTTTCTGAAGACGGCAAAGGCGGTTGGATTCCAAGGAAAGCCATGGTTCCCTGCGACACCCTCTGTGTCCATTCCGATGCTCCCATGGCCCTTGCCCTCGCCCAGAATCTGGCCAAAACCCTGAGAAACGAACGGCCTGTCCATGATTGAATTCCTGGAACCAGGCATAGCCGAATGGGTCGGCGGACCGGTTTACGGAAACCAGGACAGGGGCGTGGCTCCAGGCGGCGCCATGGATCAGTTCGCCCTGGCCTGCGGCAACCTGCTTCTGGGAAACGGGGAAACGGAAAAAGCCCTTGAAATCCTCACGCCCCCGGTGTTCCGCTTTTCCGAACCGGTCTGGTTCACTGTGACCGGGGCGGCCTGGACGTCTCTAAAATTGTCAGGTGAACGGGCCTTGGCCCATGCCGAAGTTTACAGGGCGGAAAAAGGGGATGTGTTGACGTTTGGGGAGAAACGTTACGGGTTCAGGTCCTGCCTCTGTCTGCGGCCTGTGGGCAAAAGCCCAGGCCGGGGCCCCGAAGGACGGCGGCGGGGCGATTTCAAAACCATGGCCTCCTGGCCCGACTCCCAGGGGAAAATCCGGGTGGTCGAGGGACCGGAGTTCGAACTGCTTGAAAACCCAACGGCTTTTTTCAACCAGAGATTCCGAGTGGGACAGAATTCCAGCGCCATGGGTCTCCGGCTGGAACCCCGGGAGGAGACCCTCCGTCTGTTATCCAAAACAAACATGATTTCACAGCCGGTCAGCGACGGAACGGTGCAACTGACACCGGACGGCCCGGTGATCCTGCTGCGACGCCGCCAGACTATCGGAGGTTACCCCCGGATTTTCAACGTGATCACCGCAGACCTGGACACCCTGGCCCAGATCGGCCCCATGGAAACCCTGGCCTTTCGAAAGGTAAATCTCGACGAGGCTTTGGCGGTGCTTGAAAAAAGGCGGGACGATCTCCGGCGGCTCAGGGAGGGGCTGTCTTGATTATTATGGGTTGGATTCCCTAAAGAATGAAAGGCCTCCGGCGGCCCTGCGGGGGGCCAAACTTTTGAAAAGTTTGACAAACGGATATGGGAAAATTCTGTTCTATGCCGGATCCGAAACCTATTTGTCCAG
>CAZWTY010000170.1:0-4091 GCA_964637565.1 uncultured Desulforapulum sp.
ACGGGGTGTTGTCCAGCACCGTGTATGACGCCTCGCCGCTCAGGGACGGAAGCCTCAAAGACCTGGCCGCCGAAAGATCCTCCTCGGCCGCCGCCACCCGCTCTTCTGTGGCCTTCAGACGCCAGTCCCCCCCAAGAGCCGCCCTGAACGCCTGGTCCAGGGTTTCCGCCTGGCCGGGCATTGGTAGAAAAGATGCCGAAAGACCCGCAAGAACACAGATGATCTTGGGTGTTTTTCCCATCGGCTTTTTTCGTCTTATGATGTCCATGGCCTCTCACGTCCTTATCATCGTGAGGCTCACGCCTCTTTCCCTGCGGACCGTTTCCAGATTCCCAACCGCTGGGCATCGGCGATCAGCTCGTCCCTGAAAAGGGGGTGGGCGATGGCGATCAGGGCCTCGGCCCGTTCCCTTGTGGATTTGCCTTTGAGCTGGGCGATGCCGAATTCCGTGGCGACATAATGCACCATGGACCGGGGCACGGTGACGATGGTGCCGGGATTCAAGGTGGGGACGATCCGGGATTTTTTGTTGCCCTGCTTGTCCGTGTAGGTGGAGGACAGGCAGATGAAACCCTTGCCGCCACGGGAATAGAAAGCCCCCATGATGAAGTCAAGCTGGCCGCCGGTGCCGGAGATGTGGCGGGGGCCCACGGACTCGGAGGCCACCTGGCTGAACAGATCCACTTCCAGGGCGTTGTTGATGGCCACCACCTTGGGGTTCAGGGCGATGATCCGGGGATCGTTGATGTAGTTCACCGGGTAGGAGGCGCACACCGGGTTGTCGTCCAGGAAGTCGTAGAGCTTCCGGGTCCCCATGGCGAAGGTGTAGGCCATCTTGTACTTGTCCACCACTTTCCGGGCTCCGGTGATCCGTCCTTTTTCGTAGAGTTCCACGCAGGAATCCACCATCATTTCCGTGTGAAGGCCCAGATCTTTCAGGTCGCTGTCGGCGATCATCTCTCCGATGACATTGGGAAGGCCTCCGATGCCCAGCTGGAGGCAGCATCCGTCCTCGATCTCTTTCATCAGGTGACCGGCGATCAGGGTTTCCGTTTCCGTGGGCTTGGCCGGAGGCACTTCGATAAGCGGGGGATCATCGCTTTCCACGATATGGGTGACCCTGGAAATGTGGATGGACTCCTGGTTGCCTCCCAGGCATTTGGGGATGTTCCGGTTCACCTCCACGATGATGGTCCGGGCCTTGTCCAGAACAGCCGAGCTGACGGAGTTGCACATCCCGAAATTGAAGTTGCCCCGGGGGCCCATGGGACAGACCGGCAGGAATATCGCATCGTATTCCACGTATTTCCGGATGATCCGGGGGCCGTGGTGGTAGGTCAGGGGTTTGTAGGCGCACTGGTCTTTGTTGTAAAGGGCCCGGGAGGTGGCCCCGAAGTGCCAGTCGTTCAAGGTCACCCGATCGGCTGTTTCAGGCTGTTTCAGGGCTTCGGGAATCCGGGTCATGCACACCGTTTCGATGGTGATGTCCGAGAGCCCCGCTTCGGCCATGCGCCGGGCCAGGGCCTGGTCCAGGGTTTGGGGAAACAGCACGAATTCCCCGTAATAGATGCGGCTGCCGGACTGGATGTGGCGGACCGCCTGGTCCGCGCTGACGAGTTTCTGCTGGTACAGGTTCTGGTTCGGATGGGTCATGCGTGTCTTCTCCCTTTAAAGTGGTAACCGTCAAGTGGAGAGACAAAAGCATAGGGCGTGCCATGGTGAATCGATGATTTTTTGTGATTTATTTCAATCAGATAGTCAAAGACGCCCGTTTTCGGCCCTGATATTTTCCGGCCAGGGTGTCAGGCGGGTTTACGGAATGTAAAATCGCTATCGCTATCGGGATCGGTATCGCTATCGAAAGATGGAGTCTCGAATCCGATAGCGAACCCGATACCGATGGTTGCTGTGCAGGAGGGTTGTCCGGAAAGCCCGGGTGTGTTAATGATGAAGCCAGTATCACCCCCGACAGATCCCATCAGGGCGGACCCGCCAAGCCCTGATTTTTTTAATGAAGATACCGTAAATCCACAGGAGGCTCCCATGGAACCCAACGTATTCATCACCTGGTGCTCACCGGCCGGGTCCACACGCCAGGTGGCCGATATGATCAGAACAACATGCGAAACCATGGGCGTTTCCGTCCATACCTACGATATGGGAAAAGACGGATCGCCGGACGGTTTTATCGACAAGCTGACCCGGGCCGGTGACCGGGCCCTGCTTTTTGTGGGTTCCCCGGTTTACAAAGACGTGGCCATTCCTCCGGTGACACGTTTCCTGGAAAGCCTCCCTCAAAGCTCCGGAGCCTTTGCCGTGCCTTTCGTCACCTGGGGTCAGGCGTGCAGCGGCGTGGCCCTGTGGCAGATGGGCCGCCTCCTTGTTGTCAAAGGCTACCGACTGGCCGCCGGAGCCAAGGTTCTGGCTGTGCATTCCATGATGTGGCAGTCAGACAACCCGGCGGGCAAAGGTCATCCTGACCGGGACACCGTGGATCTTATGAAAAAGACGGTAAAGGATCTCATCGAAGCGCGGCGGGGATCAGGACTCGGTGAACTGGCCCTGGAAGCTCTGGACTATCAGCCGGAACACCTGGCCCGTGAGATGAAACCCAAAATAGACCAGCCCCTGATGGTCATGCCCCGGACCGTCCGGACCGATCTGTGCACCCAGTGCGCCATGTGCGTCGACGCCTGCCCGGTTTCGGCCATTGTGCTGAACCCCTTTCCGGAATTTCTGGCCCACTGTTTCGGCTGCATGAACTGCGTCCGGGAGTGCCCGGAAAACGCCATCGAACCGGCCGTGAGCCTGGCCCAGGTGGAAACCATGATCCGACAGCGGGTCGAGACGATCCACGAAACCCCGGGAACCCGGGTGTTCCTGCCCTGAACGCCACTGCATGGGTGAACCCTGAAAAAAAACGAAGCCCGGAATCACTTCCGGGCTTCCCTTAATAATAATCCGGCAATAAAACACCTTTAAAACGTGTTTACGTAAACAAGGGAGATGACAACCCAGGGATTTAGCTTTTTAGTGGTTTAGGTCTTTCAAAGATTCTATTCATAACGTCTTGTTCATTCATTTTTTATATTAAAAACCCTCCATTGTATAACCCTAAACCGCTAAACGTCTAAACCGCTCACTGGCCTCAGAAATCAGTGCTTCCCTTTTCCGTGACCTTTTCCATGGCCACCGCCGCCGCCCTTGTTCCCCTTGCCCCCTTTTCCGCCCTTGCCGCCTTTCAGCTCGAAATTACCGCTTTTCAGGGCATGGAATTCGGCGGAACCGGGTTTGATTCCGAGATCTTTGGCGATCACTCCCCAGCCCTGACCCTTTCTGGACCTGTAGGTCTGAATCACCTCTTCGGGAGGTCTGTTGGTCATGGAGCTGAGCTGGAGACACATAAAGGCGTCGGCCGAATTATCCACAGCACTGACAACCGCCTGGACCCTGGGAAGGGGCACGTTGAACTGGGTTGACAGTCTCACGTTGAAGTCACCCAGGTCTGCCCGGGCCTCCACGTTCAGGTTGGACAGGAAAATGTCCAGATCGGCATGGGCCGCTGCGGTGAAGATGGAAAACACCGCAAGAAACGCAAGGGTGACACTTGTTTTTTTCATGTAGATTCCTCCTGGTTGAAGTGAAAGTGAAAACAGACCCTGAAAGGGTGATTTTCATCATAAACCCTCAGGGTCATGGATTCAACCGTCATCTTCAGTTCTCCAGGGCAATCGCATGGATCTTAACCATCGCTATCGGGATCGGTATCGCTATCGAGATGTTCTGACGATCGAACCCGATAGCGATGACTCTGTTCAGTTCCGGCCGAACACCCGGGGGCGGTTGAACCGCAGGAATCCGGACGCTTCTTCGGCCTGGATGGTCGAGGCGGCGTTTTTGAAGTACCTTTCCTGGAGGGCCGAAAGTTTCATGGCCTGTGTGCCGTCATCCGGTTCTGCCAGAAGGCGGTTCCGGTCCCGCATGTAGGCGTAGCCGTTCTGCCATTTCAGTTCGTTGGCGGCGTCTTTCTGGGCCAGGGTGTCCAGCTCGCTTTCGGAAAATCCCATGGTTTTCCGGATGGTTCTAAGCGC
>CAZWTY010000171.1:0-3880 GCA_964637565.1 uncultured Desulforapulum sp.
TTTGTACTTTGCCATCCATTGATGACTTTTTACGAGTTCATCAGCGTTGGACGTTTTCATCATCCAGCCCCCCCGCATCGCTCCCATTCACCATTCGATGTTGAATGTTCGGTGTTCGATGTTCACACAAACGCGGTGTTTTCGGGTCTCTTCCATTACCCCATCCACTCAGCAATGGTGTTTGTCCGCCCCACCAGGTCCAGCACATCGTTCTCCCCGCCACGGTACCGTCTCAACATTTCTTTGTGACGCCGTACCATGTCGAAAAGACGGCGGAAGTAGCACAGGTAGATCTTGAAGGATTCGGGAGAAACCCCGTACATCAAGGCGATTTTCTCCCGGCCAAGAAAAATCCGCTGGAGAAAAATCCGCGCCTTTTCCGTGATCGAGGCTTCGAGAATGCTTGCGAAAGCCACGGGAACATCATTGGCCATTTTTTTGTCGGTGAGGATCTGGCGGCGGGCCGTCCGGAAAATGGAGTCCGACATGTCCGCCGGCTTCATTGTGTTCAGTATGTCTTCCGGAATCCTGGCCCCGGCCAGATCGGTTGCGAGAAGAAGGGCCAGGTAGACGCCTTTGCCCCAATTCAAGTACTGGGACCGTTTGGCCAGGGTGTCCCAGTTCAAGGCCGGGCCGGCCTGGTCGACAAACGCGGCGATGTCACAGAACGGACGAAGTCCGAAAACGAACCGGTGCATGTACGATGTGTGAACGCAGAGGTGGAGGAGCATGTCTTCCCAGGACAGCATCAGGGCGTCGTGTCCGGCGATACGGACAGGCATGGACCTCGCCCAGAGTTCATCGGGATCGATGCTCTGGGGTGTGTCGGGCTTGATGATGTTCCAGTGGACTTCGATCTGTGCCCCGTTTTTTTTCACGAACCGGGGCAGGTGCAGGGCGTTTTTAAGGACAAGATCCACGGAATAATCATGCATCGGCCTGTAGCCCAGGTCGCCTAGAATGGCCGCAGTCCGCTCCAGGTGTTCGGGGCGGACCATCACATCGATGTCGTTCATCTCCCTCAGGCCGGGATTTTCGTAAACGGCGCTGGCCATGACGATGCCTTTGAGACCGATCAGAGAAATGGACTCTTTTTCAAGTTCTTTGAGAAGAAGGTGCATTTCGCCGGCGAGCATCAGGTTTCGCATGGCGTTGTGCCTGGAGGCTTTTTCCATAAGGGCACGGGCCGTTTCGGGAACGAGGTTCCGGAGGTCTTTCTGTTTGAGCCGGTGCCACAGCATGGGAACGATGCGCTGCATGGAGGCGTAGTCCAGCAGATGGTCCCAGTCATCGGATGTGAGAGATGAAAGAAAGTCAGCATCCGGGCCTCCCTTTGACGAAAGGCAGGAAATGAGAACGTCTTCGAGTTTTTCTGGAACAGGATTCATGACTTTAGGCCGTTTCCTGTTTAAGAAGGGCCATGGCCCTGGCTTTCTGGGGATGGTCCCTGAGCAGGGCGGCCAGGTCCAGGATGCGGTGGACGATGTCGTCACCGATGAGCTTCTTGTTCAGTTCGATGAAAGCTTCCCGTTCTTTTTCATGAAGCGTTTTCCTTTGCCAGGCAGAGGTCCAGTGGTCGGTCAGGTTGTCCAGAAGGTGGTGCTTGGAGATCTGCTGCCATTCCCCATGGTCGAACCAGACTCCGCCGCAGGTGGTGCAGCGTTCCAGATAAAAAGGATAGTCCCCCTCGATTCTCGCCCGGATCATGATGCCGTGCCCGGCCGGGCAAAGACCTGTTTTTCCGTCGAAATCCTCATGGTCAGACATGACAGTTTCCGAATCCTCGTCGAAATCTCGGGAAAGGTTTTCCATGGAAACCCAGACCCCACCACACGCCGGGCACCAGTAGGGTTTGGACGGATCTTTTTTTTCCAGTTTCACGCCTTTGCATTTGGGGCATTCCATCGTTTCGTTCTCCTCAGCGTTATATAATGGTCTGGATCTGTTCCATGGAAAGGGGCCGGTAGCAGAGTTCTTTTTCCGAAAGCTGAACGCCCTGCTGTCTCAGGCTGTTGGCCCGCATCACGTAACTGGCGCCCACCAAGAGGTTCATGGCCACGGTGGCCACCCGGCGGTTTTCGGGTTTCTCGAGAAAGCTTCCTTTGACCCACTCGTTGAACGCCCCCATGGCCGGACCGCACCAGACTTGGTAGTCGATGACACGGGAGGGATCCCCGCTGATGGCCCAGAGGGATGCCCGGCCCAGGTAAGACCGGAACAGCAGGGCCATTTTGTGTTTTGGATCTTTTGCGGCCCGTTCGTTCTGCCTCGGGTCCCGCTTGTCAAAAAAGGCCATGGTGTTGGCCCATTCCTGTTCCAGGCTGGCGTGGAAATATTTTTTCTCCAGTTCGTCCCGGATGGCGGGGGGCATATGTTCAAGGCTGTCGTAGGTCCTGTAGTACTCGTAGAGCCTGGCGGCTTTCAGGGCGAACATGGTGCCGCGTTTCAGCACCTGGACTTTCACGCCCATTTCGAACATGTCGGCGGCAGGGGCCATGATCACATCGGCCTGTTCGGCATCGCAGAGCATTTTTTTCACGGCGGGCGATGTCCCCGATTCAAGGCAGGACTGGTTCACCGAACCGGTGAGCAGGTAGGCCGCGCCCATGGAAAACGCGGCCGCTGCGGATTCCGGGGTGGCGATCCCCCCGCCAAGTCCCACCCGGAGCGGGGTGCTGTAGCCGTAGGTCCGCATCATCTCATGGCGAAGGGCCATCATGGTGGGGAAAAGGGCCAGGGCCGGCCGGTTGTCCGTGTGGCCTCCCGAGTCGGCTTCAGCGGAAAGGTCTTCGGCCATGGGAACGAATTTGGACAGTTCCGCTTCCTCGTCGGTGATCAGGCCCTGGGTCAGAAGCTCCCGAACGATCTTTTCAGGAGGTGGGGAAAAGAAACGCCGCCCCACTTCGGTTCTCGACACCTTGCCGATGACCTTGTTCGGGCAGACCACCCGGCCGTCGGCGTCTTTGTGGATCCCCTTGATTCTGTAGAGAACGAGGGGGGCTGTGAGCCGCATGTAGGCGGCGGCACTGACCAGTTTCACGCCTTTTTTGAGGTAGAGATTTACCACCTCTTTTTCATGGTGGGGTTCGTTGGGGCTGTGGATCAGGTTGAAGCCGTAAGTTGCGCCGCCCACGTTGCCCTGGATCCGGTCGATGGCCGCGGATATTTTCTCGATGGAAAGTCCACCCGCGCCAAAAAAACCCACCATGCCGTGTTTCGCGGCCTCTTCCACCATATCGGCGGAAGTGATGCCGTTGGCCATGGCGCCCATGATGTAGGGGTATTTCAGGTTGTGGGTGCGGGTGAACATGGGGTCTCCCAGGCTTTCCAGGGGAAGAGCCGGGGTGTAGGCCAGGAGGGGAAGGCCTTTTTCACAGGGCGGGTGAATGTTTCCCAGAACTGCCGCACCTCGGCTTCGGATGGCCGTTCGGCCGTCCCGGGCCACAAGGGCCACGGGCTCTGTGATGTGGAGAAGGGCCTGGCCGAGATCGTCCGGAACCCGATCGTTTTCCTCTGTTGCCGGTATAAATTGGCCTTTTGTTGTCATGGTCTGGTGAAAGTCTTTCACGCGGGTCGTCCTGTCACGGCCGCACGCAGGCATGCCGTCGTCGTGTCAAAGGTTGTCGTGTCTCGTGTCTGATGGATGAACGGATCGAAAAACTTCGTTACCCTAATCAGAAAGGTCCAGGACTGTCAAGGATGAAGGGGGGCTTGTACTGGAATCCTGACTTTATTTTGAATTTAAGATGGTGTATCATCCAACCATTGAATTTCCGGAGCTTTTCCGCCCGGCCACGCTCCATGAAACAAGGCCGGACGATCACTTTTGATGCCCATGTAAAAAGTCGGGAGTTCAGCAAGGGACATAATTGTAATAAAC
>CAZWTY010000172.1:0-3866 GCA_964637565.1 uncultured Desulforapulum sp.
AGCCAGATCGTGTGGTGTCCGCCCTTGTTCCCGGCCCTGGCCCGGACCCGGGTTTCACGGACGGCGAAACCGGCTTTTTTGAAGCGTTTCGTGAAAGACTCGTCCGGCCCGGCGGACCAGACCGCAAGCACGCCGCCGGGACGCAAAGCCCTTCTGGCCCGTTCAAGGCCGGCCGCGGTGTACAGGGCGTCGTTCCCCTCCCGTGTCAGGCCGTCGGGACCGTTGTCCACGTCGAGAAGAATCGCGTCATAGTCCCGCCTGGCCTCGTTCATCACCAGGGCCACGTCGTTTTCCCGCACCTCGACCCGAGGATCCTCCAGGGGTCGGCCGGCCAGATCGGAGAGAACGCCCCGGTTCCAGGTCACCACCGCCGGAACGATTTCAGCGACCACGACCCGGCTGTCAGGCCCCAGGTGCTTCAGGGCTGCGGCAACCGTAAACCCCATGCCAAGCCCTCCGATGAGAACCCGGACGCCTGAAACAGGCTCCAGGCCTTCGCAGGCCAGTTCCGCCAGAGACTCTTCCGAACCGTGCATGCGGCTGTTCATCAGTTCCAGGCCGTTGACCCGGATGGAATAATCCCGGCCATGGCGGTGAAGGGTCAGGGTGTCCCTGCTTCCAGGGACATCGGCCGTGTCCAGCCGTTCCCAGGGGATCATGGCCGCCTCCCGGCCGCCGTTTTGGACGTCTCAAACAAACGGTTGATAATCATGACATGTTCAAACTCATCCATGGTACATCCATCCCATCATGTCCCCAAGCCAGTGGGGCAGGGTCATCAGGGACCGTGAATAATCTCTGCCTGCGCCTTCGATCCGCTCACGGACCGCCTCCTGAAACGGTTCGGTGACTGCCTTGACAGACGCCATGACCTGGGGAACGGATCGTTTCAGGGCTCCGTCATTCAATGCCTGACAACCCAAGGCAGGGGAACTGACATAGTGAATGCGGCATACCATGGGCCGGGCCTGGTAGGCGATACAGGCCCCGTCCACATTCAGGGGGCAGTGGTGATCGTAACGGGACAGATCCACGTTCCAGCCGGGATGTTTTCCGGGAAACCGCCCGGGCATCAGTCCGTCCCAGGCGTGCCACTGCCGGGTTCTGATCTTGAGCTCGCCGATCTGCCCGGCTGAAAACGTCCGCCGGATAAAACAGATCAGGGCGTGGGCCTCCAGGGGACTGACCAGGATATGCTGGCTGCAGCAGGACGAGCAGCCTTTGTGGCAGGTGGGTTTAACGCCGTCCCGGTCCAGGACCCGGGCCAGTTCTTCTGACGTGGCGTCGTCTATTCCGGCGTAAATCCGGGTCATGAACATCTCGTCCCGGTCCACCGGCAGGTGCCTGTCAAGGGTTCGATTCATCATCATAAGGTTATGCTCCTTCGTGTGAAAGCGCCACAGAACCATTCGATGACACGTTTAACACCTTTTGGACCATCTTACACGAAATGCCGCGTGATTGGGGAATTCTTTTCGGCAAAGTGGGATTTTGCCCTGTTTCATTCTGAGAATTTTTCTTGATCTGGTGGAAGATCCATGGTTATGATGCCCCATATTCAGCCCGGGCTTCTTCCAAATGCCCGAAAAAACATGGGGGAAAAGACAATGGATTACTGGCGGGTTCCGCTCGATGCCGAAGAAATCGACGTTAAAAAGGGCGTGGTCCACATCCTGGAAGACCGCTGCAAAGGATGCGGCTACTGCATCGAATACTGCCCGAAACACATTCTCGCCTTCTCCACCCGTTTCAACAAGAAAGGCTACCACCCCCCGGTTCTCACCGGAACGGCGGACTGCGTGAACTGCCATTACTGCGAGATCATCTGCCCTGAGTTCGCCATCTATTCCGTCGAGGCCTGACCCTTGACTTTTCAGCAGGAACCCAAGAAAAAAGAGGACACATGAGCAAAGCCGTGCTGACAGGCACCCATTACATGACCGGCGACGAGGCCTGCGCCGAAGGCGCCCTGGCCGCTGGATGCCGTTTTTTCGGGGGCTACCCCATCACGCCGGCCACGGAAGTGGCGGAGCACATGTCGGAACGACTGCCCGAGGTGGGTGGCGTTTTCATCCAGATGGAAGACGAAATCGCGGCCATCGGCTCGGTCCTGGGAGCCTCCTGGGGCGGCGTGAAAAGCATGACCGCCACCTCCGGTCCCGGGTTCAGCCTGATGATGGAAAACCTGGGCCTGGGAGTTGTCACCGAAACACCCTGCGTCATCGTCAACGTCCAGAGGGGCGGCCCGTCCACGGGACTTCCCACCCAGGGAGCCCAGGGTGATATGATGCAGGCCAGATGGGGCTCCCACGGAGACTACGAAATCATCGCCCTGGCCCCGTCCTCTCCCCAGGAGATCTTTTACCTGACCATCACGGCCTTCAACCTCAGCGAGACCTTCCGCCTTCCGGTGCTGATCATGACCGATGAAATCGTGGGGCACATGAGTGAAAAAGTCACCATTCCCGACGAAAAGGACATCGTCCGGCTTGGCCGGGTTGTTCCCAAAGGCCGGAAAGACCGTTTCAAACCCTTCCAGCCGGCGGAAAACGGCGTGGCCCCCATGCCTGCGGCCGGAGACGGGTACAACGTCCACGTCACCGGCCTCACCCACGACGAACGGGGGTATCCGGTGATGACCGTGGACGCCCAGCGTGAAATGATGAACCGGATCACGGGAAAAATCCTGAACAACCTTGACGAGATTCGCATGAGCGAGAGATTCCTGCTGGACGACGCGGACTACGTGATCGTGTCCTACGGGGTTTCGGCCAGGACAAGCACCGCCGCCGTGGAAGAGCTCCGGGCCATGGGGATCAAGGCCGGTCTTTTCCGACTGATCACGGTCTGGCCCTTTCCCGGTGATGACATCCGGGCTCTGGCCAAAAAAGCCAAAGGATTCGTCACCGTGGAAATCAACCTGGGCCAGATCCACAGGGAGGTGGAACGCCATGTGGCGGGCCAAGCGCCCTGCCTCCTGGCCGGCCACACCGGCGGAACCATCATTCCCCCGGAGGATGTGATCGAAAAAATCCAACAGCTTGTCAGGGAGGTGAACTGACCATGGCCGTCAAAACCAAACCCACGGCCCAGAGTGTTCCGACTCCGGCCCATCCCCTGGACGACCTGATCCGTACCGACCGCATCCCCCATATCTGGTGTCCGGGCTGCGGCATCGGCACGGCGTTTTCCTCCTGCCTTTCGGCCATCAAGCGGAGCTGTCCGGACCTGAACAAGGTATCCATGGTCTCGGGCATCGGCTGCTCGGGGCGTGCCGCGGGCTACATCAAGCTGGACTCGTTCCACACCACACACGGCCGGGCCATCCCCTTCGCCACGGGGCTGAAACTGGCCAAGCCCGACATGAACGTGATCGTGTTCAGCGGCGACGGAGACCTTTTTGCCATCGGAGGCAACCATTTCATCCACGCAGCCCGGAGAAACATGGACCTGACGGTGATCTGCGTGAACAACCTGAACTACGGCATGACCGGAGGACAGGCGGCGGCCACCACGCCCCACCGGGCCAAAACCACCACCTCGATCTCGGGCAACCCGGAAGATCCGTTCAACCTGCCCCTCCTTGCCTGGGCCTCGGGAGCGACCTACGTGGCCCGCTGGACGATTCTCCACACCCGGGACCTGACGGAATCCATTTCCCGCGCCCTGACCCGGAAAGGTTTCTCTTTCATCGAAATTCTGGCCCCCTGCCCTGTCAACTACGGCCGGCGAAACAAGGAGAAACCCCTGGATTCCCTGAAGCTGTACCAGGAACGGGGCATCGTGAAAAACGGCGCGGATCCGTCCACCGCCGACATCGACTTTGAAAAAGGCGTGATCCTGGGAACGTTCGTGGACCGTGACAA
>CAZWTY010000173.1:0-3774 GCA_964637565.1 uncultured Desulforapulum sp.
GCAGCGGCCCTGCCGGAGCAGCAAGGGCATTGATCCGCTTTTCAGCTGCTGGATCTTCCTCCAGAGGCGGTGCATGGAAGGCCTTCCTGCGGGCATCAATCACCAGTGGTCCCCTGCAACCCCAGTGCCGCTGCCGGGTTGCAGCCCCCACTCCATACAGATCTGAGGCGGGGTTGGAGCGGGTAAAGGTAACCCAGAGGAAGTTATCCAGCGTGCGGCCGCAGAACAGGCTGTCATCCGCAATCACCACTAAAGCAATACCATCCGGCAATGGTTGATGTTCCCAGTAGTTGCAAAGCCCTAGAATTGCCTGATCCGGCTCACCACTGTCCGGTGCCGGGGAACTGCCCTGCAGTACCAGTACACCGGGCAGTGCCAGGGCTGGTGCAGCCCAGCCGGATGGCACAGGAAGATCACCGGGTAGCTCCGTCAGCAAACAACGTCTGGCCGGACCTGCAGCAGCCATCACCAGCTTGGAGCCGCTGTTGAATCCGCCCCCGGAATAATCCAGGGTATCAATGGTGGTACTGGTCTGAAAATGCAGGTCACGCTGCCAGTCAATCCGTTCCAGCAGATGCCTGAACATGGCGCCTATGTCATGGATATCCAGCTCCGGGTTATCCTGCTCAGCAGTGATCAGCAGGTACTTGGCCAGGGAGAGCTGGCCCTGCCCCAGAATGGCATTGGCCTGGGTCAGCAGCTCCAGGGGACGGTTTACGCCGTCATAGGGGGTGTAACGCTCTGAACCGATTGCCAGCAGCAGCGGATGCACACCGGCAGCATCAACCGCATGTACCGCCTTGATGCCGGGCAGCACCGTGGGGATCAGGTCACCGGTCAGCTCATGGATAAAGGCGCCAAAGGAGGTATCCTCCTGGGGCGGACGCCCCACTGAGGTAAAGGGCCAGATCGCATCCGGACGGTGATAGACCGCCTCAACCTCAATAAACGGAAAGGGATGGGTCAGACTGTAATAGCCCAGATGGTCACCAAAAGGCCCTTCCGGCAGGGTGGCATGAGGGTCAATCGATCCCACAATACAGAAATCCGCCTCAGCTGGAACCGGCAGACAACCGGCTAGGTCCGCCATGGCAATCCGGTGTCCGCCCAGCAGACCGGCAAAGGAGAGTTCCGGCATCCCCTCTGGTAACGGCATGACCGCTGCCACTGACATGGAAGGTGCGCCCCCCACAAAGACGTTCACCTTCAGACGCTCACCACGCTTGATCGCTTCCTGATGGTGTACGCCGATACCACGGTGAATCTGGTAGTGCAGGCCAGCCTGCTGGTCCGGTTGATACTGGTTGCCGGAGATCTGCACCCGGTACATCCCCAGATTTGACTTGCCAAAACCTGGCTTGGACGGGTGCTCACTGTAGACCTGGGGCAAGGTAATAAAGGCACCGCCATCGTTGGGCCAGGAGACCAACTGGGGCAAGGCCGAGAGCTTTGTCCGGCAACTGAGTGACGGGGCCTGGGAGCGGGATACCCGCTTGGGTAGCAAATGCAGCGCCCCCAGCGGAGCACCCAATAGGCGGGTTGGTTCCTGCAGAGCCTGAAATGGATTCACTTTCAGTTTTACCAGGGTTTCAATGGTTCGCAGGGTGTCGCGGAAGATAAAGCGGGTCCGTTCCAAGGTACCGAACAGGTTACCCAGCATCGGAAAGGCAGAACCGGTTACCTGGGTAAACAGCAGTGCCGGCCCGCCAGCCTGATAGACCCGGCGCTGGATCATACCAGCCTCCAGATAGGGATCTACCGGCACCTCAATCCTGCGCAGCATGCCGTGCCGCTCCAGATCCTCCACACAATCCTGCAGATTTTTATATCCCATCGTTTCTATCTCTTTTCCGGCTGTCATTTACTGCCGGATACGGTATCATCTGAACAACGTCAATTCAACCTGAACCTTAACAGCTGAACCTTAACCCAGGCACTGGTTCTTAATGATCCGACCATCTCTTTTCAGAAAATTCCTGATCGCCTCGTTACTTTTGGCGCTGGTGCCGTTGCTGGCTGCCACACTCTTTCTGTTTTCAGGACTTGAGCAGGTTCGGGATCGTCTGGCCCTTGAGATCGGTACCAGTGCCGAACAGCAGGCAGCAGAAGGGCTGCAGATGCGGGCCCGCCAGGTGGCAGATAGTATCAGCGACTACCTCCATCGCCGCGAAGATGACCTGCGTTTTTTAAGCCGTTTTGCCACTGACCGTCAGGTGCTGCTTTCCTTCTGGAAACAGCAGCGCAGCGAAGTGTGGGAACGCCGTGCCATAGCCCCCAATCAACTCCGTGAAGTACGGGAACAGGTGCCGATCTACCGTTCCTTTGCCCTGATAGATGCACATGGTCAGGAACAAATGGTGCTAAAGGATGGTCGTTTTCTGCCCCCTTCAGAACTACGCAATGTGGCCAGACCTGCCTCCACCGAATTCAAGGGCGAGACCTACTTCAATGAGATCAGGCAACTGCAGCCGGACAAGATCCATGTCACCCACCTGACCGGCTTTCATGTCAACAAGCAGCGACAACTGGCCGGTGCCTCTGAACCTGAACATGCACTGGGCAGCCGTTATGAAGGAGTGGTCCGCTTCGGCATGCCGCTGTTTACACCGGACGGACGCTTTAACGGTGCCTTTGTGATCTCCCTTGACCATCGCCACCTGATGGAGTTTTCCCAGCATATTGACCCCAGCCCACACTTTTCAACCGTCTTCCCTTCCTACAAAAGCGGCAACTATGCCTTTTTGTTTGATGATGAAGGCTGGATCATCACCCACCCAAAACTATGGGACATCCGCGGTGTAGATCATCAGGGGCGCCTGCTGCCCCCCTACAGCAACAGTTCAACACCCGCTGCCATTGAAGCCGGGAACATCCCGTTTAATCTGGATCATGCCGGATTCATCCACCCCAACTATCCCAAGGCATCGGCACTGGTCAGAAAACAGCAAAGCGGGGTAGTTGAACTGACCAACGTAGGCGGCGCCCGCAAGATCATGGCCTACGCACCGATTCTCTACAGCACCGGTCCGTACCAGAAACATGGCATCTTTGGCGGCATCACCATCGGGTATCAGGTTGACCAGTTCCAGAAACAGGCCAGTGCCGGCAGTCTGCTCATAACCAGTAAACTGAAGGAGTATCGCCGCAAAAGCGCCCTGTTTATCTCTCTGGCAGCAATCGTAGCAGGGCTGGCTGCCTGGTTGCTGGCCCGGGGCATTACCCGGCCACTGCAACGCTTAAGCGAAGGCGCCCGCCGTCTTGCCAACGGAGAAACCGGTAATCGTGTAGAGGTCAAGGGCAGTGACGAGCTGGCTGAACTGGCCCTGTCTTTTAACGCCATGGTGGCGGAGCTTGAACAACGCAAAGCCAACCTGATAGCCACCTTGGATCAGTTGCAGGAATCACGGCAGGCCATCCTGGATGAACGGAACTTCAAAGAAAGCATCCTGGAAAGTATCTCCAGTGCCATTACCACCTTTGCCCCTGACGGCTCCCTCACCTCACGCAACAGCACTCTGGACCGTTTTTTAGGGCACCACTGGCCGCTGGGCAGTCATTATGCCACGGTCTTTAAGGGCTGGGATCCGATTCCTAGCCGCATTGAACAGGCCTTTACCACAGGAATCGGCTATGGCCGGGCACCACTGCAGCTTGAACAAAATAACACTACCCTGCATTTTGATGTGGGTATCTTCCCGATCGGTAACCATGCGGAACGGGGCCTGACGGTTACGCTGCGGGATGAGACCATTCGTGAAGAGTTGCGGGAAGAGA
>CAZWTY010000174.1:0-3774 GCA_964637565.1 uncultured Desulforapulum sp.
TGACAGTTCAGGAGGCAGGCAGAAAAGGAGGCATGAAGACCGCCCAAACGCACGGCAGGGATTTTTATGAAGCCATCGGCCATAAAGGTGGTCAGAAGGTCAAGGAGTTGATTGAAGAAGGAAAGAAGGCCAAAGCGCTTCATGTCGAGAAGCAGTGAGGCCTTCATCCCTGTCATTTCATAGGCACTAAATTATCCGGCGAGGGCAGCAACTGCGGCGGCATTTCTGCCGTTTGCCGGGCGGCATCCTTGAGGGATAGTGCTATGCATTTTTTGCAGAAATGCCATCTTTTCCACTAAACCCTTCTGGTTCCTCGCTATTTCCTATGGGTGAACGCAATGATTCATGAGGCCTTTGTGACTTTGTGCCTTTGTGGTGATCAGTGTGCGACGGTTAACCACAAAGACACAAAGGCACAAAGGAAATTTGTGTCTGATATCTCCCTGCAGTCCAACCCACACAATTCAGCGAAGAGCTACCCTTCCTTTCATCGCCTCTGCCAGTCAGAATTGTGCCGAGGTTGTTGCTCTGTAAACTGAGACCGCAGTTCCTATTATGCATAGCATTCCAGCCAGGATCATCACCCGACTTATGGTCATTGATAGCAGAGCCGGCCCGGCCTGCCCCAGAGTTCCGTGATATCCCGCTGACGCAAGCTGCATGGAGACAAGGACTCCAGAAAAGGACACACCGAGAGCCATTCCCAGGTTTCGAATTGTGGCCGTGAAGCTTGAGGCTGTGTTGATCTTCGATTTCGGCAGAGCCCTCATGATCTCGGTGTTGTTTGGGCTCTGGAAGAAGACGGCACCTATGCCGCAGAAGACGAATGTGGCCAGGAGCAGCCTCGGATCGCAGTCCGTGTTTTGAGCCAGGTATCCGAGCAGCATCATGGAGATGGCCATTATCAGCATTCCGAGGGCGGCCAGGAAGCGGAACTGGTGTTTGTCGTAGATCCAGCCTGTCACCGGCGAGCCGACGACCATGATTGCCGGGACGATGAGGTAGATCAGGCCCACTTGAGCCGCAGTGTAGCCCATCACTCCCTCGAAGTAGAATGGTCCGAGCACTGATATCATGAGGTTTGAGATGAAGAATATGATCATGCTGATGGACGGCAGGACGAACATCCGGTAGCGGAAGATGGTGAGGTCCAGTATTGGCGTCTTATGCCTCGACTCGACAATTATGAAGGCAGCCAGAGAGGCCAGAAAGATCAGTGCCAGAGCCGCGACCGTTGGCTGGAAGGTGAAGCTATTGGCGAGCAGGCCCAGCAGGGCCATGAGGGAGACTATGAATGCTATCAGGGTTGCGGCTCCGATCCAGTCGGCGTCAAGGCTCTCTGATCGTCTCTCCTCGATTTTCAGGTAGCGGGAGGAGAGCAGAAACTGAGCTACGCCGATTGGCACGTTTATGAGGAATATGTACTCCCAGCCCAGGTATTGTACTATCACGCCGCCAAGAGTCGGTCCGATGATGCTTCCTATGGCCACAGTCGCTCCGATGTAGCCCATAGCCCGGCCCTGCTCGCCTCGCGGGAAGGATTGGAAGACGATTGCTGCGCTGATGGAAAACATCATGGCGGCTCCCGCGGCCTGGGCTATCCGGCAGAGGACGAGCTGGTACAGGCTCGCAGACATGCCGCAGGCAAAGGAGCTGATGGTGAAGACGGCAATTCCAAGCATGAAGAGCCTGGCTTTGCCGACGCGCTCTGCGACCTTGCCGAAGATCAGGAGAAGGCTCGTGAGGGTGACGAGGTATGCAGTCATGATCATCTGCGACTCGCCGATGTTGACGCCGAAGTATTCCGTGATGGTAGGAAGAGCGATGCTGACCACAGAGCCGTCAACGACAGCCATCAGGACGCCGGCGAGGACGAGCAGCAGGACTATGTAACGATTTTTGCTGCCTGTCTGCTGCTTGACAGAAAAACCTTCAGGGTGCATTTCCATTGAGCCTTGCAGCTTGTTTGTGGGGCTTTATGATCTTTGCCCTGGAAAAAGAAGCGTCTTGCCGGCTTTTCTTCTCGGACCGGGCTGATAACTGGTGCAATCTTCTGACCGTGAATTCAACAAGCCCTTTCTCTTATCCGTCCAGGAGCCGGAGGTAGCTGACAATGGCCGCCAGCATCGACAAGAATCCATTATGAATAACCGCATGGTAAAGACGGGGCACAAGAACTGCAGAACGATAGGACTCACGAAGAGATCGATTTTAAGCCGAGCCTTTGTCCCAGAGACTGCTATGAACTTGAACAGGTTGCTCTGGTAGGCAGCAACAGATTCTCATTCATCCAGGTCCTCTATCTCCAATCCAGCCTGCTTTAGAATCCCTTTTAGCGTCCCTTTCTTCAACTCGTCATGCAGTGGAACTGAAAATACTCTCTCGTCCTTTTGAAGAACCACATGGCTACCGGACTGCCGCCGGACGATAAATCCTTTTTTCGCCAGTATTTTAATTAGCTGTTTTCCGGAGAGAACCGGCATCTTAACAGACATCGGCCAGCTCTACCTTAAAAACCTCGGCATTGCTTCTGTTCAGGCTATCCAAATCTTCTCGGAGCACATCCAGAATCAGGCAGATGGCTTCTTTTATATTTTCGATGGCTTCTCTCCTGGTCTCACCCTGGCTGATAGCGCCGGGAAGCTCCAAACAGCGAACAGTAAAGCCGCCTTCCTCCTGAGGCTCAAGAACTACTGTGTATTTCATTGGGATAGACTCTGGACTTCCTGGGATTTAAGAATAATCATCATGATGAGAGGATGCATGAGGGATGGTGAATTCAAAAAGCCCTTTCCCTCATCCGTCCAGCAGCCTGAGGTAGCAGATTATCGCCGCCAGCATCGGCACGAATCCTGAGAGGAGCGCCCAGTAGGCCCGCTTTAGATTGCGGTGCTTGTGGCGGACCATCTCTCTGTAGAACTGCTCTGCCATCTCCGGCGAGCTGAGGTTCGTCTCGTAGGTCTTCGGAGTGAAGACCCGCGTTGCAAAGACGAGGCAGACCAGCCACAAGACGATGGGGCTCACGAAGAGAGCGATTCTGAACCACGCCTCAGTGCCCGAAACAGCCATGACCTTGTGCAGGTCGCTCCAGGAGACCGCTGCGAAGTAGATGCCCTCGACCAGCGTCACCGCTGCGATGAGCTGCTTGGCGGCCTCCTCCAGGGAAGCGACGGACTCCTTGACTGCGGTCCGGGCCGTCTCAACCCAGAACTCGTCCAGATCGGTGACCGGCTCGCCGATGGCGTCAGGTTTGTCTGGCATGGTTGAAGGTCTCCTAAATCGCGTCTCTTGTCACTTCGGTCTCTTTAACTTTTGTAACACGGATCTTGTTCCTGGTGCCGCAGTACGGGCATCGCTCGATGAACGAGACTGCATCCTCGTCCTCTTCCGTGGCCAGCCTGCCTTCTGCTTCCAGATGTGGGCGCTCGTTCCAGGGAAAGATCCTTTCCGGCGCTGTGCAATTCTCATTACAGCATTTTATTTTAAGCATATTTGACCTGCCATCTTATTGCTTTTGTTCCAGCCTTTGCCTGACTTCTCCGGCAAGTTTCGCATAGGGGCTTCCCAGTTCCAGGAATGACGCCTCCGCCTGGCGAATGAGCTGCAAAGCATCTTTTACGTTCCCCATTTTCTCTTCCAGCAATGCCAGTTGCGCCTGAGAAAGAGCAATGCCGCTCTTGTCGCCGAGATCTTCATTGATTTTCAAGCTCTGCTGGTAAAGCTTTCGGGCCTCGTCGTACTCGCCGGTGAGCTGAGCGAGCCTGCCCAACTGGT
>CAZWTY010000175.1:0-3750 GCA_964637565.1 uncultured Desulforapulum sp.
TGGCCCGGATGTGCATCGACTCCAACCGCTACCTGCCCACGGACGTGCGCGACAGCTTCGCCCGCAATGCCGCCCGTGAGGAATCCCCGGCGGCCAGGGAAGTCTTCCGCCAGCTGACGGAAAACTACGAACTGGCCGAGCAGACCGGCCTACCCCTGTGCCAGGACACGGGCCTGGCCGTGTTCTTCGTCGATGTCGGCGAGGACCTGCGCGTTGCGGGCATGAACATCCGCGAGGCCATCAACGAAGGCGTGCGCAAGGGCTACGCCGAAGGTTACTTACGCAAGTCCGCCTGCGACCCGCTGACCCGCGCCAACACCAAGGACAACACGCCCGCCGTCATCCACTTCGACATCGTGCCCGGCGACAAACTGAAAATCGCCTTCATGGCCAAGGGCGGCGGCAGCGAGAACATGTCCCGCGTGACCATGCTCGCCCCGGCTCAGGGCTGGCCCGGCATCAGGAAATTCGTCCTTGAGCGCGTGGCCGAAGCCGGCCCAAACCCCTGCCCTCCGACCATCGTCGGCATCGGCATCGGCGGCACCTTCGACTACGCGCCCATCCTGGCCAAGAAGGCGCTGCTGCGGAAACTGGACGACGTGAACCCGGACCCCAAGCTGGCGGCCATGGAAAACGAACTCCTCGAAGCCCTGAACAAGCTCGGCATCGGCCCCATGGGCCTGGGCGGCAAGACCACGTGCCTCGGCGTCAAGATCGCCATGAGCCCCTGCCACATCGCGAGCCTCCCCCTGGCCGTGAACATCCAGTGCCACTCCTCCAGGCACCGGGAGGTGGAACTCTGATGGCCGAACACGCGCTGCAGACCCCGCTGAACGACGCGGACATCCTCAAACTCAGGGCCGGCGACGTGGTCCGGCTGACGGGCACCATCTACACGGCCCGCGACGCCGCCCACAAGCGCCTGTGCGACCTGCTCGACAAGGGCGAACCCCTGCCCTTCGACCTGCAGGGCTCCGTCATCTACTACGTGGGCCCCAGCCCCGCGCCCCCCGGCCGCCCCATCGGCGCCGCCGGCCCCACCACCAGCTACCGCATGGACACCTACGCCCCGCGCCTGCACGCCCTGGGCTGCAAGGCCTCCGTCGGCAAGGGCAAGAGAGGCGACGCCGTCAAGCAGGCCCTCGCGGACCACAAGGCCGTCTACTTCGGCGCCACGGGCGGGGCCGGGGCCCTGCTGTCCAAATGCATCACGGCGGCCAAAGTCATCGCCTTCGACGACCTGGGCCCCGAGGCCATCCGCGAACTGACCGTGGAAGACTTCCCGCTCCTGGTCATCAACGACTGCCACGGCGGCGAGTTGTACGTGCAGCCCGACCGGGCGGCGGCTGGGCTGGAATAGGCAGGGGAGGAGGGGGAATGCGGGGCGCTGCCCCGCGCCCCGCAAGGGGCTCGCCCCTTGACCCGGTTGGGTGGGATTGGCAGTCATGAACACGCCGCGTCGTGAACGCGGGCGTGACGTTTATTATTTTTATTCGTGTTAGGCGCAAAACGAGACGCGCACGCACGTCCTGTGCGAATATGTGCAAACATGTAGGAGCGAAGAATTTTTCGCCCATGCGGTGCCGGGTACGCGCGGCCGGCCCCTGGCCCGATCACCGAAATTGTCAACGCCGCCCATGCGGCATCACATGGAGGACAACATGGCTCTTTTCACACCCCAGGAAGCGCTGGATTACCATTCCGAAGTCCGTCCCGGCAAAATCGAGGTCGTGCCGGTCAAGCCCTACGCCACCCAGAAGCACCTGACCATGGCCTACAGCCCGGGCGTGGCCGAGTCCTGCCTGGCCATCGCCAAGGACCCGGACCTGACCTACAAGTACACCGGCCGCGGCAACCTCGTGGCCGTGGTATCCAACGGCACCGCCGTCCTGGGTCTGGGCAACATCGGCGCCCACGCCGGCAAGCCCGTCATGGAAGGCAAGGGGCTCCTGTTCAAGATTTTCGCCGATGTCGACGTCTACGACATCAACCTCGACGTGACCGACCCCGACAAGCTCTGCGAGATCGTCAAGGCCCTGGAACCCACCTTCGGCGGCATCAACCTCGAAGACATCAAGGCCCCGGAATGCTTCTACATCGAGGACAAGCTCAAGAAGGAAATGGGCATCCCGGTCTTCCATGACGATCAGCACGGCACGGCCATCATCTCCGCCGCCGGACTGCTCAACGCGCTCGAGATCACCGGCAAGAAGATCGAGGACCTGCGCATGGTCGTGTCCGGCGCCGGCGCCGCCGCCATCTCCTGCACGCGCCTCTACGTGGCGCTGGGCATGAAGCTCGAAAACATCGCCATGTTCGACTCCCGCGGCCACATGCACCTGGGCCGCACGGACCTGAACGAGCAGAAGCGCGAATTCGCCACCAAGAAGGCCTACGGCTCCCTGGCCGAGGCCATGGTCGGCGCCGACGTGTTCCTGGGCCTGTCCAAGGCCGGCGTGGTCAGCAAGGACATGGTCAAAGGCATGGCCAAGGACCCCATCATCTTCGCCTGCGCCAACCCGGTCCCGGAAATCTCCTACACCGACGCCAAGGAAGCCCGCCCCGACGCCATCATGGCCACGGGCCGCTCGGACTTCCCCAACCAGATCAACAACGTCCTGGGCTTCCCGTTCATCTTCCGCGGGGCCCTCGACGTCATGGCCACGAACATCAACGAGGAAATGAAGCTGGCCGCCGCCAAGGCCCTGGCCGACCTGGCCAAGCAGCCGGTGCCGGACTACGTGCTGGAGGCCTACGGCGTGGACAAGCTGGAATTCGGCATCGACTACATCATCCCCAAACCCGTGGACCTGCGCCTCATCGAATTCGAATCCGCCGCCGTGGCCCAGGCCGCCATGGACACGGGCGTGGCCCGCAAGCCCATCGCCGACATGGATGCCTACCGCGCCTCCCTGCGGGAAAGGATCACCAAGTCCCGCGAACGCCTCGACGCCTTCGTCAAGAGCTACCCGCAGATCTTCTGAGCAGGCAGAACCACCAAAGCGACACCGCCCCGCCGGCATCAGCCGGCGGGGCGGTGTGTTTTTGGAGAAACCGAAGTCTTCAGGCGGGGCGGAGCGGAAGGCGGGAGATTCAGCGCAGCCTGAAATGCACCGGCAGGATGGCCTGGCAGGCCACGGGCACGCCTCCGGCCATGGCCGGACGGAAGCGGGAACGCATCACGGCCTCGCGGGCGGAATCGTCCAGACCGTAACCGGGCGTCTGAAGGACATCTATGGCCTCGACCTCCCCTGCCGCATCGAGGGAGATCTTCAGCACCACTGTCCCTTCCTTGCCAAGCCGCCGGGCCTCGCGCGGGTACTCGGGCATGGCCATACGCGCGACAACGGGTCCGCCCGGGGCCCCGAAGCTGAGCAGTCCGCCTTCGCCTCCCCCCTGGCCGCGCCCCTCACCGCCAGGTCCCCCGCCTGCGCCGGGCTCGCTCCCCTTGGACGGCACGCCGTCGCCTCCGGCACCGCCTGCACCTGCGCCGCCACCCGTGGAGTCGACAACCCCTGCGCCTCGAACGGTTCCCGGAAGGGTTGCAGGTTCACCCGGCGATTCCTGGGCGTTGGGCACGGAGGGTGATTCCTGTTCAAGACGAGAGGATTCCCCCGGCCCGGAACGAACGGACCCCGGCTGAGGTGGGGCGGATTCCTTGGGGACAAACGCCTCGGGTGCGGCAGGCTTGGGCTTGGGAGGCGATGAGGTGGCGGGACTGACAGGCCGGGAAGGGCCTGACGGGCGGGC
>CAZWTY010000176.1:0-3735 GCA_964637565.1 uncultured Desulforapulum sp.
GGTGTCAAACGTTTGAAAAGTTTGACAAACATGTTTTTCACTCTGTTCATGCCGACGCATGAACAGAAAAACAAAATCATTTGTCCAGATTTTTAAAATCTGGCCCCCCGGGAGGGCCGCCGGAGGCAACCACCGGGAATATTCACGCCCGTTTCATGGCGTCCAGGATTTTCACCGTGGCCACCGTGGAGGCCACGTCGTGGACCCGGACGATATGGGCTCCGCCTAAGACCGCGGCGGACACCGTGGCCTGGGTTCCGATTTCGATGGCGTGGCGGTTTTCTGTTTCGGCGCCTTCTCCCAGGGTTTTCCGGATAAAGGCTTTCCTTGAGCTGCCCACCAGAAGGGGGACGCCGAGCCGGTGGAATTCCGGCAAGTGCTTCAGGAGGCGGAAGTTGTGCTCGACGGTTTTTCCGAAACCGATGCCCGGGTCGGCGATGATCATGTTCCGGTCGATGCCCTGGTCTTCGGCCTTGCGGATGGTGTTTTCAAGATAGGTGAGGATGTCCTGGACCACGTCGCCGTACTGGGGAGCCACCTGCATGGTTTTGGGGTTTCCCAGCATGTGCATGAGAACCACCGGGGCCCCGGTCTCCCTCACCACCCGGACCATGTCCGGGTCCATGGTCATGGCGGACACGTCGTTCACGATGCCGGCTCCGGCTTCCAGGGCCTTTTCCGCCACCACGGCCTTGCAGGTGTCGATGGATATGGGAACGGGCAGGGTTTTGGCCAGCTCCTGAATCACCGGAATCACCCGCCGGAGTTCTTCGTCCGCTGGGACGGCATCCGAGAAGGGACGGGTGGATTCTCCGCCGATGTCGATGATGTCCGCGCCTTCACGGACCATGGCCTGGGCCTGTTCGATGGCCTGGCTGGCCTTGAAGAAACGGCCTCCGTCGGAAAAGCTGTCCGGGGTCACGTTGAGAATCCCCATGACGCAGGTGTTCGCCCCGAGTTTCAGGTGGTGCCCCTTGAATGAAAGAGAGTAGATGGTCATCTTTGCGGTCTGTTCCCTGGATCGTGTGATGATGGATTGCGGATCTGGTATCTGTGTCGTTGCTGTTTTCATCAAGGGCGGGCCGAAGCCCGCCCTTTGTCATGCGAATTCGGATCAGGCTTCGGTTTCGATGCCTTCCTCTTCCTCCGGGTCCGCGTTCTTTCGTGCAGGAAGGTCGATGCCGGGTCTCAAGGAGAAGATCAGCTCGTCCAGCTCCGCTCCCATGATGGTTTCCTTTTCCAGCAGAAGCTGGGTGAGCTTGTGCAGAATGTCGATGTTTTCCGTGAGAATTTTGTGGGCGGTCTGGTAGCCCCAGGCGACGAAGTCCGACACTTCCTGGTCGATCATCCGGGCCGTATCCTCGGAGTAGTCCCGGTGCTGGGAGATCTCGCGGCCCAGGAACACCTGGTCGTTGCTGAGAGAGTAGCTCAAGGGCCCAAGCTTCTTGCTCATGCCCCAGTCACGGATCATTTTGTTGGCCAGGTTGGTGGCTTCCTTGATGTCGTTGGAGGCTCCGGTGGTCAGCCGGTTGTAGATGATCTCTTCGGCCACGCGGCCTCCCAGAAGGATGGCCAGCTTGTTCAGCAGCTGTTCCTTGTAGCTGAAATCCCGCTCTTCGGGAAGGAACCAGGTGACACCGGCGGCCCGTCCCCGGGGAATGATGGTGATCTTGTTCACCGCGTCCGTGTCCGGCAGGAACCGGGCCACGATGGCGTGTCCGCCTTCATGGTAGGCCGTGTTTTCACGGTCTTCGGCTCGGACCACCTTGGACTTGCGTTCGAGGCCCATGTAGACCTTGTCTTTGGCGTCCTCGAAATCGATCATCCTGATTTTTTCCTGGTCCCGTTTGGCGGCGAGCAAAGCAGCCTCGTTCACCATGTTTTCAAGGTCCGCACCGGAAAATCCCGGGGTTCCCTTGGCCAGGGACAACACGTCCACATCATCGGCCAGGGGGGTCTTTTTCATATGGACCTGGAGGATTCCCTGACGTCCCTTGATGTCGGGAAGGTCCACCACCACCTGGCGGTCAAAACGGCCGGGCCGGAGAAGGGCGGGGTCCAGAACGTCCGGACGGTTGGTGGCGGAAATCAGGATCACGCCTTCGTTGCTTTCGAATCCGTCCATTTCCACAAGAAGCTGGTTCAGGGTCTGTTCACGTTCGTCATGACCGCCGCCTAATCCCGCGCCACGCTGGCGTCCCACGGCGTCGATCTCGTCGATGAAAACGATGCAGGGAGCGTTTTTCTTGGCCTGGGCAAACAGATCCCGAACCCGGGAGGCGCCCACGCCCACGAACATCTCCACAAAGTCCGAGCCGCTGATGGTGAAGAACGGAACTTCCGCCTCACCGGCGATGGCCCGGGCCAGCAGGGTTTTACCTGTTCCGGGGGAGCCCACCAGCAGAACGCCTTTGGGAATGCGGCCGCCGAGGCGGGTGAATTTCTTCGGGTCTCTCAAGAACTCCACCACTTCGGCCAGTTCGCCCTTGGCTTCTTCCACGCCGGCCACGTCATCGAAGGTCACCCGGCCTTTCTCATCGGAAAGGAGTCTCGCCCGGCTCTTGCCGAACGACATGGCTTTGCCGCCGCCTCCGCTTTGCATCTGGCGCATGAAGAAAATCCATACCCCGATGAGGATGATCAGGGGCAGCCAGGACGCCAGAAGGTTCAGCCAGGGCGAATCCGACGGGGGTTTGGCCTCGACTTCGATGCCTTTTTCCAGAAGCCTGGGGATCAGGGTGGGGTCCTGGGGGGCGTAAACCTTGTATTTCACCTGGTTTGAGTCCACCACCTGGAGGTTGTTCTCCTGGACCGTGACCTTGTTTACTTCCTTCTTCTCGATTTTGGTTAGGAATTCCGAGTAGTTGATGGATTTTTCAACACCCTGGCCGGTGTTGAATATGTTGTAGAGGACGATCATCATCAGGATGATCACGAGCCACAGGGACAGGTTCTTGTAAAATGGGTTCAAGGAAGAAAACCTCCGGATCGTGTTGTATGCCGTCAATGACGGGGAATCGTTCTATGGGTCGAGGCGGCGGAAAGCCCCAAGGGGAGCCCTTTCCCCCGGTGTTTCCCCACCTTCTGCAAACCAGTTCTATCATATTAACCATCATGGGGCTTTAATCAAGAAAAAGTTCGATTTTTAAAACATTTTCTGTGGATTCAACCCGTTTGAAACGCTCGTCGATCCGATATCCGCAGACCCAGACGATGCGGTCTCCGGAAACAAGCACAAAACCGGGAATGGAAACAGGGATGCCGATGTGGTTCATGGCGATGCGGGCCGGAGGTTTTTTCCGGCCCCCCATACCCAGGGGCTGGAACCGGTCCGTGGTCCGGGTGTTTCTGAGGACAAGGGGAAATATCAGCTGATCCAGGTCGAGAAAGGCCTGGAGGGGACCGGAATTTTTCAGGTCGCCCAGGGTCTCTGCCGGGACCACGGAGAATTGGAAGCGGCACCATCGGGTTGGGCCAAGGGGAATCTCGATGGAAAAGCCCTCGGGGCCGGGCAAAGGGACCGAGTGTTCGACGCAGACAGGCGGCTTTCTTTCAAGAATGGGCGTTTTTCTGAGAGGCCCGTCTTCACGGCGGAAAACCAGGATGTCGTCCCTGCGGATCGCCCGCAGGCGGCCGGGGAAATCCAGGGAGCGGAGGGTCCCGTCCATAAACAGAAGGTCAACCGCCTGTTCGGTGTGGACAAAGCTGATCCGCCTCAGGTCTTTTTTGACATGG
>CAZWTY010000177.1:0-3709 GCA_964637565.1 uncultured Desulforapulum sp.
ACGTTTTCCGTCCCATGACCGGTTCATTGCTCATTATAGAATTTATGATTCCATTCCATTTTAGAAATCGATTTATTCGATTTGACAATGGCGTGGGCGTCAGATAAACGTGACAATCCAACAAATACTTTAACCCTATAAAATACTTGGAGAATATTTTTATGAAAAAAATTGTCACGGCTGGGATTTTTTTAACACTTGTTTTTGCAGTGACCTTCATATCAGGCTGCAGTGATTCATCCTCATCTGTAAAAGCTCCTGAATATTGCATCAGTGACAATCTGGTATCCCCTGCATGGGTTGCAAAGTTAATAAAATATCATGAAACTGGCAGTACAAGCCCGGCACCTGTGGACTATCCCTATGGTCGGACACACAAGTATCTTATTTTTGAAACATCATGGGGCCCTGTTGCCGGTGCGGCTAAATACAATGCCGGCCATGTGCCGGGCGCAATCCACTCAGATTCGGATATTTATGAAAATGGTGATCCCAGATGGTTCCTGCTGCCGGATTCAGACATATTTGATGCCATGGAATCCATGGGGATTACAGCCGATACAACGGTTATTGTATACAGTGCCGACCCCTCCTTTGCGGCACGTCTCTGGTGGATATTGAAATACGCCGGACTTCAGGATGTCAGATTCATGGACGGCGGTTATGAAAAATGGGTTGCCGACGGATTTTCAGGTGAAACCACAGTAAACAATCCGACCCCTGCAACCGATGAATACACCGGACCGGTCAACCCGAATTTTATTGCCACGGTTGATTATGTCGCCGCCCATTATACCGATACCGATCACTACATCCTTGCCGATGTCAGGGACAAAGATGAATACGACGGGATCGTAACCGGTTATGATTATCTTCTGGAAAAAGGGAGAATACCGAATGCGGTATGGTTCAAACCGGTAGGTGGTTCAGATGACCAGTATTTCAACTCAGACGGTACGTTAAAACCCTTAAGCGACATCCTGGCCATGTGGAAAACCCTCGGTGTGGCCGACGGAGCATCCCCCGATACATTCAACAAGGAAATCATCTTCTATTGTGGTGGCGGATACAGGTCAGCCGCGGCTTTTTTCTACGCCTATGTGATGGGGTATCAAAATATCCGGAACTTTTCAGACGGTTGGGAGGGATGGAGCACGACCTATACATACGATACAACCGACGATTGCAGTGAAGGCGTCAATGGCGAAAAGCACGGCGCATGGCCATCCGATTATTGCCAGAAACCTTCCGGAAGAGATATCGAGCCATAAGGGCCAGTTATAATTAAACATACAGACACGCCCTGATATTTTGATCGCCCCTTCGAGGGCACGCGCATCACACTGCGGTAAAATCAGAATATCAGGGTTTTTTATTTGAAAGTACCGGATGAAACACAGAAACAATATCCGAACCAGGTCTCCGGCTCCCAGCCTTGCCCCCGCTCCTTTTTATTTGACCCGATCTCCCGACTCCTTTATTCTGAAGTATAAAAAAATGGGCGATTAGCCATCTATGATTTGCAGACCGGCCTATCCTGTCCCGTCAACCAGGCAAGACAAATCTGACAAGGCCAGACCTTGAAAGGCAAAACCGTGAAAAACAAGATCCATCCCCTGTCCGTTCTGATTATCCTGATGGAAATGATACTCCTTGCCGGGTGCCGTACCGCCACAACTCCGGTTCGTGAACCGGCAAACGTTCCTGGCAGCGGCATGGTCTGGGAAGGGTCCTCCTCGATTCAGCAAGAGGAACTCATCACCATGATCCGTTCTGCCGACGTCTGGACCGGACTCTGGAAAAGGGCCTTTGACGGCCCGGCGCCTGACGTGGATTTCGAAAAGTACGAGGTGGCCTGCGTGTTCCTCGGTCATTCCGCCGACTGGCTGTACTCCATCGGTTTCGGCGAACCTTATCTGAAAGACGGCCGGCGGATCATTCCCTATTATCTGGCCGAAATCGTGCTGGAACTGGTCGCGCCGTTCAAGGCCCACGGCCAGTATCACATGCAGGTGTTTGAAAAAATCTCCGGCGTGGACACGGTTCTTGAAAAGGCCTACAGCCTGGGTATGTGACATGATCACGGGAATTTGATCCATGAACTTTGGGGGCCTGTTGCCTATGCCGACGTGGATTCCGGGTCGGCTTCGGAATTCATGCCCATGGTTTTTGCCGAGTACGAAGAGGGTTCAAACGCTTTGTCATGTTGAAGGCCGCCCGGAATGACAGGGTTGGGAGCTGTTGGGCCAATTACGAAGTCAAACGATAACCCGGCCTGCGACTATCTCGCATGTATGGTTCAGTAAACATTGAAGGGTTGATAAACCCTTAAAAAGAGGAGAAACTATGAAGCGTGCGATCATCCTGTTATCCCTTGCCATGACCCTGTCGGTTTTTACAGTGCATCATGTCTCTTCCATGGGCGCATCGTCTGCGCCTTCGGCCACGGGCCCCCTCGTGAAAGGAAACACCGCCTTTGCCCTGTCCCTTTACCGGCAGCTCGGGGCAAAGGACGGCAATCTGTTCTTCTCCCCCCACAGTGTTTCCACAGCCCTTGCCATGACCTGGGCCGGAGCCCGTGAGAACACGGAAAAGGAGATGGCCAAAGCCCTGCATTTCAACATGGCCCAGGGCCTTGTCCACAGCTCTTTCAAATCCCTGTCCACCGATCTTGCGGACACGGTCAAAAACAGCGGACAGACTCTGAACGTTGCCAACGCCCTGATCCTGACAGGCGGGGATGTGGGCAGCGCTTACAGATCTTTCCTTGAAAACACCTACGACGCAGACATTTTCCGGGGCGACCTGGACGATGTCAATCTCTGGGTGAAAAAGAAAACAGACGGAAAAATCCCCAAAATCCTCGATGAACTCGATGTCAACTCAGTCTGTGTGATCCTGAACGCCATCAGCTTCAAAGGACTCTGGGATCTCCCCTTCGACAAGGCCAGGACCCGTGAGGCACCCTTCCATGTGAGCGCCTCTCGCCAGGTGAACGCGCTGATGATGTCGGGAAAGAGCCGTTACAGGCTCCTTACGGAACAGGATTTCCAGGCAGTTTCCATCCCCTACCGAAACAACAGCCTGTCCATGGTGGTTCTGCTGCCCCGGACCGTGGACGGCCTTGCCGCCCTTGAAAAACAGCTGACCGCCGAAAATCTGAACAGCTGGCTGTCCGGGCTGGATGCAACGGAACCCCGGACTCTCCGGCTGAGTCTTCCGAAATTCAAACTGGAAACAGGCTTTGACCTGAAACAGCCGTTCCAGGCTTTGGGTATGAACGACGCGTTCCTGGAAAACATCGCCGATTTCAGGGGCATGGGTTTCGCGCAAAAAGGGGAGGTGTGGATCGGCCAGGTCAAACACAAGGCCTTTGTGGACGTGAACGAGGAAGGCACCGAAGCGGCAGGGGCCACGGCGGTGGAAATGGTCACCAAATCCGTGTCCTTTGACCCGGTTTTCCGGGCCGATCATCCGTTCCTTTTCCTGATCCGCCACAACGGCAGCGGGTCCGTGCTGTTCATGGGGCGGCTGGCAGATCCTTTGGAAAAATAATCCGGTTTGTGGTTTTTGAGTGGATCTTCTTAGGAGATCACCCGGGCGGGTTAAGCCGGGAAGGCTTAAGGTGTTAAGCGCAAAGGATTCCCGGCTTAGGTGCCCGTTTGAAAAGAAAGGAGAAGTGGTTGAAAAAACGCTCTATGCATTCGCC
>CAZWTY010000178.1:0-3671 GCA_964637565.1 uncultured Desulforapulum sp.
ACTTGGTGCCCAGCACCTCGTTCAGTTTCTCGGCGGCCTCGCGTTCGCCGGCCGCTCCCTTCCTTCTCTGCATCATGCCCATCGTTCCACCCTCCGCTCACACTGCGCCTATGCGTGATCTCTCATTGCTGTTGGCTGCTTTCTACCACCTGAACCATGTTAGCCAACAGCGCGTCCAGATCCGACGCCAGCACGCCTGCGCAGCGTGTGCAGCCCGGCATCCGCGCCTTGCGCAGCACGCCGCGCCGCGCCAGCAGATGCACCGTCCTTGTCGTGCGGTTCAACCGTTTCGCCGCCTCTTCAAACGCGACCAGCTTTTCCGCCGGTCGCGCCGCCTCTTGGCAATCTGTCAGCCCTAGCGTTTTCAGCAACATTTCCCGGTCCGCACGCGTCCGCGCCGGATCGCTCTCATAGATCGCCCTCATCGCCGTCAATGTCGTCGTCTTCATTTCGTCTCCTTCTTGGTTTGGTTGTTCGTCCGCCACCCGGCGGACACGAAAGCATGTTTCCCATGTTTCACCCTTTCACCCACCCCCTCACGTACACACGCGAAAACACGCATACGGGCATCGCGCGGGGGGGTACGGGTGAAAGGGTGAAACATGAAGAGAGAGTTGTTGTTTTCCTTATAAATAGGCCTTTTTCGCGTTTCTCAAGTTTCACCCTGCGGGGGTGAATCTTGGGTGAACCTTGGGGAATCATGAGCAGGGTGCGGTCGTTCATGTTTCACTCCCCGCCGATGTTTCACCCTCATGTTTCACCCCGCCCGCCAGCCGGTATGAGCGCACATGCCAGCCCGGTCTAGCCGTGGTCATGACCTCGATATCGCCCTGTTGCTCCAGCGTCTCCACCAGCATGGTGAAACTCTTCGAGTCCATCTTCATCCGCTTGAGCAGCACGCTGTGAGGCAACTCATTCCCCGGCGCGTTGCGCAGCTTCTCCACGGCCTTCAGGCACTCCGCGTGGAACGGGTTCTCTGCCACATGCCCCGCCGCCATGAAGAGCATCCGCCGCGTCTGGTGCATCACGAACGCCGACGCCCACTCGACGGCCGCGAGTCCGATCCGCGGCGCGAGATGGTTCTCGCTCACCGCGTACAGCAGCGCCAGCTTGCGCACCTGTTCGCTCACGCGCCCCCATACCGTAGTGCCGACCGAATCGCCCTTGCCTTCTGCGGCCGTGTATTCGGCCTCGGCCCGCTCGCGGGTCTCGACGAGCAGCCGCCTGGCTTCGTCCGTGTGCTCAATCACCACGGGCACGGGATTCCAGTTCTCCAGGTTGCCGGTGCCCGGCCTGAAGTCCGCCCACCACTTGGCGGTCGCCAGTACGCCCGGCGGCAAGTCCCGGATCACCGGCTCCTGACCCGTGCCGCGCGGCCCGGCTTCCAGAATGATCATGCGGGCGAAGAATCCGTTCGTGAGCATCCGCTCGGAGAGCGCCTCGTAATAGTGGTTCGGAATCGCCGTCCCGAAGACAACCAGATTGGGCTGATTGATCACCCCCGGCGCTTCTTTACCGGCCTTGCGCCGCACGGGAAACACGCTGTTGGACGATGAGAACATCGTCAGCAGCGTGGACATGACCGCCTCGTAGCGCGCGTCCTTGGCCTTGTTGATCGACTGCAGCATGCCGTCGATCTCGTCCGTCTGAAACAGCATGCCGGGCGTCTGCAAGAGCGCGTCCTGAATGCCTTCGCCGCTGGCGAAGCGTTCGCCGAGGCAGCCCGCCAGCCCGGCCTCGTGCATGATCCGCGTGTTGACCTTGCGCGGCCAGTCCTTGCCCGCCGCCGAGTGCGCCAGCCCCAGCAGATAGAGGTTCGTGCGGTTGTCGCCCGAGTCGCGCACCTTGCGCCCGGCCAGAAACGCCTGCAGCGCGAGCGCCCCGGCGAAGGCCATGACGGGGTTCGGATAGGGGGCCGTGGCCAGACAGTAATCCATTACCTCGCCCACGAACCCCGGCATGCGCAACAGCCCGTCGGGCATCGGGCCGGGGTCGGGCGCGTCCGGCGCGCGCACCGCGGCCGGCGGCCGGCACGCCTCCACCAACGCCGAAATGTCCGCGCCGCTTATGGCGGGCCCCGCGTCGCCGAAGCCCTCGCGCCGCAACTCCGCCGCCGCCCGCTCATAGTTGCCGCCGTGCGTCAGCAGCGCGTAGACCGAAAACGGCGCATAGGCCCGGTTCGCATCGAACGGCGCGGCGTTGGCGCTGAACACGTAGAACACGCGCTCCTTCAGCGTGGCCGACCAGCCCTCATTCTTGCCCGGGCGCCGCCAATATTCATTCTCGCCCTCGCGAACCCGCACCCAGCCGGCTCGCTCGAGAACCCTCCGCACGTCCCCGCGCGCATTGAAATCATCGCCGGGCCGCTCGCCCGTCACGCAGCCCCGGTTCCCTCCGTCCCCAACTAATGAACTCACGCACTCGCGCAATAATGCACTTCCCTGCCCGCCGACCGGCTCCGGCACGTACTCGTTCAACTCCCACGCGGCTGCCAGCAGCGCGTCCCGCTCCGCCTCGGTCAGCAGGGGAGGTGCGCCCAGGTCGCCCTGCACCGCCTCATACCCGGCCGTCGGCGTGCAGAGGAACAGCCCGCCTTCGCCGCGCGTCTCGATCAGCGTCACGGTCTTTTCGCCCGCGCGGCGCTGGGCCAGCTTCATGTTGCCGCACACCGGCGCTTCGCACCGGTAGAACACATGCCGCCCGCCGCGCTGGGTCGTCTCGACCGTCAGCCGCGCCATCAGCCCGGGCGCGATGCGCCCGGCCCACGCCTCGAACAGCTCGCCACCCGCGTCGAAGTCGATCATCTCCGCATGGCCGGACACCGCCCCGCACACGATGCACACCGCGTCGGGCCCGTTGGCGAACCACGCCGACAGCTCCGCCGCCGTGGGCAGCCGCTCGCGATAGCGTTTCCACTGTCCGACCGTCGGGCGCTTTTCAGTCCGCTTCGCGGGCAGCGCGCACAGCCCGGCGGCCAGATAACCCGCCGCCGCGTCAAGTAGCGTCGCGCTTGCATGTTTGTCAGAAGGGCAGGTCATCGTCATCAGCTCCCTTGTATTCCGGCAGAGTGCCGTCATCGACTTCGTCGCTACCGTCCAGGCGCGGCGGGATCAAGCCCAGTTTGTGATTCGTGACGCGGTCGTATTTCTCGCCCGACACCGATCGCACGGTGATGGACACCGGCTCGGCCACGCCGCCCGCCTCGCAGATACGCACGGCCTCTTCGCAACTCTCAGGGAACGGCTCGTGCGAACGCGCCTGCCACCACGCCACGGCTTTGCCGCGCGCGTACCCCGTATGCTCGAAACAGACCCACTCGCTCCGGTACTGATGAAACCCCACCCGGTAGTCGACCCGCATAGTGGGCGGATGCCCCTCGGGCGCGTCGCGCTTGACGTGCACGCTGTAATAGACGCCGGTCACCTCGTGCTCGGTCTCGGTGACCTCGCCGGAAAGCACGCTCGCCGTGGACGCCTCGCCCTCATGCTGCCCGCGCTTGGGCTGCGGAAATTCGTATCCGCACTCCGGGCACACGCCGTAGGCCGCGTGGATCACCGCCTGGCACTGCGGGCACTCCTTGGCCGGAGCCTCACCGCCGCCGCCCGAAGCACGCTCCTTGATCTCCAGCGCGTCCACCGGCCCGTGCCGCAGGATGTTGCCGCCGAAGTCCA
>CAZWTY010000179.1:0-3659 GCA_964637565.1 uncultured Desulforapulum sp.
CCGGGTGGTGGATCTGGACGCTGCCCGTGAGGTTCGACACGGCGTTGGCCGCCATCTCCTTTTCCATGCCCCGGGTCAGGGCCCCCAGCACCACCATGTTCCACACCCCGATAAGCACGGCGAAAAGGATCACCAGGGTCCGCCTGGGGTTTCGTGTGACATTTCGGAATGACAAAACAAGACGCATGAAAACTTCCCTTTCAAAGGGGTGTTATAAAACCGTTCAAATGACCAAAATCAAACGTCGAACATCCAACGCCCAACGTCCAACATCGAATAAAGGATCGCTCCTTTTTATATTAGAATCATTCCATGCGGAACCGCTGCCTGCCATGCATTCACCATTCGATGTTCTGTGATCGATGTTGATGAACTCGTAAAAAGTCATCAACGGATGGCTAAGTAAAAAAGTTCGAGTTCAAGGCGTCGCGAATCCCGAGGAATGAGGCGTACTTAGGTACGCCGCAGTGACGAGGGATGAAGCGCAACGCAG
This sequence comes from uncultured Desulforapulum sp., assembly GCA_964637565.1. Lineage (GTDB taxonomy): Bacteria > Desulfobacterota > Desulfobacteria > Desulfobacterales > Desulfolunaceae > DYJE01. The sequence continues at coordinate 494 of CAZWTY010000179.1, forward strand.
AAATCGGGCTTTTTTACGACGCCATCGATGTTCGATGTTAAAAACTATCAGACATGGTTCATGGCCGTGACCGGATCCATACGCCGGATCCGGAAAGCGGGAACAGCGGAGGACAGGAAGGTGATCACGAACACCAGGGCGGGTCCGGCCAGCAGACTGAGCAGGCTGAGCCGGGGGTAAAGGCGTTCGGGAATGCCGTACTGTTTAAGGATGTCCGCCGTCCCTTCGATGTAAATGCCGTAACGCTGATAGTACAAGGTGACCAGGGCTCCCAGGATCATGCCCAGAACCATGCCCAAAACCGTGATGGCGGCAGATTCCAGCATCACCAGACGCATCAGCCGTCCCGGCGTGGTTCCCAGGGCCATCATCACCCCGAATTCCCGGGTCCTCTCGAAAATCGACATCAGAAAGGTGTTGAGAATGCTGAAAGCCACCACGATGATCAGGATCAGGTACATGATGAACCCGCTGGCCAGATCCATCTGGATGCTCTGGTAGAGTCCGGGAAGAATCTCCATCCAGTCGTAGACTGCGGGATCACTGCCGGCCAGTTTTTTCGAAAGCTCTTTTTTCACAGGACCCACCGAGGCCAGGGACGGCACGGTGATCACGGCCAGATGCACGGTTTTATCCATGGCAAAAATCCCGTCGAAATCCGAAAGGGTCATCAGGAGGACGTTACGGTCCATGTCTTCCACCCCGGACTCGAAAATCCCCCGGACCGTCAGCACCGAGGCGGCCACCGAGCCGTCCCGCCCCTGGCCGAGGATGGTCAGCTCACCGCCCACTGCCACACCCAGGTTCCGGGCCAGCCGCTCGCCGATCAGCGCCTCGAAAGGCCGGTCCTGGTCGAGGTAAGCGCCTTTTCTCACCAGGGAGGCCACGGTGGATACGCGCCGCTCTTTGTCCGGATCGATGGCGGACACAAGAACCCCGGCCGTCCTTTTTTCAGAGGACACAAGGGCAAAGCCTCCGGACCGGAACGTCCAGGCTCCTATTCCTTGGGTTTTGTCGAGCAGTCCGGCAACAGCCGACGGATCGTCGATGGTCTGCCGGATGTCCCTGTCTTTCAGGTAGTTCCGGGCCTGGATCTGGAGGTGACCGGTGCTGATGGACACCGAGGTGTTGATCATCGCCTCGTAGCAGCCAAACTGAAACGACAGCATGAACACCAGAAGGAGGCAGGCAAAGGCGATGGCCGAAAGGGTGAGGATCGTCCGCCTGGGGTTCCGCCAGATGTTTCGAAGGGCCATGGTGAAATCCATATTCCTGTCCTCGACGGCTCACGGTTCGACGGTCGCCGTCTGATCATTTTTTCGGATTTTTCAGATTCCCGAAGGTAAACACCTGTTTGTCCAGCCTGTCCCGGAATTCCAGTTTTCTGTAGGTCAACAGGGTGTACTCTGTTTCCGTGTCCGCCTTGCGCATCTTGGATTTCATGGGAAAAAGGCGGTCTCCCACCTTTTGGATGTCCCAGGCGGTCATGATCTTCACCGGTTTTTTGTCCTCATCGTAAAAAACCTGTTCGAGAACGATCCGGTCTTCCCGGATTTTCAGGCGGATCATGCCCCAGATCACCGGGGCGTTTGGCTTGGGCATGGCGTTGATGACAGACACCCGTTTCCCCTCGTGCCGTTCTTCGCCGGCAAGATCAAAGGTGTAGTCCCGGATCAGGCTGTCTGATTTGGCCAGGTCGTTGTTGGAGAAATCCGAGCCCTGCCAGCTCTGGCTCATCATGGACGGCGGCAGCTTGATCACCCGGTTGACCTTGGGGTTGTACATCCACATGTCCTCGCCGAGCTTCAGGGTGCCGTTGCCCTTGTCCCTGGCTGGCGCCGTGATGACAAAAAGGCTGTCCCGCTCGCCCTGGGTCCAGGCCTCGATGGTCATCCGGCGTTCCCAGGACGGCCGGTGGATGGTCATGTCCGTGGTGGACACCGAGGCTTTGCCCCGCCAGTAGTCAAAGGCGTCTTTCACGATCCGGTCCGCGTCCGCAGCAGAAGAAACGCGGGCCGTCATCACCAGGAAAGCGATAAAAAACAGGGTCGATGTCTTTCTCAGGTCTTTTGCAAGGGTTTTGATCATGGCAGGCTCCCAAGGTCCGGATGATCGGCCGCAAACACATGGCCAAAGCCAAAAAAAATCGTCTCGAGTATGTAAGCTTGAAACAGGTTGCAGACTGGTGCATGGCCGTGTTGCTGGTCAAGAATTTTGGGATGCAAACAAAGAAAAGGCAGGACGAATGATCGTCCTGCCTTTTGTGTTCTTGAGAAGAAATTCGCTATTTTTTTGCTTTTCTGCGAGCACCCACGATTCCTGCCAAACCGGTCCCCAGCAAAAACAGGGTGGCTGGTTCAGGAACCGGAGCACTTTCGGCGGTGCCGTAAAGGCGTGAATGATCAAGCCATGCTGTGGCAGTTCCAAGGTTGTTATTGACGCGAATAACGACATCCAGAAGGCCATCATCGTTAAGCCAATCAATGTCAAGCTCAATGTCATATTGGCCATTATCAACTTCTCCCAGATACACCCAATCGGAACCGTCATATGCTACTTTCGCATATTCTCTGTTGTCCCATAAGCATAAGAATTTAGAATCGCTTTTATCATTTGTGAAATCAAGTTCCAACCAGGCCTCCGTCACACGATCCCCGGCGGAGAAGTTAACAACGTCATTCAGGTCATGAGTGTATTCAAGCGGATTACATTGAGTGATCATAGCGGACCCAAAACACCCCCAGTTGTCAATCTTGTCTTCAAACTGATACTGCCCAGCTACGGCAGAACCCACAGTCGACCATAGTAAAAAGGTTAACAATAACATTAGTTTCTTCATCATTAGTTTTCCTCCCAGTTGTTTTAAGTTGTTGTTAATTAAGAATACCACGATAACACACCCCACCCGGGGATAGTTCCGATGTGTATCTCAATATTGATGCCAATGATGCAATAAAAAAATAATTATAAATTTCTATTATATTTCAAATAGTTAATACAATATCATTCGGAATCCCACCTCCAATCCAAATCCCAAAATATGTATTCCGAGTAATAATTCTGTGTAGTTGAGAAATAAATTTCACATATAATGGCGCTACGACATTAACTGTGTACTTTCGGCAAGCCTGTGCAAATTAAAAAAAGTAGACATAACGTCCAAAGC
>CAZWTY010000180.1:0-3616 GCA_964637565.1 uncultured Desulforapulum sp.
TGCAACCGGTTTTCTGTTTCGTCTCATGGCTGGTGGTGAGGCCTTTGATGTTCGCATATCAGAATGGCTTTTTCTATCAGTACTCCTGCTGGCTCTTTTCTTAAGTGCCGGTAAGAGACTTTCTGAAAAACAATTGCTTGCTGATACTGCAGGAGATCATCGTAAAGTATTGTCACACTATCCTGAAGGGTTTCTGGAAGGTGTACTGTTTATGACGGGTAGTGCTGTACTGGTCACCTACACTATGTATACCCTGTCACACCAAACGCTACTATATACAGTACCACTTTGCTGTTTAGGGCTACTGCGCTACATATTACGGGTGAAGACCGGACTAAGTGGCGATCCAACAGAATCATTGTTGCGTGATCCTTGGCTGTTTGTTGTGGGGGCAGGATGGAGTGTGATGGTTGGGTGGGGGATCTACGGATGGTGAGGGTGTTCGATCTGCTTAAGGTGGGTACTGTTTTTCAACCTGGACTTGCGGACTTATGAACATTCTGTTTTACCGTCACACACTTCTCAGCCGTGGGGGAGACCGGATGGTCGTGGCACATGCCAACTATCTGGTGGCACAGGGACACCAGGTAACCATCATGGCCGCTCAGTTCAACTCGGTGTTTCAGATTGATGACCGCATCACATTACAACCGTTACCAGATCAAACAAAAGGTGCGACGTTATTACGAGCACTACGTACAAAGTTTCCCCATCATATCATTATTGCCGATATCATCCCGCTAGCCTGCCTCCTCAGCTTTCGCAACCGAACACAAACAATCTATTTCGCCCAAGACTATGATGAATCCTACTACTCATCTATGCTTATGCAATATTGCATCAGAATGCTTTATTTTCTCGGTTTATCACTGATGAAAATAAAAACTATTACAGTTGCTCAACACCTTGCAGAGACTTTTTACCGTCGTTTTCATGCGCACGCAGAAGTTGTCGAAAACGGCATTGATGGTGAATGGTGGTATCCTGATCCCGATCACCAGTTAGTCCAGGCCAAACATGGCCGTTCTGCAGTACTCCTTTTGTCGCGCTCAGATCAGCGCAAAGGTTTCGATAGTGCATTGCAGATCGTCAAGCAACTTTCCAAACAATATGATGAAGATTTTTTGGAAATTTGGACCGTTGGGGAACCTTGTAAGGGGTTGAGCTCTGGTTTTGTACATCGTGATTTCGGCTATGTTGACGAACACCAATTGCGTAAAATAATGAGCAGTGCAGATCTGTTTTTTTATCCTTCGCGTCACGAAGGTTTGCCCCTTATGCCATTGGAAGCCATGGCCTGTGGTTGTCCAGTCGTTACCACACCTGCGGTGCCTTATGCTCATAACGGTGAAAATGCGTTAGTATCCCCAGTCTCCGACACTGCCCAACTACTGGCTAATGTCATTCACATTCTGGATAACCAAGCGACCGTCCAAACACTGATTTCGGGCGGTTTTGCGACAGCCGAACAGTATTCGCTGGCTAATGCGCAAAAGGCGTTTGCTCATACCGTGGTGACAATGGCGGGACTTCAGTAATGACGGAGAGTGTTAATCCACTTCCTTCGATATCGTTGATCACCGTTTGCAAGAACAGCGGCACAACGATCCAGCGTACTTTTGACAGTGTGTGCGCTCAAAAAGGCGAGGGCGTTGAATATCTGGTCATTGACGGGGGCTCATCGGATAATACGGTAGAACTGGCAACTGTCTGTCCCGGCGTTGACCTGTTGGTAAGTGAGCCGGATCATGGTATTGCCGATGCCTTTAACAAGGGTATCAGCCGGTCAACCGGTGAGATTGTCGGCCTGATTAATGCTGATGATCAACTGGCACCCGATGCGACACCTTTTGTTCGGGCATATTTTGCCACTCATCCTTACGTAGAGGTTATTCATGGCGATGTTCTGTTACAGAAACAGGGTCGAACCATCAAGCGCCTGAAACCAGCTGGCCGGTGGTGGTATCCGTGGCGACTCGTGCTGTTCAATCATCCCGCAACCTTTGTGAGACGAACAACATATAACCGTCGTGGAATGTTTGATACCAGCTACCGGATCGCCATGGATGCGGAGATATTTCTGCGTTGGATGTCTCGCGGGGCGAACATACAATACGTACCACGGATACTTGCAATCATGGAAACCGGTGGGGTGAGTGGTCAACAGTCAACCGTAGGATATCGGGAGGTGCGTAAGGCGGCTGTGCAGCATGGTTATTCTGCGCTATTGGCTACGGTTAATTATCTTGGCAAAATGCTGATCTGGTCGGTACTGCTGGTAACAGGTGTAGTACCACTATCTGCTGGACGACGAACGTGAGGTCCTTTCTCCGTAGTATTTTCTACCACACCGGTTCTCCTGGATCAAACCGATTACAGGTATTCACAAATATTGGCTGGATGTGTGCCGATAGTCTCATCAGGGGCGGGATCGGCATGGTGATCAGCATCTGGCTGGCCCGCTATCTGGGGCCGGAACAGTTTGGTTTATTAAACTATGTTGTCGCTATTACCTTTCTGTTCAGTGCGGTCGCAACCTTTGGTATGAATAGCATTGTTGTACGGGATGTGATTAAAGAGCCGGAACAACGATATCACATTCTTGGAACTGCTGTCGTTGTCCAGGTCATGGGTGGTGTCGCCGCTTGGCTATGTGCGGTAGTAACCGCATATATTGTGCAACGTGACGACATGCGGTTTATCGCCATGATTGCTCTTTTAGGCACGGTCTCCGTATTTAAGGCCTCGGAAGTTATTAAATTTTGGTTTGAATCACAGGTTCAATCACGTTATTCAGTATGGGCAGAGAATGGGATATTTCTGGTTTTAGCAACGGTCAAGGCAGGGTTGATTCTTACCCATGCATCGTTCATGGCTTTTATCTGGGTGTTGTGGTTTGAAGGCCTCTTCACTGCTGGCGCATTACTGTTGGTTTATTCTCGATATGTCGGTTCTTCGTTTCGATGGCGGTTCCAGAAAGAACGGTGGCATCGACTGATTCACAACGGTACACCGCTCATGGTATCGGGACTGGCCATGGCCGGATATATGCGGATGGATCAGATAATGCTGGGTAAGCTGCTGAATGAAGAGGCAGTTGGTGTTTTTTCTGCTGCTCTCCGACTAAGTGAAACATGGTACTTTATCCCGGTATCGATTATGGCGTCATTATTTCCCAGTGTAGTTTCGGCTAAAAACGCCGGTAAACTCCAGTATGTCGCCCGATTGGAGTTTACCCATACCATTATGATTATTCTTGCGCTTGCCTTGGCAATTCCCATGACGTTTTGTGCGGATTGGGTTGTTGAGTTGCTGTACGGCAACCGATATCATGGTGCGGGGATGGTGCTGGCACTACATATCTGGTCCGCCTTGTTTGTGTTTCTCGGTGTGGCGAGCCACCAGTGGTTTGTGACGGAAAATCTGCAACGCTACGTACTGTTTCGGACCATATGTGGTGCATTGGTTAATATCAGTTTGAACCTTATCCTGATCCCTGCTTACGGACCGGTGGGGGCCGCAATCGCTAGCTTGGTTGCCCATGGCCTAGTCAATGTTGTAATGAATGCCTTTACGCCAGCAACACGTTCGATTTTTCGTTTACAGATCAAAAGCT
>CAZWTY010000181.1:0-3498 GCA_964637565.1 uncultured Desulforapulum sp.
TGGTTCAACTTGGTTGCGCCATCATATTGTTGAGGTTTTTTTGAGATGGCTTCTAGCAATTTTAAAGCGTACAAAGAAATCATCGATTTTGCCCTGAACGTCAATGTTTGCTTGCGATTGTGAGGCGTTGCTGATATGCTCCATTTTAAGCCCTTTCTGCTTGATATTATTGTGTTTTTTCGCAAATCCACTATATATCAACAGATGGGGCTTATCAAGCTATTTCTTCATATTTTCAAATAGATAGATCGTGTTTTGGTACTCACAACCCATTCCCGAAAGTTGAGTCAAGAATTTGTTTATATGGTTCAAATGATGCCATAGAATCATTTTCAACATTCGAAAAGCTTGGTGCTACTTTGAACACAGATAAGCAACAAGAAGCGTTTACAAACATGGTAGCCATAATGCGAAAAGATTCAGGGAGTATTATCTGCCAGCATAATGAAAATTTACAAATAGTTTTATTTGGTTATCATAAACAGTCAGGTTGAATAATCATAATGCAGAGGCTCCTGGCCCGAAGCCTTTTTTTGGATTGATCCGTATGTCAAGCGTTGAAATAAATAAACGTTCTGGATCAAAAATGAAATCCTTAGAAAGCTATAGATGGGTCTTTTGCCGGGTTTAGTTCCGAGAAGCCCACCTACGATGGGTCGAAGTGGTTTGGGAAAATTTTGCGGCTTGAAAAGAATGGGCAGGGTATAAAGATTGTTTAGATGACCGATCTTCGGGAACCCGTCGGATATCACCTCAGTCAACGAGGTCAATAAAGTCCATAAGTCAAAGGTCACGGCAAAACAGGAAAAAACATGAGTGATTTCAGCATGGAAGGGGTCGAGCAGATCCCGCTTAAGATATTTACCGAGAACGCGTACCTGGAGTACTCCATGTACGTGATTCTGGACCGGGCCCTGCCCCATATCGGGGACGGGCTGAAGCCGGTTCAGCGGCGCATCGTGTACGCCATGAGCGAGCTGGGGCTTCGGGCCACGGCCAAGCACAAGAAGTCGGCGAGAACGGTGGGCGACGTTCTGGGCAAGTACCATCCCCATGGAGATTCGGCCTGTTACGAGGCCATGGTGCACATGGCCCAGCCTTTTTCCTACAGGTATCCCCTGGTGGACGGCCAGGGCAACTGGGGATCGGCGGACGATCCCAAATCCTTTGCGGCCATGCGGTACACCGAAGCCCGGCTGTCGCCTTACGCCCAGGTGCTTTTGAGCGAACTGGCCCTTGGCGCCGTGAACTGGATTCCCAATTTCGACGGGACCCTGGACGAGCCCGAAGTGCTTCCGGCCCGGCTTCCCAACCTTTTGCTCAACGGCAGCACCGGCATCGCCGTGGGCATGGCCACGGACATCCCGCCCCACAACCTCCGGGAAATGGTGGAGGCCCTGCTGTACCTTCTGGACCATCCGGGCGCCAAGGTCGCCGAACTCTGTCAGTTTATCAAAGGACCGGATTACCCCACCGAGGCGGAGATCATCTCCTCCCCCGCCTCCATCGCCGCCATGTACGAAACAGGCGGGGGCATGGTGAAAATGCGGGCCGTCTACGCCATGGAAAACGGCGACATCGTGATCACGGCCCTGCCCCACCAGGTATCCGGGGCCAAGGTCCTGGAACAGATCGCCGCCCAGATGCAGGCCAAAAAACTCCCCATGGTGGAGGATTTGAGGGACGAGTCGGACCACGAGTCCCCCACGCGCCTGGTTATCGTGCCCCGGTCGAACCGGGTCGACAAGGAGGCCCTGATGGCCCACCTTTTCGCCACCACGGACCTTGAAAAGAACTACCGGGTCAACATGAACCTCATCGGCCTCAACGGGAAACCCCAAGTCAAGAGCCTTGACCTGATCCTCACCGAGTGGCTGGCCTTTCGTCGGGACCAGGTGACCAAACGGGTGGCCCACCGTCTGGAAAAGGTGAACGAACGGCTTCACATCCTGGACGGTCTCCTTATCGCCTTTTTGAACATCGACGAGGTCATCGCCATTATCCGGAGCGAGGACCACCCCAAACCGGTCCTGATGGAACGGTTCGGCCTCACCGATGTCCAGGCCGAGGCGATTCTGGAGCTGAAGCTCCGTCACCTGGCCAAACTCGAGGAAATGAAGATCCGGGGCGAGCAGGACGAGCTGGCCAAAGAACGGGAGGCTCTGGAAAAGATCCTCGCAAGCCCGAAGGAAATGAACAAGCTGATCCGGAAAGAGCTGAAGGAGGACGCCAAAACTTACGGAGACGAGCGACGCTCTCCCATCGTGGAACGGATGGAAGCCCAGGCCATGACCGTCGCGGACATCACACCCACAGAGCCGGTGACCGTGGTCCTTTCGAAAAACGGCTGGATCCGGGCGGCCAAAAGCCACGATTACGACGAAAGCAAGATTCGGTTCAAGGCCGGGGACGAACTCTTGAGCGTGGCCCACGGCAAGAGCGACCAGCCCGTGGTGATCCTGGATTCCACGGGCAGGACCTACTCCCTCATGGCCCACGGTCTGCCCTCGGCCCGCGGCCAGGGCGAACCCGTCACCGGCCGTCTCAGCATCCCGCCGGAAGCCACGGTGTGCGACGCCATCATGGGCGAACCCGAAGACCTGATCCTCATGGCCAGCGACGCGGGTTACGGGTTTATCACCAGCCTGTCCGACCTGTTCACCAAGAACAGGAACGGCAAGGTGGTGTTGACGTTGCCTGAAAACGCCCAGCCCCTCCGGCCCATGAAACTCGACCAGACCGAAGGGCTGCTGCTGGCCGCCATCACCAGCGAGGGGAAAATGCTGATCTTCCCCGTAAAAGACCTGCCCAGTTTGTCCAAGGGCAAGGGGAACAAGATCATCAACATCTCGTCCAAAAAGGCCCGTGAGAGGGAGGAGATCCTGTCATCCCTGTTCCTGATTCCCGAAGGCGCCCAGCTGGTGATCTACTCGGGGAAACGCCACTTCACCTTGAAAGAGGGAAACCTGGCCGGATTCTTCGGGGCAAGGGGCCTGCGGGGCAAGAAGCTTCCCAGAGGCTACCAGAAGGTGGATCGGTATGAGATTATCGAGAAGGCGAAGATGGATGAGGGAGATGGGTGCTGAAATCGAACGTTGAATGGGGCGATGCGGAGGGTGGGGCTGGGAAGGTGGTGGTTGGCTTGCGGGGGTTGTGTCGGTGAAGAGTCAGTGGGGAACGTCCAACGCTCAACTCTCAACGTCCAACGTCCAATAGGTTGCACAGCGGAGGTCCGGACGGGGAAGAAGGAACGCTGAACCTCGAACATTATGGGAACGCCGAGTTGCACTCGGCACCTGTGCCGGGTTCAACCCGGCGCTCCCGGTAACCCGCATGCCCGGAGAGTCTGACCTGTTTTCCCTTCACCGCGACAGCCCCCGCAAGCCAACCACCCCCTTCTCTGCCCAGCCCTCCGCATCGCCCCATTGGACGTTGAACGTTGGAAGTTGATGCCCATGTAAAAAGTCGGGAGTTCAGCAAGGGACATAATTGTAATAA
>CAZWTY010000182.1:0-3483 GCA_964637565.1 uncultured Desulforapulum sp.
CGGCTGCCGGTGTCGATGAGGGCGGTGGCCAGGATGGTGAGCGAGCCGCCGTTCTCGATGTTGCGGGCGGCGCCGAAGAAGCGCTTGGGCTTGTGCAGGGCGTTGGAGTCGACGCCGCCGGAGAGGATCTTGCCGCTTGGGGGCACGACGGTGTTGTAGGCGCGGGCGAGGCGCGTGATCGAGTCGAGCATGATCACGACGTCCTTCTTGTGCTCGACGAGGCGCTTGGCCTTCTCGATCACCATCTCGGCGACCTGAACGTGGCGGGTGGCGGGCTCGTCGAAGGTCGAGCTGATGACCTCGGCCTTGACGGTGCGCTGCATGTCCGTGACTTCTTCGGGACGCTCGTCGATGAGCAGCACGATGAGCACGGTGTCGGGGTGGTTCGCGGAGATCGCGTTGGCGAGGTTCTGCAGGAGCATGGTCTTGCCGGCGCGGGGCGGCGAGACGATGAGGCAGCGCTGGCCCTTGCCCACGGGCACGAGCAGGTCGACGATCCGATCGGAGTAGTTCTTGTGGTCGTCTTCGCGCTCGAGGTTGAACTTCTCGGTGGGGTACAGGGGCGTGAGGTTGTCGAAGAGGATCTTGTCGCGCGCGACTTCGGGCGCCTCGCCGTTGATCTTCTCGACCTTGAGCAGGGCGAAGTAGCGCTCGTTCTCCTTGGGGGGACGGATGCCGCCGGTGACGGTGTCGCCGGTGCGCAGGCCGAAGCGGCGGATCTGCGAGGGCGAGACGTAGACGTCATCGGGGCCCGGCAGGTAGTTGTAGTCGGGAGCACGGAGGAAGCCGAAGCCGTCGGGCAGGCACTCGAGCACGCCTTCCCCGAAGATGTTGCCGTTCTTGTTCGCCTGCGCCTGCAGGATCGCGAAGATCAGGTCCTGCTTCTTCAGCCCTGCCGCGCCCTCGATGTTGAGGTCCTTGGCAAGCTGCACCAGTTCCGGCATCGGCTTCTGCTTCAACTCTCGAAGATGCATGGGTCTCGCGTCCTCCACGGGCTTCCCGCGCGGTCTTTCCGCCGGGGTGGAATGGCTGGGGTTGGATGGGAATCGAACGGTGTGGTGTTGGTGACTTCCTGCCCGGCTCGGCACCGGAGTCGCGTGGGATCAGCGACCGCCTGTGCCTGGTTCCTGTGCCGGAACTGTTCGTCGGATCGTGTCTGGAGTGTCGTTCCCGGGTGGGAAAGCTCCCTTCGTATTCAACAAGCGCGGCGGCTTGTCAATGCGGATCCCGCATCGACCCGTCGGTCCCCCGCCGCGATCGCTCCCCACGATCTCCCCAAAACCCGCAGAACTCCCTCGCCACTCGCCCATTCGCGTCGCATCGGACCACCTCACGCATCCGGCGAGGAGGACGTCGCCGCGGGTCCGGAATGCACGGGTGAGGCCTCCGGCGACGGCAGCTCGGGCAGATCGTCGGGACAGGGGGGCGCCAACGGCTCGCGCGACTCGGCGCGCTCGACCCTCGCGGCGGGCTTCGGAGCTCGCGCGAGCTTGCCGGGGACGTAGGCGATCAGGCGCTCTCCGGCCTCGAGCTTCGCGGAGCGCGAGCGACGGTTGATCCGTTCGAGCATCCCGACGCTCATGCCGGTGCGGGAGGCGAGCTGCTGCCAGGTCTCGTTGGGGCGCACGACCACGGTGGTGCGCACGCGATCCTTCTGCGCCTCGTGGTGGTCAAAGAAGCGATCGGTCCCCACCACCAGCACGGTCACTGCGTCATCGCCCCGCGCAGGCAACCCGGTCACGTCGCGCGTGACCGGCACCATCAGCATCAACGCCATCCCCTCCTGCAACCGCGCGTCGGGATCGAGCAGGTTCCAACGGCGCAGATCGTCGAGCGTCACGCCGAATCCATCCGCCACCGCGCTCAGCGTGTCCCCGGCGAGCACGCGGTAGAACAGCCGACGATAGCCCGGCGGCGGCTGCAGATCCGCGGCGACCATCACCACCACCTTGTCCGCGGCGCGATCCCCCTTCGGCGTCTTCGGCAACAGCAGCACGGTCCCGGCCTGCGGGACATCGTCGGGATCGAGGGCGTTGAGCGAGACGACCTCGCGCACGTCCACGCCGTGCGCGCGGGCGATCTCGGGCAAGCTGTCCCCGGCGCGCACCGTGTAGCGCTGCACGACGGGGTCCTGGGCGCGGACGCGCACGACGTTGCGGGCGTAGCGTTCGGCGCCGCCGACGGGAACGCGCACGGGCCAGAGGGGAGAGCCCGAACCGGCGCGGGGCTGCGGGGGCGTACGCGACAGCAGCAGTTGAGGATTCAGCTCTTCGACAGGGTCGAGCTCCACGCCCGCCGCCGATGCCACCGTGGACAGGGAGACCCCGGCCGGGACCTCGACGGTTTCGAAAGCGAGCGGTTGCTCGCGCACCACGCCCTCGATCCCGAAGACGGCGGGGTTGCGCGCGATCACGGCGAGCGCGGTGATCTTCGGCACGTAGAGCGTGGTCTCCCAGGGCAGCCCCGCCTCGAACCGGCTCAGCTCCCAGAAGTCGTTCGTGTTGTACTTGCGCACCGCGCTCAGCAGCCCGCCGAAGCCCATGTTGTACGCCGCGAGCGCCAGCTCCCACGTGCCGAATCGCTGGTGCAGATCCGACAGGAACTTCGCCGCCGCGTCCGTCGATCGCTCCGGATCGAGCCGCTCGTCGATCCATCGATCGACCACCAGCCCGTACAGTCGCGCGGTCGACGGCATGAACTGCCACAAGCCCGCGGCGCCCGCGGGCGAATAGGCGTGGGGGTTGAAAGCGCTCTCCGCCAACGACACCCAGATCAAGTCCTCGGGCATGCCGTTGGCTCGCAGGGTCTTGCGAATGAGCGCGTCGTAGGTGCCGCTTCGCTTGAACCACGACGCGGCCAACGCGCGGCCGCGGGGATCGTTGCGGTAGTAGGACAGGTAGCGCACGACCCGCGTATTCCAACGCACGGGCAGATCGGACTGCGCGAGCGAGGCGAGCCACTCCGCTTCGGCGGTCGTCGCTTCGGCCGGACGCTTCGAGACCTCGGGAGGCGGAGGCAGGCCGTTGGCGTGGACCACCGGCCGATCCCGGTCCTGCGCAGGCACGGGTACCGCGTCCGCGGAGCGCAGCGAGGGGGCAGCGGGAAGGGCTCCGAACAGCTCCCTGTCCGCGTCGCGCAGCGCGCGCACCTCGGGGGATTCGGGCGCGCCGCGATCACCAGGGGCGGGCGTTCCCGCGACGGCGCGTCGGGCCGCGGGATCCGGCTCCTTGGGAGGTCCGGAAGCCCGGGGCTTCTTGGCGAGGGTCGCCTGCTTCGAGGGGGGCCTGGCCGCGCCCTTGCCCGCATTCGACTTCGCAGGCTTGGAGGGCTTCGCCGAAGGCTTCGGCTTCGCTGCGGCGGGAGCCTTGGCCGATGGCTGCGTCGCAGGCGCCTTGTCCGCGGGTTGAGCCGCCGGGGTCGGCGTCGCAGCAGGAGCCGCCGCCGGAGCCGCCGGTGGGGGCGGCGCAGGGGCTGCCGAACCCT
>CAZWTY010000183.1:0-3464 GCA_964637565.1 uncultured Desulforapulum sp.
TGACCTCGACTCCCCGCGAAAACCGTCCGTTTGCGAGGTAATCCTTCATGATCTGAATGGTGTCCGGGTCTTTGATTTTTATGCCCCCGACCTCGTCAAAAGCGACCGTGTCCCAGAATCCGACAAGCCCGATGCGGTTCCGGGCATTGTTATAAAAGAGCGTCGCCTTGGTGGCCTGTCCGCCACTGATCAAGGTGGAGTATGGGGAAAACTCACTGAAGAAATAGGACTTTCCTGTGCCTCGCGGTCCCAGTTCGACGAAATTGAAGTTTGGTTCAACCAGAGGAGCCAACCTGGCCACGAAGTGCAGCTTGAGCCGGTGAGAGAGCCTGCTGCCCTCCAATCCAACAGATCGCAGGACGATGTCCAACCACTCGTTGCGGCTGAACTTCTTCCGTCCCTCGGCATATCCTTCAAAATCGAACCGGCTCAGCTGAATGGGTCTTAAATCTTCAATGTAAAAAGCGTAGTCGTCATCTTCGATCTCGTTATAACCGAGAGTTACCTCAGCCCAGATCCCACCTTCAAGAAGACGATTGTTGTCGCGGTAAAACTTTTCCGAAATGGCAATGCGCTGTGAGTTGAAGTTTTCCAGCGCGGCCCAGTGTCGCTTCTCCTTCTCTACATACCGCACATGGACTTTATCGAAAAACCGGTGTTTTCCTTTGGTCGCCACCTTTGACTGAGCAGCATTTGCCTCATCAGCACGGACGTAGTTGTCTTGCAACGTGGCAATGACAGCCTCCAGTCCTTCCTGTATTTCGGCTACATCGTCACTGGCGCAGTAACGCGCTAATAGAAACTCGAGCACAAACGTGGGGACGTTCGTGCCTTTCTTGATACGATGCAGAAGGTCCTTACGCACGACCTTTCCGCTAAACGCATCAAGTAACTTTATGTCCAACGCATCGTTTGTCATAGTCACACCGTATAATCCGTTTCAAGATCCAGCTTGTCGTATGTCGTTAAAGTCACCGGGTCCAATGCCTTTATCGTGAAGCTGCCTTCAAATTCAAGGTCCATCCGCAACGTAACCGCAATATTTTGCCCAGGCTTGATGGACAAGGTTCGTGTGGCGGGATTGACCATGCCGCCCAGCTTGATCTCGCCAACAACATTGCCTTGTTTGTCGTGTGCCTCCACAAGAATCTCGAATGTCGTACTCATTGAGAAGAGATCCGCAGGGCTCGCCGAAATTTCGATTACGGGCAAGCGCGTCGTGATTTTGGTTGCACCTCGTTTATAACTGATGGTGATTTTTACTTGCGGAACGAATTTGCCTTCAGGCCCTTGCATCCTTATTGCAATGACCGGCACAATAGCCTCCTGCAAGGAAGCGCCGCCATGGAAGTACCACTCGCCAGCACGGTAGGGCACCATGGCGCGAGGCCCGGCAATCTGGTTGAAGTCCCCCCGGATGCCCAGATGCTGGGCTGAAATGACGAAATTGCCCGTATCGGAAACCCCGTCACCCAAAAGACATCTTTCGTGGACGTTGATCCATTTCCCCTGGGGCTTTGTGCACACGTCACCGGCTTCCGTGGCCGTGTTGAGATAAAATCCATGGTCGGTCACGACGAAGGCATCCTTGAATCCCAATCCACGCAGCTTATGGATGGCCACCCGGATCGATTTCAATGACTCATGGATTAGCCGTAATGCCATCTCGGGGGTCGATTCCATATGCTGATCAATGGTTGTGCTGCGCAGAACAAAAAGCTCGACGCCTCCATCGACCTTGCCTTTGCCGCGAACAAACTCGGTCAACGACATCTCGGCAAAGCGATCTCCAAATCGTTTCTTGAGCACATCCATGCGCTGCGTCACCTGTGGTAACGGCTGGTCGCCCAGGGCCACAACGACCTGATCCTCTTTACGAAGCAATTTCAACTCGCTGCCAGCGCCGGGCAAAAGGCTCGCCATGCCGACCGGAGTTATGCTGGGAAGCTGAGCAAACGCGGCGTTTATCTCCACCTGCCCGTCATCAACCAGCTGCTTTTCCAGTTCCACCCCAAGTTCATAGCGCAAGGCATCGATGAGAAGTACTGCAACCCGGCGACCACTCTCCTGCAACCTCGGCGCGATCATTTTGTCGAACACGTCACTATTGGCCAGGCGACCGGCAGGCGGCCAGCCAGACTGTTCGAGATGCCGGATAAACACGCCCTGTACCTTGTCGACCAGCTTGCGATAGGCCGACCGGGCGTGAGGAATCACCTCATCAACCCCGTCCTGCTTGATCAACAGGTCACGTTCAGCCTGTTCAAATTCCCGCTGCAAACGATCAACTTCCCTCATGCTGGAAGTGTAGAAATCGATTAGGGCCTCTTGGGTTTTGGTGTGATCCGGCAGTAGACGATCCGTATCCTCGCAGGCTTCCACAAGGCTCACTGCGGCCTGGAGGAGTTGCCACTGGGCCTGATTTTCCCCGCGTCCAACCCAGACCGAAGACTTGTGCCGCCCGAGCATCTGCCGCAGCTTGTCGATGTTATCGCGCTTCAGGGCATCCACCGCCTGGGCGAAAAATGACCGTTCTTCAAAGGGAAAGGTGTCTCGAACACCCAGATCTTCCAGATCCTTGCACACATCGCGCAGGCCAAGGTCGGCTTCAATCGTCTCCGCCCGTTCGATATAAAGAGGCTGGTTGACCGTCGAGTCCCGCAGCCGGTCGCATAGATCCTCGATCAAGGGTCGGGCTTCTGCCATGGCGCAGGGCACATCCGACAACGCACCGGGAAGCGTTCCCGGCAGATCGTAGACAAATTCACTGAACAGCAAAAAGCGCCACAGCTCATCAGCAATGGGGGACCAATTCTTACTTTTGGTCTTCAGCTTGAGGCCCAAGGTGTTGGTGAGCAGAGTCCTGATTTCCGGCACCCAGGCGTCGCTGGATTTCAAAGACTCCAACTGCTTTGCCGTCGGAGCCAGCATGGCGAAGAGAATGTCTCGCGCCGATTCCACCTTCAGATGTGCCTGAAGCGTCGGCCATCCGGCACCGCCACCCACGGCATCGATCACGTCAAAAGTCGGGTTGGGGTTGTCGGCAAAGATCCGGCGAATTTCTGTGGCGTAGTCCGCCTTGGCTTTCAGGCAAAGGCTCTGATACTCATCGCCGTCCCCCCCGGGGAACTCCGTTCCGACAGCACCATAGATGGCAAAGGGGTCCTGCTGCCGATCCTCGTCGGTCAGAGGTTGGGCCGCCGGGACATAGACCAACAGATTCTCGAACATTGCCCCTGGCTTCCCAAGCTCCTGAAGCAAAGCAAGTGCTTGCTCGCGGCTCTCAATGCTGCTCTCCGTGGCATCAACGACGGCACATTTGTCAGCGGCCATTTCACAACAGAGGTCCCGGTAGCGCCGTTCAGGGTCATAGACGACGAGAACGCTGGCCTTCTTCAGCTTCGGCCTCAGCACCTCTTCCTGGATAAACTGTTTAATCGTCATGGTTATCACGTATCCTTGAT
>CAZWTY010000184.1:0-3377 GCA_964637565.1 uncultured Desulforapulum sp.
CCATGAAACCGGCTGATTTTTATGGGCTGGCTGTTTCACCGGGAATTGCTGATAACAATGAAAAATTAACTTTGGCAAGGATCGACATTTCATTTTCAAGCATTTTTTGGTATAAACGGATGTCAAAAAACAGGAGAAGGTTTTTATAAATTGAAATGAAGCTGTTGCGCAAATTAGAAACAATAATTTTTTACATATATGGGGGGTCTGATGACTGAAAAATCGACATTTTTACAACTAAGGGAGAATGAACGTGAAAAACGTAAAACCCTGATCATTGCAGCAGCCATGAACATGTTCAAGGAAAAATCATTTCATGAAATCGGGATGAGGGATATTGCTGCTGAAGCGGGTGTTTCACCAGCCTCAATTTACAGATATTTTCCAAGCCGGGACGATCTGTTCGTCGAAGCTCTTATCAGGGATATCAATAAGATTGAAAAACGTCTTCGTGTGAGGATTACGGAAAAGGGCAACATCGATTCACTGGCTGTTGATGTCGTTGATTACATGCTTGATAACGAAGCGACATTCCAGATGATGTGCCACTTTCTGATGCGTGGAGAAGAAAACAAGAAGGCGTTCAAAAAATTTAATGCCGTCATGCTTTATTTTTCTAAGATGTTTGATGAAGTCGTTTCGAAAACAGATGGTTCCCAAGGATTGAGATTTCATAGCCAGGCCTTTTTCGCTTCACTTGCAGGCATTGTCATGACGTTCAGGAATTACCCCGGTAAAACACCACAGGAACGTCGTGATTACATGCATAAACTTTCCCTGTTGATCATGAGAGAAGGGATCAGGCTCTCATCTTTCGAATCAACCGGAAAGTCCGATTAAAATGCTTTTTAAGACTTCTTGAAGGATACGCTTTACATTTTGATTTCGTAAATGTATATCGCATGAATTAAAAAGTTCGGTCACCATAGGTTGTCATTATTTTAATGGACATCTGTCGTTGCACGCACAACAGATGTGTCAAGAACAGATTCAGCTCACAAAGGAGGATTCATGAAAAAATTGCTTGTCATCGTCGCATGCGTTGGAGCCCTTGCACTTGCAGGTTGCAGTGGAAACGACACTCCGGAAAATTTTGGTAAGAACTATATCCAGAAGAAGTTCGAAAACATGAACTGCAATCTTGAAGATCTTGATTACACCATTAAAAACCAGACGGAAGATACAGCAACGGTCGTTATCGAGGGAAATATCAAATACAAGGAAGAAATCCAGCTCGTTAAAGAAAACGATGAGTGGAAACCCGGCAAAAAATCTGCAGCCAAAGCTGCCGCACATGATGACAAAAAAGAAGAACCTGCAAAAAAAGAAGAGAAAAAAGAATCCAGTGACGAACACGCTCCAGCTGCAGCTCATTGATATTTCAAAGCATATTTGATAAAAAGCCCGATGGTCCCTGAACAGATCATCGGGCTTTTTTATTCACTAAATGGAAAGGGCGGTAAGCCATGGAAAGTTCTTTTTTTATGCCGACCAGGGTTTTTTTCGGACAAAATTGTGTTGAAAAGAACAAAAATGAATTCAAAAGGTTTGGGAAATCGGCACTGATCGTCACCGGTCACCGTTCGGCATCCGTATCCGGCGCACTCGCCGATGTGGTCTGTGTTTTAAAAGATCTGGCCATAAAATTTGAGGTTTACAATGGCATTCTTCCCAATCCCGACATTGAAAATGTGAGGGAAGCGACCGGGCATGCAAAAAGAATGAAGGCTGATATGATCATTGGAATCGGCGGCGGATCCCCCATGGATGCGGCCAAATCCGTCGCCATGCTCTCCGTGAACGACCTGGACGACGTATCGCTGTTCTCAGGCCCTTACAAGGAATGGGCATTACCCGTTATCGCCATACCGACAACCTCAGGAACAGGAAGCGAAGTCACGCCTTATTCAATTCTTACGGACAACCGGAACATGACAAAAAAAAATCTTTGTCACGATTCACTTTTTCCAAGGGTCGCACTTCTTGATCCTCGGTATACGGAGGGGCTTTCTTACGAAATCACACTGAACACCGCCATTGATGCACTCAGCCACTCTGTCGAAAGCGCTCTTTCAAAAAAAGCGTCTCCTGCAAGTCTCATGGTGGCCATGGAATCTTTGAGGGCGCTTGGTCCTTGTCTGTTAAACATGAGTCCCGACAAGTCCATTGAACCGGAAGTCAGGGAAAATCTCCTCTTCGGGTCCATGCTGGCTGGAATGGCTATTGCGCAGACTGGCACGACGGCCGTTCATGCCATGGGCTATTGTTTGACTTTCTTTAAAGGTATCGATCACGGAAAGGCCAATGGAATGCTTCTCGCTGAATATCTTCGGTATGTGGGGCCCGGAAACCAGAGCATGATCCAGCAAATTGTCTCCTGTCTTGGACTAAAGGGTTTCGATGAACTGGAGTCTCTGATCTATCGGCACATCCCCAAAACCCTTTATCTGGATGAGAGGGAAATGGACATGTTCGCCCGTCAGGCGATCCTGGCGAAAAGTGTTGAAAACACAAACCCTGCTCCGTGTTTTAATGACATTGTGAACATATACAAAAACAGCCTCGGTGGACAAACTGAGTCACAGGTTCCAGCCACCGTTACCAGCGTTGGGCGCCATGACTGAAAACAGACGAATTGTGATTATTGACGCAGGGCCTGGCTGGATGGCCGTTGACAAACCCGAAGGTGTTTCCGTTCACAACGAATCCGGAAACGATGTCGTTTCATTCGTGTCCCGGAAACTTCAAGAAGACGAAGACCTTAGACGGCTGACAGCATGTGGAGATTTGTATACCGTAGGTCCGGTTCACCGCCTTGACAGGGAAACAAGCGGTGTCATGATCGTGGGATTGACTAAAAAGACCCTTGGCTGGCTGTCCAGACAGTTTGAAACAAGGGCGGTGAAAAAAGAATATATCGCTCTTGTTCATGGGTATTTCAACGTGCCGCCCGGGACTGAATTTTTGTGGAATTACCCTTTGAGCCCGGTTTCTTCCGGAAGAAAAAATATTGGGGGGAGGGGCAAGAAACAGGAATGTGCCACCCATGTCACTCATCTCGAGCAAGGGGAACGGTATTCGCTTATCGCCTGCGAGCCTTTGTCCGGTAGAATCCATCAGATACGAAGACATGCGGCGATGTCAGGCCATCCTGTGCTGGGTGACGAACGCTACGGTTCGAAAAAAGCGGTCAATTATTTGAAAACACATGGTTTGTTCAATAGGCTCGGGCTGCATTCCAGATCATTGACAATTCAAACCCATGAAGAAGGATTGCGAAGGACGTTCCAATCATCCGTTCCGGAAAGTTTTGTTCAATTGCTTAGTTTGACTTTGTAAAGTTAATCCCCAGATATACGTATCTTGGATATTGTGGC
>CAZWTY010000185.1:0-3296 GCA_964637565.1 uncultured Desulforapulum sp.
ACGTTCTGAACCTGTTCCCTGAGCCGCTCCAGCTCGGACTTCACGTCCACGATCAGGTGGGCGATGGCGGCGTTTCCCACCTTGGAGCCCATGGTGTTGAATTCCCGGTTGAACTCCTGGAGCAGGAAGTTGAGTTTCCGGCCCCCGGACTCGGCGCTGTCCATGATGCTCCTGAACTGGAGCACATGGCTCCTGGCCCGGACGATTTCCTCGGAAATGTCGCTGCGGTCCGCCAGCACGGCGGCTTCCTGGGCGATCCGGGCCTGGTCCAGCTCCACGATGCCGTCGGTGAGGTTTCGGATCCTGTCGGCCAGCTTTTTCTGGTACTGGGGAACAAGGTCGGAGCATTCCGAAGCGATCCGCTCCACCGCCGATTCGATAAAGGCGAGACGTTCCTCGAAATCCTTTTTCAGGTAAT
This sequence comes from uncultured Desulforapulum sp., assembly GCA_964637565.1. Classification (GTDB taxonomy): domain Bacteria; phylum Desulfobacterota; class Desulfobacteria; order Desulfobacterales; family Desulfolunaceae; genus DYJE01. The sequence goes on from CAZWTY010000185.1 coordinate 419, forward strand.
CCCCTTCCGTGGTCCGCATCAGATCGAGCTGGGTCAGACACTCTTCGAGGCACCGTTCGATCAGGCCCCAGCGGCTGTCCAGGTCCACATCCGCTTCGGCCGCTGAGACGATGCCCTGGGCGCCGGTGAAAAGCTGAAGAGGGATATCGCCCTGAAGCCCCAACGTTTCCGACAGTTCCCGGAGCGCCCTGTGGTAGGCCCTGGCTTTGGGAAGGTTCACCTCGTAGGAGGCCGATTCTTCCGACGTGTCGGTGACAAACACCCGAACCTCGATCCGTCCCCGGGAGATTTTCCGGTTGATCGTTTCCTTGATTTTCTCTTCCATGGGGCCGTAGCCGTGGGGCACCCGGATCTGGAAATCAAGCTGCCGGCTGTTCAGGGTCCGTATCTCCGCCATCACGCCAATGGCGTTTTCGGCGATCTCCGCCTTTGCGTAGGCGGTCATGCTCTTGATCATAATACCTCGTGTGACTTTCTGTGTTCCATGGCCTTGATTAGGGCCGCGTATCTGTTTCTCACCTCAATAAGATAGGCCATCATCTCCGGTTCCGTGTAATCGGGATAGGTCCAGGGCAAAGTCTTGAACCCGGGCCGTGAGTAGATCAGGGTCAGGTCAGCGTAAATCCCCTTGCCGATGTAAATCCGGTGGGAAAATTCCTTGCCCGTGGCCAGAATGAACCGGGACAGCAGCATGTACCCCGGATCGATGTTGACCGTCCGTTTTCCGTCGACGGTGTACCTCGCCTCGATGGCGTTGGTGGCCAGCTTGATGTCTGCCAGGTCGTCCTGCCCGATCAGGGTTTCAAAGGACGCCATCCTCCGGAACAGGGGGCCGCCCATCTCCTTCTCGTAGTAATCGGTCCGGCCAAAGGCCATCCAGCCGCTCACGGTGTCCACAGCCCCGTAGAGGGTTTTCAGTTCCTCGAGAACGGGATCGAACAGGCGCATGTCCGGCGTGTAGACGCCGACGACCAGCCTGGCCGGATCAGGAGACCTTGGAATGCTCATAGACCCTCGGCCTTCTCCGTCAGTCCTTCAGGGGTTTGGCTTCGTCCACCAGCATGATGGGGATGTCGTCCCGGATTTCGTAAACAAGTCGGCAGCCGGCACAGACCAGGCCGTCGCCCTCTTTGTTCAGCTCCACAGGTTTCTTGCATTTGGGACAGGCCAGAATATCCAGAAGCTCCTTTGCGATCGCCATATTTGTTTTCCTTTTAAAATTAAAGGGTTGTTCTGAAAAAAATATCGCCTTTCTTATCAGATTAACAGCGGGCATGCAATAAGTATCACAACCCCGGCCGGGCAACCCCATCGAAGATCCAGAACAACATGGCTATTCCAGTCGCTATCGGTATCGGTATCGGGTTCGATAGTCAGAACATTTCGATTGCGATAGCGATACCGATAGCGATCCCGATGGTATGTTCCATGCCCATGATGGCACCGCCTGTTTCATGTTGACAGGTTTTTTCCCTTCTCCTAATATCCCTTCGACCATCGGCATCCGAAGCCCACCCGAAAAAACCGGAGGATTCAACACAGCGACATGAAAAGAAAAGCGGCCATCGACACCCTTTTTTCCCTGTACGGTCTCTGCTGGACCGCGGCCATTCCCTTTCTCAAACGAAACGAACGGATCGCCGACGGTTTTGAGCAGAGGACCCTTTCCGTCGCCCCTCTCCCCAAAGCCGACCTCTGGATTCAAAGCGCCTCGGCCGGGGAGGCTTTCCTGACCGTGGAAATCCTGAAAAAGCTTGAACCGGAAAGTCCCCTGTCCATCCTGGCCACGGCCAACACCCGCCAGGGGCTGGACATTCTGGAAAAAGCGGCGGCGGACATCAACGCCCAAAACAGCCCTCTTTCCGTAAAGGCCAGGTTCTCCCCCTTTGACAGCCCGGCTCTCATGAAAAAAGCCGTGGCCGAGGTCCGGCCATCGCTTATGGTCCTGGTGGAACTGGAAATCTGGCCCGGACTTCTGAGGGCCCTTAAAACCCAAGGATGCCCTGTTCTCATCGTCAACGGACGTCTCACGGAACGAAGCCTGAAACGATACCGGCTCTTTCCGGCCCTGTGGGACACTCTTTCCCCGGCCTCGGTCCTGGCCATGTCCGAAGAGGACGGAGAACGGTTCCGGCTGCTTTTTCCCCAAAGCCGGGTGACCGTGGTTCCCAACATCAAATTCGACCGGGTGCCCCTGGCCGGTGAGGGGGCATTGGCCCCCAATCCCCTGTCGGACCTGGTGGATGACGACACCCCGGTGGTGGTCCTGGGTTCGGTGCGGGAGGAAGAGGAAGGGGACGTGGCCCGGATCATCGAACGGCTCGGCCAGAATCTGCCCGAAGCCCGGATCTTTCTTTTCCCCCGCCACATGCACCGGCTGGATGCCTGGGAAGAGCGGCTTTCGGCCATGAACGCCGATTTTGCCCGGCGTTCGACTCTGGGAACAAAACAGCCCCGGATCGTGCTCTGGGATGTGTTCGGGGAACTGACCGCCGCCTACCGGCTGGCCCGGGCCGCATTCATCGGCGGCAGCCTGGCACCCCTGGGAGGGCAGAACTTCCTCGAGGCCCTGGCCTGCGGGGTGATTCCCGTTACCGGGCCGTCCTGGGACAACTTCGCCTGGGTGGGGCATGAGATCCTGGACCGGGGCCTGCTCGACATGGGCCGGGACTGGACGGAGGTGGCGGAAAAACTCACCGCCCACGCCAGAAACCCCATGGACCGGAACCGTGTGACATCCATGACCGACGCCTTCCTTGAACCCCGGAGGGGAGGAACGGCGGCGGTATGCAGGGAAATCATACGCTTGCTTGATTCAGTAATGACATGATTCTGTCATTCCAGCATCCAAATTGGAGTTATCCTCCATTCGATGTTG
>CAZWTY010000186.1:0-3140 GCA_964637565.1 uncultured Desulforapulum sp.
GTTTATTACAATTATGTCCCTTGCTGAACTCCCGACTTTTTACATGGGCATCAATATCGAATGGCGGAACGGCACCTGATCATGGATGGGAGGCTTGGGCCGCTTGATGGGGCCACTTGACTTTGATTTTTCTGCAAAAAGCCCCAAACCCTGTCATTCCGGGCGGACTCCGTCATGACAGAATACGAAAAACAGAGACGGGCTTGAGAGAGAAACAACGTTCGAAATCCGGAGCCGACCCGGAATCCACGCCGGCATGTGAAGAGAATCAGGAAAGTTCATGCGACAACGCTTTCGCGGGCATGGATTCCGGGTCGGCTTTCATGGCGGAAAACATGAATTATCGAGATGTTCGGCAGGACAAGTCTGCCAAAGTTAACAGGGCCGCCCGGAATGACAATTTCGGATATAGACGCCTGTTTCGAACGTTATTTTTATCCCAGGTATGGTCACCTGGTTTATTTTACGAAAACAAACCATTAACAACCATGGGTTAAGGAAAGACAATGGAATCGAACGTCATGTTGAAAAACGGGCCCGGAGAGGACAGGTCGCCGCGTATCGGCGTCTATGTCTGTCACTGCGGGATGAACATCGCGGCCACCGTGGACTGCGCTAAAGTGGCCGGAACCGCCGCGGCCCTGCCTTCGGTGGTGGTGTCCCGGGAAATCCAGTACGCCTGTTCCGAACCGGGCCAGCAGGAGATCCGGGCGGATATCGCCGACCTTGGCCTTGACCGGGTGGTCATCGCCTCCTGTTCACCCCGGCTCCACGAACCCACCTTCCGCCAGATGATGACCGACGCGGGCTTAAACCCCTATCTTCTAGACATGACGAACTTGAGGGAGCAGTGCGCCTGGGTTCACATGCGGGAAAAGGACGCGGCCACCGCCAAAGCCATGGATCTGGTGAAGATGTCCGTGGCCAGGGTCCGGGGCCTTACGCCCCTCACCGAAACCACCCTGCCCCTGACGAAAAAAACCCTGGTCATCGGCGGCGGCGTGGCCGGTATCCAGGCGGCCCTGGACCTGGCGGACAACGGCTACGACGTGGTTCTGGTGGAAAAGAAACCGTCCATCGGCGGCATGATGGCCCAGCTGGACAAGACCTTTCCCACCATGGACTGTTCCATCTGAATCCTCGGGCCAAAGATGACGGATGTCGGTCGACATCCCAAAATAAAGCTTCTCACCCTGAGTGAAGTGACGGACGTCAAAGGATACGTGGGCAATTTTCAGGTGAAGATCCTGAAAAAAGCCAGGTTCGTGGACGAAACCCAGTGCACGGCCTGCGGCGACTGCGCCAGGGTCTGCCCCGTGGTGCGCCCCGACGAGTTCAACATGGGGCTTTCGTCCCGGAAAGCGATCTACTCTCCCTTTCCCCAGGCCGTGCCCTCGTCCTACGTGCTGAACGCCGGCGAATGCCTGGGCCACAACCCGGCTGTCTGCGCCAAATGCGTGGAGGCCTGCGGGAAAAACTGCATCGACTTCCACATGTCCGACGAGATCATCGAGGAAAAGGTCGGTTCCATCGTGGTGGCCACCGGCCTTGAACCTTACAACCCCAGGGAACTGGACGAATACGGCTACACCCGGTTCGACAACGTGCTGACCAGCCTTGAACTGGAACGGCTGGTGAACGCCGGCGGTCCGACTCAGGGCCACCTGATCCGCCCGTCGGACAGGCAGACGCCCCGCTCCGTGGGTTTCATCCAGTGCGTGGGCTCCCGTTCGGCCCGGAAAGGGGCCGAGTACTGCTCCAACATCTGCTGCATGAACACGGTGAAAAGCACCCTGGTCCTGAAAGAGCATTACCCTGACATGGACATCCGGGTGTTCTACATCGACATCCGGGCTTTCGGCAAAGGCTTCGAGGACCTGTTCAAGCGGAGCCGCCGGCTGGGCGTGGATTACCTGAGGGGGATTCCCGGTTCCGTGGAGGAACTGCCGGACAAGAGCCTCAGGATCGCCGTGGAAAACACGGCCACCGGCGCGGTGGAAACCCTGGACCTGGACATGCTGGTCCTGGCCCTGGGTGTCAAACCGGCCCGGAGCACTCAAAAGCTCCAGGAAATGCTGGGGCTCCAGCTGACATCCGACGGCTTTTTCCTGGAAGCCCATCCCAAACTCCAGCCCGTGGACGCGGCCACCCGGGGCGTTTTCTACGCGGGTTGCGCCGAAGCTCCCAAGGATGTGAAGGACTCGGTGACCCAGGCCTCGGCTGCGGCAGCCCGGGCCATCCGGCTGATGCACAAAGGTGAAATCAGCTCCGAACCCATCACCTCGGACATCATCCTTGAAAAATGCAAATGCTGCGGCCGCTGCGCCGAAGTCTGCCCGTACAACGCCATCTCCGTGGACGTGAAAAAGAAGATCCCGGCGGTGGTCAACACGGCCGCCTGCGCCGGTTGCGGCACCTGCGCCGCCGAATGCCCCTTTGACGCCATTGTCATGAACCATTTCACCGACGAACAGATCGAAAGCCAGGTCACCGAGCTTCTGGCGGAAAAACCCGAGGACAAGATCCTGGCCTTTGCCTGCAACTGGTGTTCCTACGCCGGAGCGGACTACGCCGGGGTGTCCCGCCTCCAGTACCCGCCCAACGCCCGGCTGATCCGGGTGATGTGTTCCGGCCGGGTGGACGAAAAATTCATCTGGGAGGGCTTCAGGCGAGGAGCTCCGGTGATCCTGGTCAGCGGCTGCCATATCGGCGACTGCCACTACATCGACGCCAACCACTGGACCGTGAAACGCATCGAAAAAATCCACAGGAAAATGGAAAAGCTGGGCCTCCGCAAAGAGCGGCTCCAGCTTGAATGGGTCAGCGCCGCCGAAGGCATCCGTTTCGCCGAGGTGATGCGCGCCCTGGAACCCCTGAGGAAAAGCGTGACACGGAAAGAGATCGACGAGACCCTCGAGATTCTAAAAAAACAGAAATAAACCGTTTTGGCGGGCCTTCGCCCGCCGATCCTGGCGGGCGAAAGCCCGCGCCCCGGGACGCATCGCAGTCTTCACCAGGCATTGTCGATGTGACACCCGTCGTTTTTTTTTTTTGTCAAGTGAAAATTAGCCCCATTGCGATTGTAAAATGCCCAGAGGCCCCAACAAATAACGCCCCATAAGGGCCATTTTTAGAAGCCA
>CAZWTY010000187.1:0-3102 GCA_964637565.1 uncultured Desulforapulum sp.
TCACTGCGGCGTACCTTAAGTACGCCTCATTCCTCGGGATTCGCAAGCCTTGACCCCGAACTTTTTCCGAAGCCGTCTGAATCTTGACTTCTAAGGAAGTGTCAGGGCAAAAAATGAATTATCATGCTGAATTTATTTTGAATAATTCAATTTTGCAACAAACCGGATTGACACACTTCCTTTCAGGTATGTGGCCCCCCCGTGGCCTGGGAGGCTTTTTACGAGACCATCAAGCAAGGAAGATGTCTGACGCAGTTCCCGCCATTGTCATTCCGGGCGGCCGGGGTCATTTTGACAGGTCTTGAGCTTCCGGGCATCTTGCGAATTTAAGGTGGCCGAAATGCAAGCCGACCCGGAATCCACGCCAGTATGTGTTTCAGGGCCTGGATTCATGGGTCATCTCTTTTGCGGGAATGGATTCCGGATCTCCGCTTTGCTCCGTCCGGAATGACAGGTTGGGGGCCGGGGGCTTGGTCCGGGTATTGTTTTTCAGCGTTTCAACCGCTACTTTCATAAAAAGCGTTGAACATTTTTTCACTTTAGTGAACAAGACGGGATGGTCCGTCCGGCCAGACGGCGGGTTTCGTCAAAAGCGACACACCGTTTTTTTTTAATAGCTATTTAATTTAATGGGATATAATTGTTTGTATTGTCTGTGGCATGTTTTTTGATATTTCAGAATGCCAGTGTTGGGTGCCAATGCGACCACCGCATCTGATCATAAAAGGAGACACCATGGAATACCGAGAGAAAAACGATACGACCGAGATCTGCTCCACCCTTTTCTGGCATCTTTCAGACCAGGGCCTGAAACCCACCCAGGTCAACCAGCTGGTGAAAGACGTGTTCAACCTCCTGAGAAACGGCGGTGTGTTCACCGTGGGCTCGATCAACAAGGAATTGGAGAACCTGGGCTGGAACGACGGGGCGGTGGACGACTACATCCTCGAACTGATCCTGGCCATCCTGGAAAAGGAATTCAAATACACGGTCAGCTCCCACACGGTGCATTGACCTCGAGATAAGACTCAGTTCACCTCGCTGTCCGCATAACTGAACATATCCTGGCGAAGATCCATGGACGGACTGGTGTTCCGGACCCGGATCAGGATCTTCGTCCCTTCGTCGGGACGGGATTTGATGCTCATGTCCCCGCCGAGAATCCGCACCCTTTCCTCCATGCTTTTCAGGCCCATGCGTTTTTCGTGAACACTCTCGTTCATCCGCCGTTCCACCTCGAAGCCCCTGCCGTTGTCCTCGATGCGGACGATGATGTCGGGGGACGAGGCCACGATCCGGATGATCACCCGACTGGCGCCGGAATGCTTCCTCACGTTGTTCAGGGCCTCCTGGATCAGCCGGTACAGGTTGATCTCCATGTCGAAATCCAGGCTGACATGCTCCATGCCGGCTGAAAAAAAATCCACCGAAAGACGGTTTTTCTCCCCGAAGTCGTCGCAGAACTGGGCGATGGTGCGGATCAGGCCCATCTGGTCCAGGTTGGGGGGCCTCAGGTTGTAGGCGATGTCCCGGACAGAGGAGATGGACTCCGCAAGAACCCCGGAAAAGCTGCTGATGCTTTTCTTCATCTCCTCGGGGTTTTCCAGCTGGGTCATGAACAGGGTTTCACAGGTGATCTTGAGGGCTCCCAGGTTCTGGGCCACATGGTCGTGGAGATCCCTGGCGATGCGCTGCCTTTCTCCTTCCTGGGCCTTGAGCAGCTCCTGGGTCAGGCTGTGGATGTGTTCGTCGGCCCGTTTTCTCCGGGTGATGTCTTCCACGGCCCCTTCGACGTAGAGAATTCGGCTCCGTTCATTGTCGAATACAGCCTGGAGCTTCAGGGAAATCCATATCTGGCGTCCGTCCACGCTGGTGATTTTCGTTTCGAAGTTGTCCACTCCGCCCTGGATTCCCACTTCGGAATAAAGGCGTTTGGCCTCGGGTCGGCTCAGAAAGGTCCGGATGAAGTTGATGGACAGGATGTCGCTGGGATCGGTGATGCCGAGAATCCGGTGAAGCGCCGGGTTGGCGTCGATGATCCGTCCGTCGGCCGTAGCCCTGTAGATTCCCAGCGGGACGCCGTTGAAAAGGCTTCGGTACTGTTCCTCGCTGTTTCGGAGGGCCGCGATGGCCGCCTCTTTCTCCACCTGGATCCGGAACATCATGATGCCGTAAGCCAGATCGTCTGCCAGTTCCTTGAGCAGGTCGAACTCCGTGTCCAAGAACACGTTCGGTTCCTCGGCGATGATGTTGAACACCCCCACGGCCTGGCCGCTGTGCATCAGGGGAAGACAGATGGCGGACTCTCCGCCTTTGTCCAGCATTTCCGGGTGCCAGGTGCGGCAGAATCCGTCGTTTTTCAGGTCATGGACCACTTGGGGCCTGCCGCTTCGGACCGATTCGCCCACCGGGCCCAGTCCGATGCCCTCGCTTTCCCAGGAGAGCTTCTGCCGGGTCATGGCCCTGTACCAGTCTCCGTCTCCCCAGTAGGCCACGGGATGGATGGTTTTCTGCTCGTCGTCCGCCGGAAAACCCACCCAGGCCATGCGGTACTTGCCCTGTTCCACCACAATCCGGCAGATGTCCTGGATGAACTCCAGTTCGCTGGATGCGTGAACCAGGGTCCGGCTGCAGTGGCTCAGGGTCTGGAGGGCACGGGTTCTTTTCCGGACCAGGGTCTCCAGACGTTCTTTTTCCTCGCGCAGACGGGCTTCGGCGTTTTTGATCCGAAGCATCACGTTGACCTGGGCCACCAGTTCCAGGGTTTCCACGGGTTTGGTGAGAAAAGCGTCGGCTCCCACATCCAGGCCCAGCACCCTGTTTTTCGTGTCCATGCGCACCCCGGTGAGCATGATCACGGGAATTGAACGGGTGGCCTCGATGGATTTCAGCTGGCGGCACACCTCGAACCCGTCCATCTCCGGCATCATGATGTCCAGCAGGATGGTGTCCGGAAGTTCGACAACAGCTTTCCCGATGCCTTCGGCCCCGGACCGGGCAGTGATCACCGTGCAGTCGGGGATGTAACGGGAGAGAATCACCGACTGGATCATACATTCCGCACCCATCAAAACCGAAAATCGATAAATTTCAATGACGGAT
>CAZWTY010000188.1:0-3011 GCA_964637565.1 uncultured Desulforapulum sp.
CGAAATAAATCTAATATTTTGCCGGGCTTTCAAAGTCAAGGATAAATTGTTTCTATAAAGCAGAGCAGGGGATTTCCTTTTCACCAGCTGGGCAAGCCGATTAAAATTTGGTGCATTACCACTATTTAATTGGCTTTACACCTCCGCGGCGGCCAATGCCATAGCCCAAACGGTAAACGTCAGGAAGATTGATGCGTTCGCCGGAAATGCGTTCAAATAATCCGAGATCAATCAAGTCATTCATGACTCCTTCTGGGCCGTCTTCGATATGAGTTGGGGGAAGACGTAACGCATCAGAAAACCAGATGATGGAATTCAATAGGATAATGACGTTATCCTTGTCCCAAGCTTTTTTTATATCGTCAAAAAGGCATGGAACCGAGAAGCCTTTAAGGGGTTCCATGAAATTACGAACCCAGGGATAATCCTCCTGAATTTCAGCGACTCGAATCTTTGACGCTTCCAGAACGCCTTGTTTAATGCTTTCATAATGCAAAGGGTAGTCATGATCAGACCTCAAACTCTGGGCTGTGTGACGCAGGGCCGCAAGGAAACTCCTGGGGCTGACTTGTTTTCGTGCGTCTCCGAGGTGGTTGGGAAGCCAGGTATAAGGGAACCCCCGCCTTTTATCTTTGCCCATCCAGGGGCCGGTCATGGCATGAAATAGAAGTCTCTGTTTTTCTTCGTTATTTCTAATGATTTCGGGTACGGGCCATAGGCTGCTGTTTTCACTCCAGGCAACAGATGTGATTCTTTCACATTCATTCCTGAACTGTTTTCCATAATGTGGTTCATTTGCAATGTAATGCAAGAACAAGCCGTAAAGCTCGTTTCGGGGCCAGTTTAGATCGACTTTCTGGTTCAGTACTTTTGAAGAATCCGGAAATGATGTGACCATGGGGTCTTCGATCTGGTCAGGTCGGACAAAAGCTTTCAACCGGATTCGTCTGAATGACCGAAAGTCCAGTACAACCTGAAGAAGACCCCGGACAAGGCTGTGCATGGTTTTCCAGTCATCGGCTGTCCTGTCCAGGGCATCGAACAGGACAAGATGGTGAATGTTCCGATGTTCAAGGGCCTTGTCCGCCTCGTAAAGACAATGCTCCATGATTTCCGAGTTTTCGATGACCCAATCAACGCGCTCTTTCCATGATGTGATATTTGTAAACGCAGGTGGAAGCCAATCACGGCCCACCTGTTTCAGGACAATGGTCTGCCAGATTTTCCGTGGATCAAAATGATTTTTATTGACAAGATCCGAAATGACATCTTTTCCAGGATAGTCCAAAGGGGCTGGCGTCGCGCCAAATCCTCTTGATATCAAGGTTTCTTTTGTTATTCCTGTCTGGTGACCGATGGCGTTACGAAGTTCTTCCTGCTGCAAGGCGGACCACCAGAAGCTTTTTCCTGCGCCACGTATCCCCACTACCAACATGGTATCAGGCCTCAGGGCTTTTATGTGGGTTGCGGGCAGATAGGTATGCCGAAGCTCCGGCTTTTCACCATAAAGCGAGGTGTCATCGGGAACAGCCTGGATAATCCAGTTTTTCAATTCATTTGAAAAACGTCCTGAATCATTTGCCATTTTTATCTCTCTTCGGTCATGCCAATAAGCCTGTCGGCCATACCCATGAAAGATCCTAATGCTGTTTCGATGATCTTTTCGTCTATGCCATGAGTAGAATCTGTCGGATAAAATTCCTGCAAAGCCCGGTGCCAGTATACCGGCCAGGGGAAATGGGGGGCCTCTTCATCGTTTAAATCAAAACTGAACGGATCGTCCAATGATGTGGAACCATCAGTCGCGTCGTAAAGATTGTCCCTGAATACATCCCAGGCATTTTCTCTGAATCTTCTCAAATAATCGACGCTCAAGGTTTCGGGGACCATGGATGCAACGATCTGCAGTCTTTTTCGGATGGAGTCGATCTCGTGATGCTGCTTTATGTGTTTGAAAAGAAAGGCGTAAGAACTCCAGGTCTGGGGGCTGTCCGCCGCAAAAAGAAACGTGTCGGCATCCATGCGGGTGATGGCCGCCGCCGCAATATCATGGATTCCTGCGCGACTGTCTAAAATTACCACATCGGGTTTTTCCGCTGATTCCATGGTTGAAACAAACTGGTCAAGCCGTTCGGCCCATGAGTCGGAATAGCATCGTGACAACTTGGGCAGGTAATGATCGGTCTTACGACCATAGGATGGGATGATCCGTATATCACCGGATAGTCCGCTTGAGACGGGACTCGTTGCGGTCACTTCCCTTTCTATGACGGAACCCTGGCCCACGGCGTCTTCCACAAACCAGTCCACGATGCCGTAATCGGGAAGATTATCCAGTGGCAGAAGCGTACTGCTCACGCCGGGCGATTCAAGATCAAGGTCGAAGATCAGCACACGCTTTCCTTGCTTTGCCAGATGCCACGCCCAGATGATCAGGGCCGTGGATCGCCCGACTCCTCCTTTGACACCGTAAAACGTAACCCTTGGGTTTGGCGATGACCGTGTAAACGGTTGTCTCAGCCAGTCCTGGCCCACGATCTGGCGGTCCAGAAGAAATAGGCCGTCTTGAATCTTCATGCGGTCCGGTGAATGAACGTAGTGCTCCCCATGTTCGAGGTCGTTTTCGAAAAGAATCATCCGGTGGCTTGGGAAACCATAGACGCCCAAAGCGCCTTCAAGGTCTTTGGAGAACTTATCCAATACCGCTTTCTTATCGTCGTAATCGTCATTTTTGCCCGTAAGCAGGACACGGATACGGCCCTTTAGATCTCTGACAAGAATAACGGGTTTGCCGATTTCAGCTTGCGCTGCTGCTGCTTTTTCGATTGAAAGATTGAGGGCATCGTCAAACAAGGTGGTTATATTATTCATAAAACAACTCCATCAAGAACCGCTGAGGACAGGACGTTCATGGCTATTTTAGCCCCATTCCTATGTGAGTCTACAGATGGTTGGGTAATATTAAACCGGCAATTAAAAACATTAACACTGTGCCGCATAAGCAATCTTCG
>CAZWTY010000189.1:0-2982 GCA_964637565.1 uncultured Desulforapulum sp.
AGGGAATTTCGCCCCAGACGCGTCATGGACCGTGATCCAGCCGTTTTCACAGCAGGAAATCCTGTATGTTCGCGGGGGTTATGATTGCCGTCGATGCGGCCGGATATGTGTTGCGGAAGGCCTTCGTCACCTTTGCAGGCGTGTCGCGGCGCCACTTGAATTCCCAGCCATGAAGACTTTCTCCGACTTCTTCGACGTAATCGACTTCGAACTGGTCCTTTGTTCGCCAGAAGTATGAGTCTGGCGACGATTCCAGGTATTCGTTGCGTTTCAGCCGTTCAGCCACCAGGTAGTTTTCCCACAGGTGACCGATGTCCGGCCTGGATTCGGCGGGCCTGAAATCGTCGAGCACCGCGTTCCGTATCCCGACGTCCCAGAAGTACACCTTGCGCCCCTTCCTGATTTCATTGCGCCGGTTGCGGTTAAGCGACGGAAGTGTGAAAACGATGTACGCCTTTTCCAGCAGACTGATGTAAGCGTCCACGGTCGGCTTGGAAACGCCCAGCAGGGAAGCCAGCTCGATTGTGGACACCTCGCTGCCGATCTGCAGAGCCAGCGCGCGCACCAGTCCGCGAAGCAGTAACGGTTTGCGTATGCCTTCGTATTGCACGAGGTCCCTGAACAGGTAGCTGTCCGCCAGCAGTTTAAGGTGCCGTCGCGCATTGGCCGGGTCGGTCACGATTTCGGGATATGACCCGAACAACAGCCTTTCTGGAAGCCGCGCAAATTCGGCGTGGAACCCGGCCGTATCCTGGAGTTCATTGAATCCGAATGGAAACAGCCGGTATTCGTACTTGCGCCCGGTAAGCGGCTCTTCGGTCATGTTGGCAAGCTGGAACGAACTGGACCCGGTCAGGATGACCTGCACATCGGGAAACTGGTCGACCAGGAGCTTCGCCGCGACACCCACCCTGGGGATCATCTGGGCCTCGTCAATGACCACGACCTTGTTGTTCCCCAGCATCTGGCGCCAGTTTGTAACGGAAACCGTGTCGAATAATGCGCGGTCGCTGTCGTCGTCGCCATTCAGCCAGAGCGTGCCGACGTCCATTTCGGCCAGCAGATGTCTGACAAGTGTCGTCTTTCCACACTGCCTGGGACCATGAATGACGATCGCCTTGCCCTTGAAAAGATCGCCGGCGATCAGGTTGCCGAGCCGTCTTGGGATGAATTTGTCTGCCATATCAATACCTTGTGCTTTGGATGGCCTGAATCCGATTGTCCATCGCGCCTGTCGAAAAGTCAACCAAATAAAATTTCGATTTCAAATGGTGTACACCAAATGAAATTACGATTGCTTATTGTTGACCTCGCGCCACCCCGGGGTTTTAATCCCGTCGAATTCGATGGGTTTAGATGAACGTCGGGACTTGAACTGATTCCTGATCATTCCGGCGGCAGGATGAAGTCGTAATACCGGGACATCCAGTAGGCGGCAAGGACGTCGGCGGCGTCCATTTCGACGTTGTCGCCCCAGCCGCCGTCCATGACGAACTGGCATGTGTTGTGGCGGTCGTTGGGACGTTCGTCGGACGGGACGATGCGGCCGTCGCTGCGCATGCGGCGCAGGGGGTCCTTGTCCAGGTAGAACTGCGGAGCGGGGATCAGGTCCAGCCGGTGGCTGTTGTGCATGGTCCAGCGGATCAGGTCCAGCGGGTACAGGCGGAACCAGCGTTCGGGCGTTGACATGTCGGGGACCCTGCCCGTGATGACACCCTGGATGGCATCCCAGACCGCTGACTGCTGCATGTTCAGGTAGTGATAGAGGCGGTTCCAGCCGTCAAGCCATTTCGCCTTCAGCGCCGCGTCGCTTTCGTACTGGACCAGGATGAAGAACGCCTGGGTGGAAAGCTCGTCTCCATCGCCGTTGCCGTGGCGTCCGGGCGGTTCGGTCGACGTCAGCACGTTGTCGTCGTAGTGGTTGTCGTCGTTCATCAGGAACGTCTTCGCGTCGCGGAATTTCTGGCTGGGCGGCAGGTCGTTGATCTTCCCGACCATCGTTGATTCCTGGTCCTGCGTCATGTAGATGGCCAGGTTCAGGCCGGCCAGCATCTGCGCCGAGCGCTGGCCGCCGTCGCCGAACAGCCCGAAGAAATTAACGTATTCGGGGTCGAACTGGCCGTATGTCGTGCATTCGCCGGTCGGCTTCCACAACTGGTATCCGTGGTCGATGATGCCGCCGATGATGTTGGACACGTGCGCGGCGATGGCGTGTTTCTGGGTTTTGTCGGCGCACAGATCGTACGCCGGGCCCATCATGAACAGGTGGGACGTCACTTCGTCGTTGGAAGTGTCCGATTTCACCCACCATTCGCCGTCAGGCGACGTGTACCATTCGCCATCGTCGGGGTCGTCGCAGTCGTCAAGCCGGCACCCGTCCTTGCGGATCAGCGCGCGCGCCAGGAACCAGTCTTCCCCCGTCAGCAGCCGCAGGTTCAGCATGGCCTGGAGGCTGCGATCGAAGTTGGCCTTCGCATCGGGGGCGCCGGTTTCCTTCCAGCGCATGCATTCGGCGATCAGCCAGTACGACGTCCAGCCGCCGTCGTTGTCCGAGTCCCACGGGATGCTGGTCGAAAGGTCGCCCGGCACCGTCAGCCGGCTGTCGGCAACAGCGCCGTCGCGGTCGTGCCGCAGGACGATTTTTTCGGTCAGCAGGGCCATTTTCTGTTCGATCGACATATCTTCGACGGTGACCCACGTCATCCCGCCATCGGAACCGAAATAAATCGGGGCGTTGTACGTGCCGTCATCGGTGGCCACCGCGCGGACGTCTTCATCCGCGACCCACCGCAGGGTGTTGTAAACGCGCCATTCCGGGCCGTCGCCGCGGTCGATCATGCGTATCGCGCCGCCGCTGGTGGCGATAATGAAACCGCCGTCGGACGTCTTCGCGATGTCGGTGGCGCCGTTCAGGGGCACGCGTCCCGCCGCGAATACCGGGATTTCGGCCGGAGCCTGTTCGTCGGATTCGATGGCCGTGTA
>CAZWTY010000190.1:0-2975 GCA_964637565.1 uncultured Desulforapulum sp.
TCGGCCCCTTCATGATGTAACCGCCATGCATCGAATAGGAGCCGGTTTTCCGGATGGACGGCAGAACTTCATGGGTGATCCACCGTTTGAACGGTTTGGCCTCCGGTTTGTTGGAACGGATGATCAGCGTGTAAAGTCCTGGTTCGTTGATGACATTGACATTCGGGTTGCCTGCCTGAATACCGTCAGAGATTCTGACGGTATTCTTTTCGTCATCATCAAGATTTGAAATCGCTTCCCTTGAGTTCCTCATACCAAGGACATCACATACATCTTTGGCCACCCACCAGGATTCTCCGTTTCCATCAATCAGGGTTCTGACTTCGTTTGAATGGTAATTGAATACTTTGATATCCATCGTTTCTTTGGTCTCCTTTCACGCTGCTTTAACGTTTGTTCCAGCGGGCTTTCACCGGCCGGACATCGATGTGGACAAACGCCGGATAACGGCCAATGCCGTACTTTTCCGGATAGAGTTCTTCCAGGCAGTCCGCCACGGTGTCGGCATCGAGGCCCTGGACCACGATGTCCGCCGCCTTGCCGGTCCGGTGGACGGAGTTTTCGGCCCCGCCCACTTTGGCGTTGTGCCGGACGCAGCGGCACCCGGAATTGATCCGGATCGGCCGCCCCTTGAGCTGGTCCCTCAGGTTTTCCAGGACCGTGACCAGTTCGGCGTCCACCGTGTCGAATCCGCAGCCGCACCGGCAGGCAAATTCTTTTCTGTCAAAATGCTGTGAAATGTCTCCCATGGTTCATACCTTCCTTTTCCGGCACTTCCTGACCGTTTCCATGGCCTTTGGGATGTCATGAACAAGACGGACAACAAGACCCACGAAAACCAGAATGACTGTCAGCTTCTGAACCACTCCGCACACCAAATCCATAGACGTCACCATCCATCCGAAAAACGCCATTCCGTAGGTTTTCATGGAATCAAAAATCGAATCGATCATCAGGTATCCATGCCTTTCCCTCATGGGATATCAGCCGATTTTCACCGGAATAACGGCCGTTGATCCAGCCGCCACCACGCCCAGGGCCACGCCGAAGGAAACCCCGGCCACGTTGTCTTTGTTCAGAACACCCGCCTCCATATAGATCCTGTCGCCAAAGGCCACGGCCGAGTTCCCGGAGTTGTTCACACCTGTCACGCTCAAGTTGAACACGCCCCGGGTGGCAATGGATCCCTTTTCACCCTGGGCGATATTGCCCACCGCCACACCGGGAAGAACGCCGAACACGGCTGGCGCGCCGCTTAAAAGCCCGCCCGTCGGTCCAACCACGTCAATGACTTCACCTTTTTGAACGAAATTTTTCATAATTCTTTCCTTTCGTTAGAAATCCGATCGTTTAACGGTCGGGTTTTTGATTACATGCCGGGGTTCTTGTACATGGTTTTCCAGTCAAGGGCTTTCGCGCCGGCGTCGATCCGGACCTTGTATTCCACTCCGTCAACGTTCCAGCCCTGGCGGGTTTCCATGTAGGGCGTCATGTTGCCGCCGAGGAAGAACACCTTCACGGTTTTTCCCCGGGCCGCGAGCAGGTACCAGGATGTCACACTGTCATCGTCGAGACGCGCTTCATAAATCCGGGTGTATTTGTTACCGGCGTAAATATTGGTCCGGGTGGCGCCGGAATTGGTGGTGTCGAATTTTTCGCTGGTGAAAAACACTTCGGCTCCGGCTTCAAGGGATTTGGGGGCCAAGACGAATTCCGGGCGGATATTCAGGCTTCGCTTGCCCTTCATATCTTTCTGAAGCCCCATGGCCTTGATCCCCGCCGCCATTCCAGCCGTGCCGATAGCCGTTGCAGGATCGGCGAGGTTCTTGTGATCGGCGTGGAACAGGGCCGTTCCATCCCCCATGTTTGAATTGGCCGTGAGCACCGCGTAAGCGATATCCCCGATCTTCCGGGCGCAGGCCTCGCCGTGTTTGGCGGGAATGTCGGTCAGTGCGCTTAAGTCGTCGTTGATGATGGCTTTCCGTGAAATCCGGAACATCTTGCCGTAGGTGGCGATGGCGTATTGTTCCTGGGCCTCTTCAAGCGCTCCGTATCGGTATTCCCCGTCTTCCAGGATTTCGTCCAGGTCGTCGGATTCGGACACGCGTGCTAGGGTGTGGATTTTGAAATCGTTGACGGATCCGGTGGCGGCCCAGAAGGACCATGTTTCCCCGGCGGACTCATACCCCTGGGCCAGGGATTTGTTGGCAATGGCGGAAAGGATAATCGGGAAATCGGAACTTGTAAGAGCGCGGCCCGCCACTTCCATGGGCGTTCCACGATCGCTCACGCCTGCACAGCGGCAGCAAAAACGGGCGATTTCAACCTGGGACCTTCCCATCAGCTCGTCATAGCCGAGGGCGAGCTTGACGGATCCGCCCGGTAACACAAGCCCGGCACGGACACCCAGGGCATCGATGGCGGCAGCCCTGAACTTGTCACGGCCTTCCACGCCCATTTCCACCCGGAAGCCGGGCATCTCCTCGTCACGGGCCTTCTCACGTTTTTCAATGACATCGAGCACGGCGGCCCGGGCGTCGTCCACGGTTTTTCCACCCTTAATCATGCCTTCCGCAAGATCCTTGCAGTCATGCCGTTCGCACAGGGCATGGATGGCGGCGGTCCGTTCGCGTTCGACTGTAAGGATGTTTTCACGATCTTTCGTTTCGGAACGTTCATGGCCGGGATCTTTTTTCCCGTCGGGCGTGGCATCGAGGGCGGCAAGAAAAGCCCATGCTTCGTCGTCCGTTGCTTCCGATCTCATCCCGCAGCGAATAAGATAAGCTCTCAGTTTTTCGTCCATACCTTTCTCCTTTTTTGATGACCCAGCCTTTTCACCAGGCTGTTTTGTAGGTTTATCCGACCTGGCTTTCGCGGTCGGGTCTGCACCGATGGGACACGTTGAAACCTCTCTCAACTCCCATTCGGTGATCAAAACGCACGGCCCGGAATACGTCCGGCTGCCGATAACGGTT
>CAZWTY010000191.1:0-2943 GCA_964637565.1 uncultured Desulforapulum sp.
TCTCCCTTGTTTGTGCAAACACGTTTTTAAAGGTATTTTATTGCCGCATTAATAAACTGGATTGTTTGTTTTCGGACCAGCCAAGCCGGGAGATGTTGTACTTTTTCATCAGGGTGTAGAGACGTGTCCGGCCAAGACCTGAAATCCGGCAGGATTCCTTGATGCTTCCCCGGGTCATGGCCATCAGGTTCTTGAGATAGCGGATATCGGCCTGTTCCAGGGCCTCGTCACGGGAGCAGAGGGTCTGGCCGCCGATCACCGAATGGAGAATCCGGTCGCCGATTTCCGTGGCCGGGTCCTGGTAACCCTGACGGTTGTCTCCGGCAAGGGCGTCAGTTTCTCCGCCTCCCCGGCTGACGAAATAGGCCTGGCTTCCGGTGCCGGTATCCGGCGTCTTCCGGTCCACCGACGAGCGGATCACGTTCACCCGGATGTTGTCGGGCAGGTGTTTGGAAAAGAGAATCGGTTCGTTGAAGGCCTTGCTCACCGCCCCTTCCAGGGTGTTCACCAGTTCCCGGATATTGCCCGGCCAGGAATACCGGGTGAGGTTGTTGATGAAATCCGGGGAAAAGCCCTTGACCTCGATCCGGAGGGTGTTGCAGATCCTCTTGATATGGTAGAGGACGATTTCGTTGATGTCTTCCGTATGGTCCCGAAGGGCCGGAAGGTCGATGGTGATGGTTTTCAGACGGTACAGGATGTCGCTGCGGAACCGGTCCATGCTCACCATGGACTCCAGGTCCCGGTTCGTGGCCGCCACCAGCCGGAAATCACTGGTGACCTCGTGTTTCGCCCCCACAGGCCGGAACTTTCTTTCCTGGAGCACCCGGAGAAACACTTTCTGGAGGGTGGGGTTCAGCTCTCCCACTTCGTCGAGGAACAGGGTACCGCCGTCGGCCTGTTTCACCAGACCTTCGGCCGCCGTGTCCGCTCCGGTGAACGCGCCTTTGGCGTGGCCGAACAGGGCGCTTTCCTTCAGGGATTCGGGCAGCGCAGCGCAGTCCACCACCACGAAGTTTCCCCGAGCCCGCCTGCTGTTGGCGTGGAGGGCCCGGGCGAACAGCTCCTTGCCGGTTCCGGTCTCGCCGGTGATCAGCACGTTGGCGTCGTTTCGGGACGCCTGGGCCAGTATGTTCAGGCACTCGTGCATGGGCTGGCTGGAGCCGATGATGCCCTCGTGTTTCAACACCACCGACGGGGCCATGGCCGCGTCGAGGTTTTCACGGTACTGAAGCGCGCGGGTCAGGATCAGCGTGATGTCGTTCAGGGAAAAGGGTTTCTGGAGGTAATCCCAGGCCCCGTTTTTGATGGCCATTTCGGCGCTGTCCGGATCTCCGGCCCCGGTGATGATCACCACCTCGGGTTGTGCGGGGGTTGACCGGATGGTCCCGATGCTCTGGAGCCCATTGCCGTCGGGCATGTTCACATCGAGGAACACCACGTCGAACCGATCCCCGGCCACCGTCTCCAGGCCTTTTTTAAGGGTCTGGGCAGCCACGGCGGTCTGGCCACCGCGGGCCACGATTTCAGACAGCAGCGAGCAGATCACAGGATCGTCGTCGATGATAAGTACCTTGGCCATGAAATCTTCCGAAAACGCGAAAAAAAGATGTGAATGTTGCAAAAAGAAAAATCATGAGAATGGTTGAAACTTAGCAGGGCAAACGACGTTTTTCAATGGGAAAAACGTCGTTTTTCCGGTGCCCTTCCGCGACCGCCCAGGCAGAGGGTCCGTCGGACAGGGCACCGTTTTTGAAATCCTATCAGCGGGTCATCTGCCGGTACTTGATCCGGTGGGGCTGGTCAGCCGCGATGCCCAGACGTTTTTTCCGGTCCGCCTCGTATTCCGAGTAGTTGCCGTCGAACCACACCACCTGGCTGTCGCCTTCGAAAGCCAGGATATGGGTGACGATCCTGTCCAGGAACCAGCGGTCGTGGCTGATGACCACGGCGCAGCCCGCGAAGTTCTCCAGGGCCTCTTCCAGAGCCCGCATGGTGTTCACGTCCAGGTCGTTGGTGGGCTCGTCGAGGAGAAGGACGTTGGCCCCTTCCTTCAGCATCCGGGCCAGGTGGACCCGGTTCCTCATGCCCCCTGAAAGGGCCCCTGTTTTCTGTTGCTGGTCCGATCCGGAAAAGTTGAACTTCGCCACATAGGCCCGGGAGTTCACTTCCCTGTTGCCCAGCATGATGGTGTCCTGGCCTTCGGAGATGGTTTCCCAGATGGATTTGTCGGGGGCCAGGGCGTCGCGGCTCTGGTCCACGTAGGCCAGTTTCACGGTCTGGCCGATTTTGATGTCCCCCGTGTCCGGTGTCTCCTTGCCCGAGATCAGGTTGAACAGGGTGGTCTTGCCCGCTCCGTTGGGGCCGATCACCCCGATGATCCCGCCGGGGGGCAGGGCGAAGTTCATGTTCTCGAAGAGCAGCTTGCCTTCAAAGGACTTGGAAAGGTTGGTCGCCTCGATGACCGTGTCACCCAGACGGGGTCCGGGTGGAATGTAAATTTCGATCTCACGTTCACGATCCGCCACATCCTCGTTCAGCATCTTTTCATACGAATTGATACGGGCCTTGGCTTTGGTGTGCCGCCCCTTGGGAGACATGCTGATCCATTCCAGTTCCCGTTCCAGGGTTTTCTGGCGCTGGCTCTGGGTTTTTTCCTCCTGCTTGAGACGCCTGCTCTTCTGGTCCAGCCAGGACGAGTAGTTGCCTTTCCAGGGAATCCCTTCGCCACGGTCCAGTTCGAGAATCCAGCCGGCCACGTTGTCGAGGAAGTACCGGTCATGGGTCACGGCGATCACCGTGCCTTCGTAGCGCTGAAGGTGCTGTTCCAGCCAGCTCACGGTTTCGGCGTCCAGATGGTTGGTGGGTTCGTCGAGCAGAAGGATGTCCGGTTTCTGGAGCAGCAGGCGGCAGAGGGCCACCCGCCTTTTTTCACCGCCGGAG
>CAZWTY010000192.1:0-2853 GCA_964637565.1 uncultured Desulforapulum sp.
ACATGGCAGCAGAGAAGATCGCCCACAGGCATTTCCTGGCGGCCTTGCAGGAGATTGGGCCATCTGTCACGCCCGATACCATGAAGTACTACGCAAAGCTCGCCACTGAGCTGAGAAAAAAAGCATCCAGAGAGGTAGAGCGCGGGGAGATCTATGCCTGAAGGGGCCTTCTCCCAGCAATTTTTCTATTGGATCGAGATCTCATTCGCGAGATTATTTAGATCGGAGCATCCGTACTCTTCTGTCTCATTGACGACCTTTTTTGCTTCATCAGCTCTGTGTTCTTTATTCAATTTTTGTATCTTACCCTTTATGGCCTTACAACGATCCTCTTTAGCAGCAGTATAGTTGGGATCAATCCATAATGCCTTGCCAAAAGAGACAATAGCCTCATCGAATTCCTTTTTTAGTAAATGAGAACGACCCATGTTATACCAAGCGTGGGAGTTACTTTTGTTGATTGAGGTCGCTTTCTTAAAATCCTCAATGGACAACGAATATTCGCCTCTTGAGCCCAAAGCGATTCCTTTCTGATTATATGCATCTTCTGATTCAGGATCGATTTCAATGGCATTTGTATAGCTTTCAATGGCTTCATCCAACCTTCCCAGCTTATAAAGGGCATTGCCCCTATTTACCCAAGCATCTGCATCTTTTGGATTTATCTGAATTGATTTATTATAGCATTCCAATGCTGAATCTGTCATATCCATGCCTAATAATTTCTTGCATTTTTTATTTCTATTAAACACATCTGGCTGGATCTCGATCACATAATCCTCATCTTTTTGATGACTTAGATTAAGGCTGAAATGCTCGAGATCGTTAACCTTTACAAGAACCTTATTCTCACCGGCATCAGCGTCTGATGTCTTCCAGATCCATTTATTCGAAGAGGTCCAACCAGTCACATCAATAAATTTTCCGCGAGTCGTTGGACCTTTAAGGAAAAAATCATAATAGATCGTATCATGCTCGCTATCACTGGCCGTTGCAGTCCATTCTATTATCGAAAATGCAGGTTGAGGATAATTCAATGATGGGATTAGTTCTGTTACAGAAGGCTGTTGATTCTCGAACATCTTCCCGACATATGGTTGACCAATCAATGCTACTATTATTCCGCCTAAAAAACTTATGAAAGCTGCTCTGACAATTGGATCATCAAAGAAACTCATTGATAAATCACCTTATCTTATTTAGAATCAAAGATAATTAAAGATGGCGTTCCGAAATAATGCTGTTTCAATACACACAACATAGATAAATAGATGAATGCTCTCCAAATAGTCTTAAGCCATGTCCAGCACAAAGAAGTCCCCAGATAAGGCATCCTGCTTCGCAAGTCGCTACCCCGAACGCAAAGCACATTCAGTGCCGATGCAGCCAAAATAAATGAATAATAAAAATGAAATTCGAGTCGATCTGGTGCAATCCTGGCCGGAGGACGAGATAGTTGAACTCTACCGGGCTGGCGGCTGGTGGAAGGAAGGGATGGACCCCAGCAGGATCGATGATTTGATTCGAGGAAGCCTTCTCTTCGCAGTAGCGATTTCTATTTCTACCGGCAGAGCTGTGGGAATGGGACGTGTGATTTCCGATGGAATATCTGACGCATATATTCAGGATCTCGTGGTGCTTTCCGAGTGCAGAAGCATGGGAGCCGGAAAGATGATATTGGCCAGGCTCGTAGAAGAATGCAAATCCAAAAAGATCACATGGATTGCTCTCATTGCACAGCCCGGCAAAGAGAATTTCTACAGGGCTCAAGGGTTTGCCCCCATGCCTGGACACCTGCCCATGCTCTTCTCAGGGGAGACAGAAAGATGCTGAGCCCAGCCGACTTCAAACCGGTCTCCCTCTCGGACCGAGATCTATTTTTCAATCAATACCAAAGCTATCCTCAGGTTCATAGTGACAATACCTTTACCAACATGATCTGCTGGAACGATTATGCTCACTACAGATATGCTCAGATAGAAGGCTCTATTGTTATCTCCAGCACCATAGCAGGAATGACCCGCTATCGCCCTCCCATCGGCCCTAAAAATCCCGAACTTCTGGCAGAGGTGCTCAGCCTTGCTGCCAAGAGCGAAGAAGAGCTGCCCATTGTAATTTTAGACCCTGAAACGAAGAATTGGATGGCCGGACTCTACCCGAATCTGCCGTTTTATCCGGAAAGAAAGTTCTTTGATTACGTCTATCTGGCCTCGGACCTCTCAGAGCTGCCCGGAAAGAAATATCTGACCATCAGGCATCAGCTCAACAAATTTCAGAAGACATGCAGCCCCAATGTTGAAGCAATAAGCAAAGGCAACATCGATGAAGTCATGGATTTTATGGATTTATGGTGCGATTGGAAGGACTGCGACTCAGATCCTGTGCTTGCGAGTGAAAAGGATGCGGTGCACTTCGCCCTGGAGCACTACGAACAACTGCAGCTTTCCGGAATTGCCATCAGGGCCAAAGACAAGATTGGAGCCATCTCTCTCTTCGAGGGTCTAAACCAGGACACAGCATTGGTCCATTTCGAAAAGGGTCTACCTGATTGCAAGGGAATCTACAGATCGGTCAATGCCGAGACAGCCAGGATTCTTGCCGGAAAATTCACCTACATCAACAGGGAGAGCGACATGGGCGTTGAGGGCATCAGAGAAGCAAAGATACGCTACCATCCGCATCATATGGTCGAAGTCCATATGCTCAAGAGAGATGATATAGAAGAGTTGCTATGATTCGCGTCATCATATCATTTTTCGAAATAAAATCCACATGTCCGGATGTTTTTCAAGTCATCGGGCGTTAAGGGAAAGGCTTTGCAGATTTCCGGCCTTATGCTATAAATCCTGCAGC
>CAZWTY010000193.1:0-2830 GCA_964637565.1 uncultured Desulforapulum sp.
CTTGCTCCCGCCACGGCAAATGCTGCGAATGCATCGCCAACCATGCGCCCGAGCAGTTTCCGGCGTGTTTCTTCACAACAGAGGGCGAGCGCCTGTATGATAGGAGCTTTGAGGCGCTGATAAAGGACCGGTAATCACCCGTCGGACCACGGGTCCGCCACCCTCCTTGGAAAGGAGGGCTTTTTAAGAGGCTCCTTTTTCAAAGGAGCTGTCGCTCACTGGCGACTGAGGATTTAATCACCCGTCGGACCACGGATCCGCCACCCTCTTTGAAAAAGAGGGCTTTTTAAGGAGTTCTATATGTCAGACATCTTATTACCTCGTGACAAAATCTTAAGACCTCGTTCAACCGAACTTCGACTAAATGCAACAAAACAGGAAAAGCGTTTATGGTTTGAATTTTTAAGGAAATATCATGTGCACTTTTACAGACAAAGGATTGTTGGTGACTATATCGTTGATTTCTATTGCCCAAAAGCAAACCTGGTCATAGAGATTGACGGTTCACAGCATTTCGAACCCGATGCGCTCGAGTATGACAAACTCCGAACGGCATTTTTAGAAGCATTGGGGCTGCATGTTATAAGATTTACCAACCGTGAAGTTGATGAAAATTTTGACAGTGTCTGTCAAATGATTGCTACCGAGGTTAACGCAAGCATCTTATCACCTAAAAAGGCTCCTTTTCCAAAGGAGCTGGCATCCGCAGATGACTGAGGATTAAAGGAGTGCATATTATGTCAAATACCCCTTACTACGCCGGCGCCGAATTCGCCGACTTAACTAAGCACGACGGCGGCCTGCTCCATGCCGTGGGCGCTTCCAACTACCAGGTGCTGCGCGCAAACCGCAGTCACCCGGAATACGCGGAGGATGTGGGCAACACCTACAATCACGCGCCGATGCTCACCTTCTGGCGGGGCAACTTTTATTTGGAATACCTGTCCAACCCCGTGAGCGAGCACACGGGTGCGGGGCAGTCATTTCTTGTTAAATCCAAAGATGGCATGCACTGGGAAAAGCCGCAGACCTCTTTCCCCGTGATTGTTGTGCCTGCAGGTGAATACGAGTGCGCGGACGGTACAACGGTGGAAGTGGCTCAGGACACATTCGGCTTTATGCACCAGCGGATGGGCTTTTACCACACCAAAGACGACCGCCTGATTGTCAGCGGTTTTTACGGCCACGCGCCGCACCACGACATCTGCCCCTGGCGCAATTACGGCATCGGTCGTGTGGTGCGCGAGGTGTTTGAGGACGGCACCATGGGACCGGTGTACTTTATCCGCTATTTGGATTATTCCGGTTGGACAGAGGATAAGCTCCCCTTCCCGTTTTACAAACGCGCCGCAGACAAGAGCTTCATCGCCGCGTGCGAAGAACTGCTGGCAGACCGGTTTGTCACGGAACAGTGGACGGAAGAACACGGACCGACGGATACGACTATAGGGTTTAAAATTAAAAAGGATGACCAAGACGGCGGCACGGCGCCGAACACGCCGTTTGAATCCGCCAGCAGCTTTTGCTGGTACCATATAGATGAAAACACCGTTGTCGCCCTGTGGAAGCAGGGCAAGGTTGGCATCAGCCGCGACGGCGGACTGAACTGGAACATCAAGTATGAGCCGACCTTTGCGACCTCCGGCGCAAAGTCCTGGGGGCAGAAGACCGAAGACGGCAAGTTTGCCATTTGTTATGACAACAGCCTTTCGAGCGAACACCGCTATCCCCTGGTGGTGGTAACATCCGACGACGGCATTGAATACAATGGCATGGCCTGCGTATTCGGCGAGCTGCCGCCCAGGCGGTATGAGGGTACCTATAAGGATTTCGGTCCGCAGTACATCCGCGGCATCTGCGAGGGGCACCGGGAATACCCGGCGGGCGCAATTTGGCTGTGCCACAGCATCAACAAAGAGGATATCGGCGTTTCGCGCATCCCCGTACCGGTGCGCCGCAGCGTTGCGGAGCATATTCACGACACCTTTGATGATTGTGAAGATGGCTATGTTAAGGATTGGAACATCTACTCCACCAAATGGTCACCGGTGACGCCGGAGAAGGTGAACGGCGAGACTTGCCTGAAGCTGGCTGACAAAGACCCCTGCGACTACGCCAGGGCGATGCGGATTTTCCCCCGGAGCAAAGCTGTAAGCGTTTCATTGGATATTCAAGCCGGAAACTATGAAAAAGACCTGGAAATCGAACTGGCGAACAGCGCCGGTATCCCCGTTTGCAGGGTAACGCTCGGCGGCGGCTGGCTGCGGGTGCGGTACGGTTCGAATACGGAGAACTGCTTTAAGGTGACGGATGATGCCCGGCACACGCTGGACATTCAGGCGGATTGCGCGAACAATGTATACTCCGTGCTGTGGGACGGGGTGAAGTCCAAAGAATACGGTTTTGGGCGGCTGGTCAACAAAGCGAACGATGTGGAACGGCTGATTCTGCGCACCAAACCGAGAAGATATATGCCGAACTATGAAATTTACCCCGAAACGCCGGATTTGCCGGGTGTGGACGAACCGGTGGCGGAGAGGGTGTATTACATTAGTAATGTGCGGACGAAGCCGATGGGAAGCGGTTGAGAAGCACGGCTGCGCCGCGGGAAGCAATGGAGAAGCGGTTGGGGACATTCTGTGCGCGGGCGGTTTCCGTATCGGATTTCGTAGGAATCGGCAGCCCTCACGAACCGGCTTTGCGTGGCAATTCCCCTCCCTTGGAGGGGTGGCTGAAAGCCGGGGTGGTTAGTTACGACCACCCCGCCCTGCGGGCACCCCTCCAAGGGAGGGGAATGTTTTTTACTGCGTGTGTGCAAAGAAATCTCCCA
>CAZWTY010000194.1:0-2818 GCA_964637565.1 uncultured Desulforapulum sp.
GAAGGGCTAAAGCGAACGGAAATCCGGGTGAGAACGGTGCCGGTTCGACTACAAACGGCGGAGATGGAGGAATAGGCAATAATTTTGATGATATGTGCCTTTATTATGAGGGACTTCAGGTTCATGGTGAGAATGGTCTTGCCGGAGAGTTCGGAGTGGACGGTCCCGGCGGTGCCAATCTCGGCAGTCTCGATGAAAACGGATATGCTCCTGCAAACGGAATAAGCGGAACTCCGGGAGGGAACGGTCAGGGCGGCGGCGGCGGCGGCGGCGGAAAAGGCGGAACCGACTGGTGTGACAGCTACGGCAGTTCAGGAGGAGGCGGAGGCGGCGGAGGTTGCGGTGGAACGAACGGTACCGGTGGCGGGGGTGCGGGCGGCAGTTTTGCTGTATTGATATAT
Source organism: uncultured Desulforapulum sp. (assembly GCA_964637565.1). GTDB lineage: Bacteria > Desulfobacterota > Desulfobacteria > Desulfobacterales > Desulfolunaceae > DYJE01. The sequence continues at coordinate 402 of CAZWTY010000194.1, forward strand.
AAAAGTTCAGGAATAGTTTTTCAGAATGTTGTGCTTCAGACCTCAGCAGGAGGAAAAGGCGGACGGGGCGGTCAGGGTAAGAAAGGCGGTCTTGGCGGTCTTGGCGGAGATGGAGGTCCTTTCGGCGGGACCGGTGAAGAGGATGATGCAGGCTGCGGTGGCTGGGGCGGTGACGGAGGTAGTGGCGGAAAAGGAGGCCACGGCGGCGGCGGCGGCGGCGGACCCAGTGTGTGCCTTGTAAAGATAGAAAGCGATGTCGACGGAATGTTCTACACCTCGTTCCTTCCCGGGGCAGGAGGTCAAGGCGGTTACAGCGATGCCAATTCCGGCGATGGAGGTCTGTCAATATCATATGTTGAATACTGACATTTTGGAGGATCGATTGAAAAATATCGCGCTGGTCATTTTTCTTATTCTGTTATTTGCAGTGTCATGTTCATCTGAGAAAGACGACGGTTCAATTTATGAAAAAACAGATAAGAACAGCACAAATGATGAGAACGGTTCTGTGAATGACAATAACACAGTCTCTGATAATAATGTACAGCCTGACAACAACGGACTTCCGGATGACAATGTCCTGCCGGATGATGTTTTGCCTGATGATAATGAGGTCAATGACACATCAGTCGATCAGGATACAGTGTCAACCGATTCCGAAGAGGTCCCAGATAATACAAATTACTCCTGCGGTAATGGAGAGCTGGAGGAAGGGGAGTTTTGTGAACTTGAAATGATGATGGCCTGTACAAGCATAGATCCTGATTCATTTACGGGCGGAACCGCTCCGTGCAACGGTATCTGTTCAGCATGGGACACTTCAGGATGCGAATCTCTGTCTTGTGATGAAGCCGATGACAACCCTGATGTAGCTTTCTCGGACTCAAATTGTGACGGAATTGACGGCACGATAGAAAACTCTGTATTCGTTGAAAGGCTGAAAGGTTCTGATACAAATGACGGTACTATGGAAAATCCTGTTTCTTCAATAAATAAAGGTATCGAGATAGCCCAGTCTTCGGGAAAGAAACATGTTCTCATAGCGGCAGGCACATACAATGAAACTATCGTTCTGGCTGACGGGGTATCGGTCCACGGAGCGTACAGCGGAATTCCTGAGTGGAAAAGGTCTTTGCAGAACGAAGTGCTTGTCATAGGAGGCACTACCGGAATGACCGGTATATCGGTCTCGGACCTTACAGTCTCTTTCATAAGGATAAGGTCTGCTGATAATTTTGCGGAAAGCGGAACATCAATAGGTGTCAGGCTGAAGAGTTGCGGTACTGTGCAGTTGAGACATGTGACAATTGAATCCGGTCACGGCGGTGACGGAAAGAAAGGGGATGACGGGTCGACTGGTGTCAATGGAAGTAACGGAGGATATGGTTATCCGGGATGTGAAAATGACGGCGGGCTCTGTGACAGCTGTTCAAGACCTTCGGCAGGTTCTGGCGGAAGCTCATCATGTGGAAATAACGGAGGTAACGGCGGACAGTCGGGGAACGGGAACAGCAACGGTGATCCGGGACAGAATGGAACTGGTTCCGCTGATAATGGCGGTCCTGGTGGTACGGCCAATTCCTTAAACGGTAATTGCGGGGTTTATCTGCCTAACGGAAAGGACGGGTCTGATGGAACTGCCGGCGTTCACGGAACGGCAGGTGCATCTTTCGGCGGATATGACAGCAACGGTTATGTTCTCGGTAACGGAGGTGATGGTCAGACAGGAGTCAATGGAACCGGCGGCGGCGGCGGCGGCGGCGGTCATGGAGGGAACGACGGAACGGTGTGGGATTGCGACACATATGGAAGTTCAGGCGGCGGCGGCGGGGCAGGCGGATGCGGTGGAACTGCGGGAAAAGGCGGTACCGGCGGCGGCGCTTCCATAGGCCTGTGGGTTGAGTACAGCACACTGATAGTTCTTGAAAATATAAGCATAGATACCGATGATGGCGGAAAAGGCGGTGATGGCGGAGCGGGCGGTCCCGGCGGTCCGGGGGGAGCAGGCGGTCCCGGTGGCGGTTATGGCGGAAGCGGTCAGGCTACAGGGGGTTGCGGCGGCAACGGCGGAGCAGGCGGTGATGGAGGTACAGGCGGAGCAGGCGGTGGCGGCGGCGGCGGACCGAGCATGGGAATTGTAAAGATATCAAGTAACATAGAAGGAATAATCTATTCAGTATTTCTAATAGGAGCAGGCGGTCCAGGCGGTACGAGCAGCGGGAATCAGGGATTGCCCGGAAAGACCGGTACTGTCATGGAATTTTAAAAGATCACAGAGGCATTTCAAAAGATATTGTAAGTTCGATAACTGCATCAACCGGAGTTCCATCCTTTGTCCTTCCCGGCTTGAATTTATATTTTGAAACCGTTTTTACGGCAGATTCAGAAAAAAGGCGGTTATCACTTTCAAGCACTTT
>CAZWTY010000195.1:0-2714 GCA_964637565.1 uncultured Desulforapulum sp.
CTCATTCCTCGGGATTCGCGACGCCTTGAACTCGAACTTTTTTACTTAGCCATCCATTGATGACTCTTTACGAGTTCATCGATGTTGGGCGTTGGATGTTCGACGTTCGTCAGTTATTCATTCGGAACGGATTTATGACAAACACTCTATCGTTCAGAATGGTCGAACGCTCCTCTCAGGTTCATGATCGGCCGTTCCACCAGGAGGTAGATCAGCACGGCGATCCCAATAGTGACGATCATGCTGACAAATGACAGGGTCCACATGGCTGGCCAGGGATCTGCGGCGATTCCAGGGTGTGACGCCGTGGCATGGACGGCCAGCTTCGCCAGAATCACGATGGGGAACAGGTGGCACAGGTACATGGAATAAGAAAGTTGGGCCAGGGGGTACCAGAACCTCAGGGAAAAGAACAGGGTGAAGGGACGTGCGAAAGAGCGGTTTTCCATGGCGGCGAGGGCCAGGAAGGCCACCGATGCGCTGAAAAGATTTCGGCTGAAGACCTGATACAGCAGGGTGAGAAAGGGCCAGGCGTCGAAGCGGCGGCTCATCACCGGAAACATCATGACGACGAGAATCAGGGTCAGGCTGAGCAGGGCCAGAGATTTCCCCGTGGCCGAATCGAAAAAATGCCGGAGCCGTTCTTTGTGGAGCATGTGAGCGGCCGAGGCGATGCAGCCGCAGATCAGAGCTCCATAGCGGGTGTAGAAATTGTCGTAGAGAACGGAGAAATACCGGTTGTGGAAGGCCAGATCCATGGCGAACAGGCTTAAAGGGCTGGACCGGAGTTGCGGGTCTTTCAGGATCACCGCGAGAATGACCACAAACGACAGGGCGAACAGTCCCCATAGCCAGAGGATGGGGTGTTTCGTTTTCAGGACCAAAAACGACAGGACCAGGGGGTAGAGCAGGTAGAACTGCTCTTCGATGGCCAGAGTCCAGGTCCAGTTCATGGCCTGTTTTTCGTAGGGCAAAAAGTTGTTCACGTAAAGGACGTTGGCCCAGAGGTTTTCCCAGTTCTGCAACCCGTGGACCGCGTAGAATGCCATGACCACCCAGTAGGCCGGACTCAGCCTCAGGAACCGCCGGAGATAGAACCTTCCCAGGCGGAGGTGGCCGGAGTGCTTCATGTCTCTCAGAAGAATGCCGGTGATCAGAAAACCGCTGATCACGAAAAACACATCCACGCTTTTGTCGCTGTTCCAGACCCAGGCGGCCCAGCCGCTTTGCTCGATCACCTCGACAAGACTCAGTCGCGGATGCATGGTGGCGTACAGGGAACAGGAGTGGATCACGATGATCATCAGCATCGACAGGGCTCTCAGGCCGTCCAGTACGGGATAATGGCTTTCGGGACGCCGCAGCAGACGTTTCAGGTTGGCCACCGGAGAAAAGGCGATCATAAAAGAGTTCATGAATTCACGTGTACCGGGTTTGGTTTCAGGCCGGTCCGGCCTCAGATCGTGTCGTTCGAACGGCTGTTAAAGCTGTTTGTTTCTAACACAAGCCGATGAATAAACAAAGGGATAAACATAATCCTGAGGGTTCATGAAAATTTCTGTTGGTTTTTTTCGTAAGTTTGATTATAAGTTCTTGAACAAGCGTTACAAGGGAGGATCGTCTTCAAGTAGGGGGGGATGGTTCGTCAGAAAACCTTGAGTGAACGTCTTATTTCAAAACGAGAAGATAAGCAGACATAGGGCCTTTGGCCTGCCAGATGACAGGACCGCCATTCCAGACGGTGCGCGCCTGTTTGTTCACGGATTTTCCGGACAGGTCGGAAAACGACGTGATGCTGTAAAGTTCGAAAGGGGAAACCTCCTTTTCGGAAAGCACTGTTTTCTCGGATTGAAAGAAGATGAAACACGATCTCACAGCTTGTTTTGTTTCAGATGCCGTCCCCTGCAAGACCTGGGAGCACGGCCCTTTCTTTTTTTTCACATCCATCGACAACAGCTGTTTTCCGGAGAGACGTTCGCCGTTTGAAAAACGATCCGAGTTTTATTCCCGGTCCACCGCGTGTTGTGAAAACCTTAGACAAAGCCTGAAGTACCACGTTCCCAAACGTAACCCGTCACCGTTTTTCCAGAATCGCCTCCTCCCGGGAATAAAACCCGTGTCGTTTTTTAGACGGCACGCTTGACGCGCCGCCCATGATTCATGCCAAATAGTCCATGCGTTTGCCCTGCGCATTAACCCCTAACCTCTTTTCCCCTGATATGGTATAAGGTCATTTCCCTTGGTTCCAGAAAAGACGACGGGAGGGAATGTGACGGACTACGTACAGAATGGGGATATGATTTCAAATGCTTACCATCGACGATATCGGGCGTGAATTTTCCGAGAGACTGAAAGCCGACAGGGCGGTTTTGCGTCTCTCCAGCTTTTCGGGGTCGGAGAAGAACCTGGTGACCGGAACCCTGAAAGGCCGTGTCAAGGGGCCTGTGGTGGTGGTGGCCCGGGACAGGGCCGACGCGGAAAAGCGGATGAACGATCTGGGATTTTTCCTTGGAGGAGACGGGGCATCGGTCTGTTTTTTTCCGGCCAGCACCCTGGTGCCCTTGAAGTCCCTGTCCTACCAGTCGGACACGGTGGCCGAACGGATGCGCATCCTGAACCTCCTGGCTGCGGGCGACGCGCCGGACATCCTGGTGGTGACGCCCGACATCCTGGTTCAGCGCCTGATCCCGAAAAAGGAACTGCTGGATTTCACC
>CAZWTY010000196.1:0-2668 GCA_964637565.1 uncultured Desulforapulum sp.
TGTAAGCAGTAACTAACAATGGACGATTTTTGGCAAATAAGATTCCCTACTTTGCTGCATAAAATTACTAAGGTTTATTTACGGTTTGACATTGTTATGCATTTATTTCAGATGCATGTTAAAATGAGAATAACAAAGCCTCCCACTAACCTGCAATTGTTATTTCCCATTTTAACATTCACACAATCAGGTTTTAGATTGATTAAAAATTGTTTTTCTGTTTTCCAGTCGATAACTTTTTCCTGTTAATTTGATTACTTCGCTGTGGTATAATAGCCGATCCAATAGTGCAGCAGCCAACGATTCATCATTAAGCAACTGTGCCCATTCCTTTGGATTTTTATTGGTTGTTATGATAAAGGAAGAGCGCTCGAACATCTGGTTTATTAGCTGAAAGAGCCCGACAGCGATCTCCTTTTCCAGAGGGAACATCATGATATCATCGATTACCAGCAACTGCGCCTTCAGTAGCCGTTTGTATTCTGCTCCTGCAATGGCCGTGACGTCTTTCATTCTTATCACATGAACGATCTGGTCAATGCTGCGGAACAACGCACGATACCCATTCTTCAGGGCATCATAGCACAGACCGGCTGCGATATATGTTTTTCCGGTCCCACTGGGGCCGGTGAGCATCAGATTGAAGTGCTGGTCAAGCCAAAGCAGTTCGCGCAGTTGACGAAGCTGCTGGATAGATATCCCGTTGATAAATGAAGGGTTGTATTCATCCAGGTCATGCTGCAGAGGAAGTTTAGCCGATTTCATACGTTTCACCTGCTCACAGGCATTGCGGTATTTGGCTTCCTTTTCCAACATACTGAGCGAGTACTCAAGATAACTGATCTTGGTTTTCTGGGCTGTTTCCAACAGCGGTTCTATCCCGCTGATAAGGCCGTGAAGTTTAAGATCACGGGCTTGGTCTTTAAAGAGTTCAAGACGTTCCATAGCCTATTGAATGATGGATTGATACTCATTTATATCACTCAACTGTGGCTCGTAAAACATCATATCGCCAACAGGCATCAGAATGCGGACCTGGCTTAAATCGATCTCAGCAGTCGATGGCCGCTGATGATATGACCGTAGAACATCACAAAATTCAGTGGCGGAGTAAAGCCGGTTCTTTAAACAATACTCCAGGGCTTTCAATACCAGGGAAGGTTCACTCACCTGGATTTCTTTACGGATCAGCACCAACTGATCCCGGACATATCTGGGTTTCTCTTTTCGGATATGCTCCAGGAACAAAGTAGCCAAGGATTGATCACTAAACAATGAACTTACTTCCTCGATCAGGTGTTGGACCTTTTGAGAGGTATCTCTGAGGTGTTGGGTATTGCGTATGGTCCGTCCTTTACCATATGCAATCGAATGCCTGGCAATTAGACGGGATTCCTGATTGTAGATCTCAAGGGCACCTTCTTTCACCTTGACCCGGACAAGCGTCTCAGGATCACGGTAAGTGCCAAGAGGAACAGTATATTGATTGCCTTTAAAACTGATCACATGATCTTTTCTGACGTGGTAGGTGTTTTCCGATTCAGTCAACGGGATAAACCCTGTAAAAGGAGCCAGGAAAGCTTTTTCGATCAACCATTCCTGATGGGGTATTTTCCGTATGGTCGCATGTTCTTTGGCATTGGCGGTTCTGGAGAGCCAACCAAGGGACTGTTCATTCAACACATCGATCGTCGCAAACAAACGGCCACGCAAAAAATTCTGCTTCACGTATTTGACCACATTTTCAACTTTCCCTTTACTTTCCGGATCTGCTTTCCGGCAAAAATGAAGCTTGAACTTGCGCTGCCTTACATACCTGCTAAATTCTTCTGTAAGTAAAAGATCCCCATGGTTCTCATCCCTGAGCAAGGTACAGTCCTGATCAAAGACCACTTCTTCTGTTATCCCTTCGAAGAAGGAAAAGCCCAGGTCCATGGATTCAATTACAAAACCGGTAGTGATTGGATTAAGGGTAAACCGAACATATTTCTGACGGCTCCGAGACAAGACCATCGTCATAAAGTACACTCGCTTTCGGCTTCCATCAGTCTCTCTCAACACATATTGTCCGAAGTCAACCTGCGCCTGTTGCCCGTAAGGAAGCTGTTCCACCTGTTGATATTGCCTTGGGTGGCCTTGAACCTTCGGAATGTTATATCGTTTCCTGACGTAGCTTACAAAATTGAAGACCGTTTTCGATGCCACCTGGAACATGTCAGCATACGTTTCTTTCAACCAATCATCCACTTGGGCAGCCGAACAATCCGGACAACCTTCCAATCGCTCTTTGATGAACAATTCATACGGCTTAAGCTTTTTCTGCCGGTGTTGAAGTTTAAGCAGCATCTTGTCAAACGCCTCCGGACTCATACTAAGGTACTTCCTGACCGTCTTGGGATCTTTACCCAATTCCCGGCTAATTTGGGTCACTTTGTACTTTTTGCCGAAAAGTTCTTTAATTTTGTAATACATGGTTTGTCTTTTAAACTGTGTCGTCATGAGCCTTTTACTTTAATTGGTTTGCACCTTAAAGTTAAAAAGGCTTTGACGTTTTATGCGACAAACCAGGGAAACTTATTTACGAAAAAACAGGGATTGTTATTTACCGTTTACACCTGTCTCAAAGCCAAGACAAGGATGGGAAAAATCCTTTCAGGAAATGCATGCA
>CAZWTY010000197.1:0-2593 GCA_964637565.1 uncultured Desulforapulum sp.
GGATGGGGCAGATGCTCGTTGATATTGGCCAGAAGCTGGGTGGCCTGAACGATGAAGCTGTTGTCGTCTTTCATCTCGACGATGGGTTTCTCGTCATCGTCTTCGTCCTGAATTTCCCCCACCAGCTCCTCCAGAATATCCTCAAGGGTGATGATACCCTGGGTTCCCCCGAATTCATCCATGACCACGGCCAGATGCATGTGCCGTTTCTGGAATTCCTTGAGGATGTCGCTGATCTTCCTGGTTTCGAACACGTAGAACGGGGGATGGAGCAGGTCTTCTATCTTGAAGCCCGGGTTTTTGTACTGTTCTTTCAGGATATCCTTGGCGTAGACAAAACCGATGATGTTGTCGATGGAGCCCTTGAAGATGGGAATCCGGGAATAGCCGTTTTCCAGGATGACATCGATCATTTCGCCGATGGGCATTTCAATGTCAAGGGCCAGGACGAACTGACGGGGTATCATCACCTGCTTGGCGTTGTGATCGGTGAAATCGAAGGCGTTCTTGATGATTTCGTAGTTTTCCTCCTGGATCTGGCCCCCTTTCTTGCTTTGCTCGACCAGGAGCCTCAACTCGTCCACACTGTGAATCTCGTGCTCTCCCACCGGCTTGATCCCGATCATGTTCAGGAAGATGTTGGACAGCGAGTTCATCAGCCAGATGAAGGGACGGAACACGATAAAGAAAATATAGAGGGGGTAGGATATGGCCAGGGTGGTGTTTTCCGATTTCCGGATGGCGATGGATTTGGGTGCAAGCTCGCCGAACACGATATGAAGCACGGTGATGATGACAAAGCCCACCGGCAGGGATATGGAATGGAGCATTTCCGGGGTGATGGAAATATTCAGAGCGGCAAGAAGTGAGGAAATCATCTTCGATACCACCGGTTCGCCGATCCAGCCCAGTCCCAGGCTTGCCAGGGTTATACCCAGCTGGGTGGCCGAAAGGTAGGCGTCAAGGTTGTCGATGATATGTTCCGACATCTTGGCGAATTTGTTGCCCTGCTCGGCTTTCAGGTGGATCTGGGAATACCGCACCTTGACGATGGAGAATTCCGCAGACACGAAAAAGCCGTTCAAAGCCACCAGAAACAACGTTAAAAGCAGTCCCGATATCATAATGTTTTCTTGATTGACCTGTATCTTTTCATTGTGCCCCTGAAGAGGTTTCAGGGGGCCGGGTTTTCAAAGGATGCGGGCGGGATCCTGTTCCTCATCGAATCAACGCCGGAGCCGCCATAAAACGGCTGTATCAACCGTATTTTTTTTAACCGCCGGTTGACTCCCGCAAACATAACAAAAAATGAAGGTATTGAAAAACGATTTTATCCTGAAGCGGACGCAACACACACAGCCTGCGGTTTATCTCCACTCCGCTTCAAGATGCTGCGTTTCTGGTCAGATGAAACGTTTCAGATCATCGACCACCTCGTCCACGGATTCGTAAAAAATATTGGCCCCCAGGGTGAAGTGGCCGAGAATGTCGTTCAGCCCGTTGGGGATGTAGGGGTAAAGCTTTTTCAGGTTCATGAACCGCCATTTGTGGAGAATGGAAAAATCTTCGGGCTCGGCGATTTCACGGAGTTCTCTGTACACCAGCTCGCCTTTGACATCTTCTTCCTGGAGGTTGTGAAATCCCTTGCCGATGGTGAACAGAAGAATATTACCAAGCCCCATGATATCCAGACTGAAAGGATTTTCCGTGGATTCGTAATCGTAATCGAAATCGATCCACACGTAGTTGCCGGTTCCGCTTTCGATGATGATATGGTCGTTCCGGACGTCACCGTGGCGAAGACCGCTGGCGTGAAGCACCCTAAGGCTATGAAAGGCTTTGATCAACTGGAGAAGGATGCCTGGAAACACCTCGAAGAAATAGGTCTTGTGATCCATGTGGGCCAGGCTTTCCACATAACGGTAAAGATTCATGCCGGGAACGATGTCGATGACCCGGACACTGTTTCCTTTGGAATCCATGTAGGACTTGCCATGCATGAAATGGGGATGGTTTTTGACAAGATCGAGAACCTGGGCTTCTTTTTCAGGATTTCTGAAGCAGGGAATCCTTACAACGCCGATGCTCGTTTCAAACTGTTCGAAAAAAGCCAGTTTCAGAATTTTCCGCTCGCCGTTCTCCATGTCGATGCCTTTTTTCACCCAGAACTTGGGCTCGTCAAGGCCGAAACGTTCTTCCCGTTCATGACCCTTGATCAGGTAACGTTTTCCTTCTACCTCGATAATGTCGCCGTAGTCGATGGCAAAAAAATTCGTCGTGTCTGTAAATATTCGATCCATGAACAATCCTGGGTGCTAAGTTTTCAAATATTTTTAATACTATGAGGCATGTCATGAAAAACTTCAAGGGGATTCCCGGCAAATAAAAAAGGAGAGGGGAAAGCCCCCTCTCCTTCTTGTCATGTCAACCTGATTCAGGCGTTACTTACGGTTTGCATATTCCGCATAGGTCATGGCTGCCAGTCTGTAAACCGCGTGGGCGAGTTTGGAAAAAGGCAGGTAGGCGAACAGATGGAACACAGCGATCAGATGGATGTAGTAAATCGCGTAGGTCGCGAATTCCATGCCGGCAA
>CAZWTY010000198.1:0-2568 GCA_964637565.1 uncultured Desulforapulum sp.
AAAGGCCCTGGCCGTTTACGACCTCTTCAAGCGCGACCGCCGCAAGAGCGCCTGGGCGGACGACGCGCTGCTGCGCGCGGGCGTGCTCTGCGCCGGCCCGATGGCCGATCCGAAAAGGGCGGAAACGTATTTCCGGGAGATCCTCCTGAACCATCCGGACGGCGACCGCGCCCAAGACGCGTTCCTTTACCTGGCCACGCTAACACGATGACAAAAAGCGCCTTTGGGGTTATGATGATGGTCATGGTGACTGAAGCACTGCTGAGCGCGGATTACGGCGTGGAGCTCGAGCCCGACACGGCCAAGCGGCAGGTGATCGCGATCGACTGCGGGGCGGTCACCGCGGAGCTGTACCTCCATCCGCAGACTCCGTGGCGGATCGGAAGCTCGCGCATCGCCGCGCAGGACGACTTCCTGTGGAGCGGGCCGTACGGCTCGTATGGCACGTTGCCGCCGACCCCCTATCTGCACCGGTACCTGATGCTGGGCGCGCATTCCAGCCGCGAGTACGTGAAGATCACCGGCTACCTGACGCAGGACGGGTCGGGCGGCACGCCGCCGTGGTTCCGCGTCACCGTGCCCGCCGTGGACATCGACTGGGCCGGGTACGAGTCCGCGGCGCAGGAGGACGACGAGGACACGCGCACACTCTTCTGCCCGGTCACGAACGACGTGAGCAAGTGCCGAAAGCTCGTCATCCGCAACCCGCTCGACAGCGGCAAGCTCCGCGACGACCCCTCGCTGCTCGGTTCCAACCCCGATATGCGGCTGACCCTGAGGTCCGGCTACTCCGACTGTTTCCGCCTGCTGAAGGCGGACGGCAGCGTGTTCAACACGGGCAATTTCAATATCAACAACATCCCGGGCTGGCCGCTGGAGCTGTACGTCGACGCCCTCCCGAACAGACCGCCCTGCGAGCTCGAAATCACCCTCGAAGGCCCCGCCGGACCGGATGGCGCCAGGACGTTGGACAGGATCAAGGGGGCCGTCATTAAGGTGGAGTCCGTTGATGTCCATTCTTCAGACCCGGAGACCCACAAGATTGCCAGTGTAGTCGGAGCTACCGGAAAGAATCACTTTGTGTGCGCCAAAGGAACCGGAGATGTAGTGCTCGATGCGACGCTCAATCCCGATACGACAGCCGTTGCGGACGCAATCACATGGGAAGCTGATGGAGCCACCATCACTGCACCGGCGGTCGGAACAGATAAGACAACGGCTAAGCTTTCGAGTGTCGACTCAAAGAAGATTCCGGTGAGAATCAAGGTCGGACCCTGTACATGCTGGGAAGGATATGTGTGGGTCGTGTGGACAACTATAACCTCTACAGACAGACCGATTCAGTATCAAGACCCCATCAATGTAGGGGGTGGCAAGTTGGGCGGTTTCATTTCCGGCGGCTACAATTTCACACACACCATAGGTCCAGCGGCCATAATCACAGACGCAGATCGCCCCGACTTGACTGGGGCCAACACAGTCGCCCCGCCCGGTGGCAACCACTGGACGGGAGATCCACTCTCTGGAGGCGCGAACAAGAAGTGGGACAACTCCCGACAGATGCGGACAAAGAAACTGAACCCTGCGGGTATCGCAGACGCCGATTTTACACAACTACCACCACCCGCTGATATCAGCTATCCCGTGAACCCAGTTGAAGGGAACGACGACAGAGGAACAGGCGACGAGACGAATGATCCGTATTCTGGCGGGGGAGTTCTGACCGGAACAGACGCACCGGGTGTGGGAATTGCCCACAGTGCTGCAGCGGATAACGACACATTCGAATGGAGATTGCACTTCCGAGAATTCACGCGCCTTGAACTGGGTGGTGTTTGGTATCGCATATCCGACGACTATCTCTGGCGCATCCATTTGAAGTTCAAGAAAGCGGGCGGCAAGTGGACAAACGACAGCTCGAACAAAGCTCTGGATAACAACGGATTCTAAGGGAGGACTGAGATGATACGCAACAAAACACGGCGGGGAAGGCCGACCTTCGGGGCCATAGCTGGAGTCGTTCTTTTATGCGTTACGCTAGCGACTGCTTCAGAGGAGGCTCAAGACTTGAAGACAAGAATAAACAGCAAAGACTACTCAACGGCAAAGACTGCTGTCGCAGAGGCAGCGCAACAACGAAACGTAAAGCTCGTCTGCGAAGGCCTAATGCATCCTTCGCTGCAGATCCGGTTGTTTGCGGTTGGGGAGATTCAGAATCTGAACAATGGGGACGCCGTAGGGCCATTGCTTGACGCCCTTCGGGCGAATCAAGCCAAGTACACAGGAGGATCGGAAACTGAAGGCTTGCAGAATGAACTCAACGGCAAGATCGTTTCGACCCTACGGCAACTGACTAAACTCCCCCTGAAAGAGAAGGACATCTTGCGCAACATCAATGACGTTGAGGCATGGACCAAGACGAACGCGCCCTCACAGGACGCGACTCATAAAAATCAGCCGTCCAAGAACAAGTGATAGAGTTGTAAAGGGGTTGTATTTTGACATTAGAGCATTTTAAGTTAAAGTGTAGCCGCATGAGGCAAACCAAGATTGTGCGTCTGACGGCGT
>CAZWTY010000199.1:0-2536 GCA_964637565.1 uncultured Desulforapulum sp.
CTCCGGGGACAAGGCTCTCAATGAAGACGGTCTTGTCCACGCAGGGGTTCGGGGTGACGGTGAGTATCATCCTTGTTTCCCCGGGCCGCGCCGCGACAGGCGGGGGAGGCCCGTTCCTGCGGCGGCAACCGCGGTGATGAGCAACAGGGCAAGCAGGGACGGCCAGCCCAGGGCGGGCACTGCCCCGGCAACGGAGATGGACACGGAATACAGTGTTTTTGCGCCGCCGTATTCGCAGGTGTACATCCCGGAATCGCCGATCTGAAGGTTGTTAATCTGCAACCGCTGACAGTTCACCCCGGAAAAGCGCCCCTCACTGAGCGGGCCTTCGCCCTCCTTGGACCAGGTGAAATTCAACTCCGGCGGAAAGACGCCCGGCACGGCAAGGCAGGCGTTGTCGCCCACCGCAAACATGTGCCCCGTGGTTGGGACGCATGCCGGGCAGTCTGGGCAATCGGGGCAGATCGACCGGGTGAGCGCCGCCGTGACATAGTCAACGGCCGGATCGCTTTTTTCGGGCAGCACGCATGCCCGGGGACTGAAATGCCCGTATTCCTGCCGGTTGGTGAAGCCGTCGCCGTCCGCGTCGCCGTCGGCGGCCAACCGGGGCAGAAGCATGAAATCGTCCTTGTCGAGAACGGGATCCGCGAAGCCGCCGCCAAGGTTGTCCACCAGGGCGTCGTTCAGCAGGGAAAACAGGCCCGCCACAAAGCCGAAGGAACCGCCGCCGCCCACCGCCATGTGCGCGGCCGAGGTGAGTTCGCCGTCGCCCAGTGTGACATAGGCGGTGAGCACCTCGACCAGTCCGGGCACCATGGGCACCAGGGTTGGGGCGAGGGTCTGGCCGATGTTGCCGTACAGGAGACGGTTGTAGTTGTGCTGCCATGCGGCATGGACCTGATCATGCGAGAGCGTCCCGTTGAAAAAGTCCTCCTTCCGGAGGATGTGCGCCAGCAGGCCCAGTTCGTTGGCCCCGTCCAGCATCTGGTTGCCCTGGACGGTGATGATGTAATTGGCGGGGTTCGTCAGGTCCACCGTGAAGGGGCCGTTCAGGTCCGCAATGTCGGGCGACAACAGCGCGAGCAGGTCCTGGTACTCCGCGCCCACCACGGCGAGCAGCGGATTGCTCGAGACCTCATCAAGGGCCGCGCAGAAGTCCAGCGGGCTCTCGCCCTCCCCCTCACCCTCACCCTCACCCTCGCCTTCCCCCTCGGTGGAGGCGCAGCCGTGCGCCGGGATGTGGCCGGCCATGTTGGCGGTGATGCGTGCCAGCTCCGCCTCATAGCCGTCGCAGAGATCCACCGCCCGGTCAAAATAGGCGCCCGCCGTGGCAAGATCCACGCTCAAGTATCCCGCCAGCATTGGCAGCAATGCCGTTTTGACCGCGGCCGGGTCCCCCTTCAGTTGTCCGCCGAATACTTTTGTGGCCTGCAGATAGGCGCGGAAGGCGTTTCGGATGAGCGTTCCTGCCGCTTCGGTGGTGAGGCCCGCCGTGCGCGCCGCCAGCTCCGCCGCATAGGCGTCCACCACCGCCTGCTCGTTTTGCGGCCCGGAGGCCAGCGCGCTTTGCTCCAGCAGGGTTCCCAGGCCCGGCCCATAGTCCACCCGCACCAGATATTCCATGGCCGCCTCAAAAAGGTCCTCCCCGCGCTGCATGGGGATGCTGAATTCCTGGCTCAGTTGCCGGATGACGGTGGTGGAGAAAATGTCCGGGGCCTGGGTGTTGTAATAAAGATGCGCGTAATAGTCCGCACCCCAGGAACCGTTGTGCGTGGAGAAGCCGACGGCAAAGCACGAGTCCGCCAGCCGGTCAAACTCGGAATGGGTCATGCCTCCCAGTGTGGCGGCGGCGGCGGCGTTTTCCCCCCTTGCCATCTGCGCAAAGTCCGGGGCAACCGCGCCCCACACAATGTCCGGATGGTTGCTGCCCGCGGCGCTGACGGCCAGATAGGCGTGGGTGGCCGGGCCGAAGGCGTGCGCCCCGCCGCACACCGCGCCAACCACAAAAAGGACCGCAACAGTTGAACGCATTTCCCTGTCCTCCAACAGCCGTTAAGGGGCGCGCCCATGGCGGATGGGGGGCTTTCACGCCGCATTCCGCCGACTCACCCGAGGGTCGGGACTCTATGCCAATCCGGTATCCGCCATTGTACACCCGGTGCGGCGGCATTTTGACGCCGTGCCCCGCGAACTGTCCATCCGTGCCTTGCGCAGTGCGTAAATAGGTTCGGGGGTGGTCATGGTGTGGTGCTTGACGGCCCCCAAAGAAACCTGTCCTTTTCGTCAAAGTCAAAAAGGGGGTTGTTTTGGGCGGTTTCTTCCTGAAGTTTTTCAATGCGCCGTATTTGGCATCCCAAGCCTCCGGGGATGCCGTTGGTTTTCCGCCTCAAAAACAACGTGAACGCTTCCTTATGATTTTCCAGGCGTCAATGCCGGCGGAAACCCGCTCAGGCCCGGTGCTCCTGCCCGTGGCGCCAAAGGGCGCAGCCGGCGCAGCCGATGACGCCGGAGTCGCCGCCCAGCCCGGCGGGCAGGA